>JAJYHP010000149.1 GCA_021784715.1 bacterium
CGACCGCGAGTGCCGCGCCGACCGCCGCGACAACGGCATGCCAGGCTTGCGCGGCGACCTGCGACGGCGCTGCCTCCCGCAACGCGGAGCCGAGGAGGGCCAGGAACGATGGTGCGACGGCGATCGCGGCAACGATCCCCGCAAACGGAACGCGCAATAATGCGATCGCCGTCTCGCGCGAGAGGATTCGTTTGAGGTTCTCGTGCGGAGCGAGGCGATTCCAAGCGAGCTTGAGCGCCACGACGCGCAGCCCGCCGCCCTGTGCGATGCCGATCGCCGCGGCTCCGGTCGCCGCAGCCGCCATCGGCAAGAGCGCCAGGCTCGCGATCTGCACGAACGGCGCGAGGCTTTCGTTCCCGGCGAGCGCCGCGCGCAGCGCCGCAGCGAGCGCGCCGCTCAAGGGTGCAACGACCGCGAGCAGCGCGAGGAATGCGGCGCCGAAGGCCGCGAGCGCGGAGAGATCGTTCGAACGCGGACCCTCGCCGCGTTCGCGCGATTTCCGCAGCCGTGTCGGCGTCGCTTCGAAGGAGCGCTCGCCCGCGCTCTCGCTCATCGTCCCATCCCCGGCGGCAGCAGCGGCGTCCCTGCCCGCATCGCCGTGAGTTCGAGTGCGAGTGCCGTCGCAACGGTCACCGCGCCGAATGCAAGCGGAAACGCCAACGCGTAATTCACGAAACGCGGAATCGTGCGCGCGACCGCAGCGAGCGCGATCTGCACCGCGAACGCCAACGCGATTGCCGGCGCGGCGATCTGCACAGCGACGACGACGATGCTACGAACGTACCACAGCACCAGCGGCAGCGCGCTTGCGACCGGAAAGGCCGCACCGGGCGGCAGACGCTGCAGCGATTCGGCGAATCCCGCAAGCACGGGGCGATACGCTCCGAGCAAAAAGAATCCACCGGTAAACGCCAGCGACCATAGGCGCCCGAAGCCGCTCGGCGCTACCAGCGCGACGCTCGGCGCGACGGCATGGACGCCGACGTAATCGTCGAGCAGACGTCCGGCGATATACGCCGCATCGTAGAGCAACGAGCAACCGATACCGATCGCACTTCCGATTCCGAACTCCAGCGCAAGCGCGACGGAGAAGCCGAGGATCGGAAGCGGAGCGCCGGTGAGCCCGGCACGCGGTGCCCCGAGAGCGAAGGCAAGCGCCCCCGCGATTCCCACGCGCACGAGCGCTGGAACGCTTGGATGGACGAGCCCCGGAGCCCGCGCGCAGAAGCCGAGCGCGCGTGCAAAGATCAGCAGCATCAGGATCATCGCGTGAGTTCGGGGATCGCTGCGAGCGCTCGCAAGAAGAGCTGAGCGCAGAGATGGAGATCGAGGCCGCCGAGCACGAGCAACGCCGCGCCGACGGCGAGCGTCTTGGGGAGCAGCACCAGCGTCTGTTCCTGTATCTGCGTCGCCGCTTGGAGGATCGCCACGGCGGTGCCGACGACGGCAGCGATGCCGAGAACCGGCAGGACCATTGTCGCTACCAGCATCGCACACGATCGGAGAAGTTCGCCGAAGGCATCCACCGGCCCAGCGTACGCGAGCGCTGCTACGAAACGATGTCTGCGATGTTACGCCGATGTCACGCCGAGGAAGGCGTCCAAGGCCCGTGTCGACGAGGCGGCTTCACGCGACTGGTTCAAATTGCTCAGACGTCGGAAGGCAGAAGCAACTAGGCTTGCGACCGGGCGGGGCACAACGCACCGCCGATAAAGAACGGAGCGATCGGGCATGCTTTCAATGAATCGGCAGATCCATCGCGGGATCGCGCTCGGCGCTCTCGCGTCGTTGCTGCTCGCGGCAACGGCTTGCAGCGGAACCTCGGGGAACACCGCCGGCACACCCTACGGCGGCGTCATTCAGTGCAACCCCGGCGCACAAGTTCAACTCGCACGCCCGCAGAACCAAACCAATGCAAGCAACGTCGGCTCGGTGGAGATCGTCGTAAACGGCAACAGTAACGCACTCGCGGTCTCCCCGAGCTCGTGGTCGCTACAGGTGCAGAGTAGCGGAGGCGGCCAGTCGCTCACGAGCAACGGTTTAACCGCCGTCGCCGACCCCACCGGATATCATCCGTTCCAGTCCGACTTCTTTTATTCGGGCAATCTCAACCAAACGCTACCGACGGGTTATACGTGGACGGTCTCGTTGGTGCAAGGGCAAACGGCGTATCAGCTTTGCTCCCCGCTGCCGGTCGGCTCGTTCTCGACCTAAGAAACGGCGGCGGCGTTCCCCTATTTGAAGAGCGGGCGCCAGGCGCTCGCCGCGAGCAACGCCGAGCCGATCGCTCTGGCGGCCGGCGATTTATTGAGCGTGTAGAAATGCACGCCCGGTGCGCCGCCGCGCAGAAGCTCCATCGCCTGCACCGCCGCATAGGCGACGCCGAGATCCTCGATCGCCTTGGGGTGTTCGCGCTGCTTCTCCAATTCGGCGATCAATTTCGGTGGGAATGTCGCGCCGCACATCTTCGTAAAGCGCGCGATCTGGTCGTAGTTGGTAATCGGCATGATGCCCGGCAGAATCGGTACGCGTACGCCCGCCGCACGCGCTCGCTCGACGAACGAAAAGTATTTCTCGTTATCGAAAAAGAGTTGCGTGATGAGAAATTTTGCCCCCGCTTCGACTTTCTCGACAAGATGCGTTAGGTCGTCCTCGGGGCTCGTTGCCTCGATATGCACCTCCGGATAGCACGCCGCCCCGATGCAGAAATCGCAGGTCCGAACGAGATAGGCGATGAGATCGCTCGCATAGGCAAAATCGCTGCGAACATCTTCGCCGGTGCGCGGAGGATCGCCGCGTAACGCAAGAACGTTCCGAATGCCGGCGCGGCTGAGGTCGTCGAAGAGCGCGCGCAACTCGGCGCGACTCTGCCCGAAAGCAGTGACGTGCGCGAGCACGGTGATGCCCGTGCGCTCGGCAATCTGCTTTGCCAATTCGACCGTGCGCGCGCGGGTCGAGCCGCCCGCGCCGTACGTGATCGAGACGAAAGCCGGGCCGAGCGCCTCGAGCGAGGCAATCGTCGCGAAGAGCGCTTCTCGCCCCGCATCATCTTTCGGCGGAAAGAACTCGAACGAAAAGAACGGACGGCGGCTCGCAAGCTGCCCGGCAATATCCATGCCCGGTCGTTAGCGAAATCTCGAGATAACGCCTCCGCGTCGTCCCTGGCGCTATGAGGTGGACTCGCGAGCTCCTTTTGGGAGTGAGGTGAGCTCACGCGTCTCGGGAACGCTATACGACGAACTCGGTGCGCTCCTATTTGGCAGCACGGAACCCGATCTCGGAAGGGGATGTTTAGATGATTGCCTAAATATCATAGCGAAAGATATGCGTCAGGAAGAGGTATTTAAGGCTCTGGCGGATCCGAGCAGACGCCGAGTTCTTCGGTTGCTCCAACGGGGGTCCATGACGGCCGGCGAGTTGGCCCGTAAGTTCGACTTCTCGGCTCCCTCGATGTCGCACCATCTTTCGCTACTCAAAGCCGCCGATCTCGTGCGAACCGAGCGACGCGGCCAAAGCATCGTCTATTCGCTGAATACGTCGGTCCTCGAGGATGTATCGAGATTTCTTCTGGACCTGCTCGGGACGCGGTAGGGAGTCAAGCGCATGAATCGTCGTCAAGCATTTATCGTCGGGTTGTGTCTCGTCATCATTGCCGCTGGGGTTTCGGCATTCTTCTACAGTCGAGTTCCGCCGAGCATGCCCTCGCACTGGGATGCAGCCGGCCGCGTCAACGGCTACATGCCGCGGTTTTGGGGCCTCGCGATGATGCCGCTCATCATGGCATTCATGTGGAGCTTGCTCCCGATCTTGCCGCGGATTTCGCCCAGGCAGTTTAGCCTCGGTGAGTCGATCGGAGCCTTCAATTTGGTCGTCATCGGGATCCTCGCGGTTTTCCTTGCATTGCACGTCGTCATTTTGCAGGCAGCCACCGGCGCCGCGATTCGCATACAAACCGTCGTTCCGTCACTCGTCGGCGTGCTGCTGATTTTCATCGGCAACTACATGTCGAAGCTGCGAAAGAACTTCTTCATCGGCGTGCGAACGCCGTGGACACTCGCCAGCGACGAGGTTTGGAGTAGAACCCACCGCCTCGCCGGCTGGACGCTTGCTTTGGGCGGCATCGCACTGATCGTCGAAGGCATCGTCGGTTTGAATCCGCTGGTCTTTACTGCCATCATCGCACTCGTTGTCGCCGTGCCGGTCATCTACTCATACGTTCTCTACAAAAAAATCGAAGGTTTCGGGCCGAACGGCTCATAGGAGAGCTCCAATGAAACGCACGACGTTCATCACCACCACGGGCGGCAGCATGGTTGCCGCATCGCTGTGGGGCATCGCTCAAGCCGCAGACTCTGATATCACCCTCACGACGGCGACGGGCTCGATTTGCGGCACGCTCACCCTCCCGACGAAGCTCCCCTCTCCGGTCGTATTGATTATTGCCGGATCCGGACCAACCGATCGCAACGGCAACAGTGGAGTCGTTCAACCTGATTCCTATGCGTTGCTTGCTGCGGCGCTCGTCGCACGCGGCATCGCGACGGTCCGCTACGACAAGCGAGGCGTTGCTGCCAGCGCGGCAGCCGGTCCGGCGGAGATCGATCTCCGGTTTGACATGTATGCCGACGATGCTGCGGCGTGGGTGCGTATGCTCGCGGTCGATAAGCGCTTTTCGAAGATTGTGGTGGCCGGGCACAGCGAAGGCTCTCTGCTCGGAATGCTCGCGGTCCAGCATGCACCGGCGACCGCGTACGTGAGCCTCGAAGGTGCCGGCAGGCCGGCTCCGGTGATCCTGCGCGAGCAACTCAAGCCAAAGCTTCCGGCTGCATTATACGCGCAAGCCGATGCTACTATAACGCAACTCTCGCAAGGCCATACGGTTCCGAATCCGCCGATGGAGTTAGCGTCGCTTTTCCGGCCGTCGGTCCAGCCGTACCTGATCTCTTGGTTTACCTACGATCCTGCAATCGAAATAGCCAAACTCCAAATTCCGGCGACGATCGTGCAAGGTACTGCCGACATACAGGTCAGCCTGGCCGATGCGAACCTCCTCAAACACGCCGATCCGTCCGCCACGCTGCTCATCGTGCAAGGCATGAATCACGTGCTCAAACACGCACCCGACACTTCCTCGCAAGCGGCAATTCTCAAGGGCTACACGGATTCGTCGCTTCCGATCGAGCCGCACGTTGTTGAAGCGATCGCGGCGGCAAGCTAGTCAATCGCGAGAGCCCCACGGCATCATCGATGCGTGCCCCGAAGTCACTCTGGCAATGCCCCAGGTGGAACTACCGAACCCTTGCCACGACGCCTCCCTCCGCTCACGAAAGCGCGTCGGCCAACGCCTTAGGGGCTCGCGAAATCGCAAGCAATAGCGTCATTGTCCCCGGAGCGGGCCGCTTCCGCCCCTGCTCCCACTCCTGTAGGCTCCGCAGCGGAAAACGATAGCGCCGTGCAAATTCTTCCTGCGTTAGGCCGAGACGGTCACGGAGAGCTCGTACATTTACGTTGCGGACGTATCGAAAATCGGAAAACTCGAAATCCTCATCTCCGTCTTCCCTTTTCCATTGCCGGATTTGCGCTTCGCTCGGCCGCTTGAATCCTTTCGGCAGGCTTGCGCATCCAAGCTCCGAGCGTTTCTTTTTCACGATGGCCACGATAGATATCTCGCTCTTTTCTCGATGAAGGACGGGCGGAAATAATGCGCCGTTTCATCCCGCGAGGAGTCCAAATCACGGTAACGATGCCTCGATATAGCCTCCGGCGAACACGTCGGCTGCTACGTCGAAACCGAAACCGCGAAGATCTTCGTTCCGGGCACTTTTTTCTTCGTCCCACTCGACTCCGTCGAACTCGCGCTTCATCCATCATACTCCGCTACTAGCGTACTGTCAACGAAACGAACTGAGAACACCTCCGCAGAGCAGCGCCCAGCCGTCGACCATCACGAAGAGCAACAGTTTTATCGGTAGCGAAACGACCGGCGGCGAGAGCATCATCATTCCCAGCCCCATCAGCGTCGCCGCCACCGCAAGATCGATGGCGACGAACGGAAGATAGAGTGCGAAACCGATCGCGAACGCACTGCGCAGTTCGCCGACGACGAATGCCGGAATCAGTACCGTCAACGGCGTCGCAACCGGCGCGACCCGCGGCAGCCGAGCGGCGCGGGTAAACAACGCGATATCGGCGAGATGGGTCTGGCGCAGCATAAACGACCGCAACGGGACGACCGCGCGCTCGAAGGCGACGCCCTGCGAAATGCGGCCCGCTTGCAGTGGGGCGAGCGCCGCATTTTGAATCTGCTGCATCGTCGGCGCCATGACGAGCATCGTCAACACAAGTGCCAAACCCGTCAACACCGTATTCGGCGGCAGCGCCGAAGCCCCGATCGCCGAGCGCACGAGCGAGAGGACGACGACGATGCGCACGAACGATGTGCACATAACGAGCACGAGCGGCAGCACGGCAAAAAACGCTAACGAGAGCAGAACGTCGAGCGACACCGTAGCGTGGGGCCCGGCGAGCAACGGCAATGCGCTATTCATGCACGAAGGGTAACCCCGAGGGGTTACCCTTTTATTGCCGCGATACTTCCGAAAGGTCGGTTATGGTGCGGGCGGCCTCGCGATCAGTTCGCTCACCCGAATGCCGAAATTCTCATCGACGGCGACCACTTCGCCGCGCGCGATGAGTTTATTGTTGACGAGCAGATCGACCGGGCCGCCGGCGAGCCGGTCGAGTTCGATGATCGTCCCCGTGCCGATCTTCAGAATGTCTTCCACCGACATTTTGGTCTTGCCCAATTCGGCGGTCACCTGCATCGGTACGTGCAGGAGAACATCGATATTCTTTTGCGTGCCGTGGTTACTCGCCATCGTTCCCTCAATCGCTCGAAGTAGTCGCGCCGCGACCGATCGCGACGGCAAAGTGATTGTTGCGCACTCCCAGTTCGCCGCGCGCGAGCGGCTCCCCGTCGGCGAGCAGCGCAATATCTCGGCGGCGCAGCGGGACGAACGCCCCCGGTGCCCAGGCGGCGATCTCCGCGGCGCGCAACTCCGCGCACTCCGCACGCGCGGAGAGAGCGAGTTCGATCTCGCCGATTCGCTCGATCGGCGCGGCATGCGGAGCCCCCGGCCGGGGCTCGTGCTCCAGCGCAACCCCGAGCCGGCCGCAGGCGCCGCCCTCGACCAACAGCTCGAAGTAACTGCTGAAGGACCGTTCGCCCATCGCTTCGAGCGGCGCGCTCGTGGGGCCGCAGAGCGCTGCGAGCGCCGGGGCGATGAGGCGCAGAAAGCGTTCGAAGACCTCCGCTTCAACCACCGAAAGCGCACGACTTGCGGGAATCGTCGTGCCGAATGCAAGCCCGACGAGCGAGCGCAATTCCTCGGGGCGGGTGACGAACGCGGCGACCCCGAGCGGACCGGAGAGCCCGTCGATGCGCGCCCCGGCTCGCAATACGCGCCACCCGCCGTCGTCGGGAATACGCGGGGCGAGGAGTCGAACCTCGACCGCCCCGAGCGCGCCTTGCAATCGTTCGCGAACGCTCGCCGCAACGAGCGCCGCAGCGGAGAGCGGTAACAGCGAACGCCGCTCCCAGCGGAGCTCGCGCACGCCGTCCTCACCGCGCTCGGATAAGGAGAGAAACTTCACTTCAACAGATCCATCGTCGTCTTCGCAACCGAGCCCTGCGCTTTATGAGCCGCGAGTAACGCCTCCAATTGCAGATAGGCATCTTGCAGCCGCGAGAGGCTCGCGTCGATCTCCACGCCGCTGCGAGCGCGCGCATGCGGGGTCAGCGCGGCGAAACCGCGTTCCCCGGGCGCGCCGAGATGCGCGGTAACGCCGTCGGGCGCGCGTTCGCGCCGCGCATCGAGTGCGCGCAAGCGGCTTCCGGCGGGAAAGCGCGCGAGCGCGAGGCGACCGGCGAGGACGCTCTCTCGCTGCGTGCGCCCCGTGCGAGGATCGAAGATATCGCGATCGTAACGCAACCCTCCGTCGGCATCGAGACGGATGTTGCGCACTTCGTGCATCGCGCGATCGACGGAATCGATCTCGAGCGGCGCTAACGCTGCACAGGGGCGAGCGAATCCGAGCACGGCATCGCCGTTGCCGTCGACGAGCGCGCCGTCGCGCAGTGAGAAGCCGCCGTCGTGCGTATACGCAGCGGATCCGTCGCGCATTCGCACGACGAACAGCGCGCCCTCGGGCGCCGCCACGCTCAGCGGATCGAGCGTGCGTTGCGCTACCGCGTGCGAAGCGATATCTCCACCCCGCGCCGCCGACCCGGGGGTAAATGCGCGCCCGACGCGCTGTTTCGCTTCCTCGATACGCTCGAACGCGCGCGCGGTATCGATACCGACGCCGTTCATTTACGCGAATTCCCGCAGATCGCTCGTCGCCAAAATCCCCCGCGCCGCAAGTGCGTAGCGCACCTCGCGCAGGGCGCGCTCCACCTCACCGCGCACGCCGGGCGCGCAGAGCGCGACGAGATGCAAGCGACGATCGCTGCCGCCCAGCAGCAGATGCACGCGCCCTTTGGCGCCGTCGAGCGCGAGCGTACAACGGCGCGCGGTATTGCGTGGAGCGAGCAGCGTTTCGACGATCCGGCGCGCGAACGAACTCTGCGAAGAGCGGCGTTCGCCGCCGGCGATAATCATCGCGCGGCGATCGACGCGCAAGGCATGCGTTCG
>JAJYHP010000090.1 GCA_021784715.1 bacterium
GTACCCTCACTCCCCACATCCGAGCCGCGAGCGTCTAGCTCGGAGCGGTGCGCTGCAGTCGCGCGGGAGCGCCTCAGCACTCGCGCCTCGGTACGCCGCCTCGATACGGCTGCTACGCAGCCCACTCGGCGTGACATGGGCCGCGCTACTCGGCGTGACATGGGCCGCGCTACTCGGCGTGACAAGGGCCGCGCTACTCGGCGTGACAGAGCGCGCGCCGTGCGATGACGGCGCTTACAGGACCGCGGCGGCGTCGAGTTCGTGCGCCTCGAGATACTTCTCTACGTCGATCGCGGCGCGGCAGCCAGCACCGGCCGCGGTGATCGCCTGTTTGTAGCGGATATCGTTCACGTCGCCGGCGACGAATACACCCTCGACGTTGGTAAGCGTGCCGTTCGGCGAGATGATGTAGCCGTGCGAATCGAGATCGAGTTGTCCGGCGAAGATCGAGGTGTTCGGCGTATGGCCGACGGCGATGAAAAGCGCGTCGGCTTTGAAATCCGAGAGCGTCCCATCGACGAGGTTGCGCAACCGGAGCCCCGTCATCTTCTCCTCGCCGAGAACTTCTTCGACGGCGGTGTTCCAGATGAAGTCGATTTTCGGATTATTCACGGCACGTTCGGCCATGATCTTACTCGCCCGTAATGAGTCGCGACGATGGATCACGGTCACGCGGCTCCCGAAACGGGTGAGAAAGATCGCTTCTTCCATCGCCGAATCGCCGCCGCCGACGACGACGATCTCTTTCTCGCGGAAGAATGCGCCATCACAGGTCGCGCAGGTCGAAATGCCGCGTCCGCGGAGACGTTCCTCGCCTGGAACGTCGAGCCAGCGAGCGCTCGCACCGGTCGCCACGATGACTGTCCGCGATTCGTAGCTCTTCTCGGCGGTTCGCACCACCAGAGGGCGCTGCGAAAAATCGACGCTCACGGCATCTTCGTTGAGAATGCGGGCGCCAAACGACTCCGCTTGGGCGCGAAAACGCTCCATCAATTCGGGGCCTAAGATTCCGTCCGGAAAGCCCGGGTAGTTCTCCACCTCGGTGGTCAGCATCAACTGCCCTCCGTAGAGGCCACCAGCGAGGACGAGCGGTTCGAGGTTCGCACGCGCGGCATAGATCGCTGCCGTGAGACCGGCGGGGCCGGAGCCGATAATCGTTACACGTTCCATGACGCTCTCTTCGACCGCACGGGCGAGTGCTCCGGTTGCGCGGGGAGCAACGTGCCAGCGCAACGTCGAAGAGCCTTCCGATGAACGAGTGGCCGAAAATCGAGCTTGAAGATACGGTCGGAGACGTGCTACGGAAAACGATGCGCGGGCAGCGCCTCGATCCACAAGCGCTGGCAAAAGCGACCAATATCGCA
Organism: bacterium; assembly: GCA_021784715.1. The sequence continues at coordinate 1,365 of JAJYHP010000090.1, forward strand.
ACAACCTCCCTCGAAAGCTGGCTCGCGGAGCGCGCCTTCCCGAATGCCGACGAAGCCGCCCGGCTCGCGGCAGCGCTCGGAATGGATGCGCGCCGATTTCAGCAGCGCGTGGCAGGGGCGTGGTATCCCGGCGAGGTCGCCACTCCACGCGTTCGTCGACACGCCCAACGACCGCATCCGAGCAACGGATATATCGCGTACTCATCGGCAGAGGGCGGAAGCGCCGCGCTCGTCGATCCGGCGGGCGACCCGGAGGTACTCCTCGCGCGGTTGCGCGAGCGACGGATCGATCTGGAATATATTTTAGTCACGCACAGACACGACGACCATTGCGACGCGGCGGGAGCGGTAGCAACCGCCTATCCCGATGCGCGTATCGTCATGCACGAAATCGACGCACCTGCGATCGGAGCGCTCGCGAAGCGGGCGCTCCCCGTGCGAAAAGGGGAGCGGCTCGCATTCGGCGCGACCGCCATCGCATCGCTCCCGACGCCGGGGCACACCGACGGTTCCTCCTGTTTTCTCATCGACGATCTGCTCTTTACCGGCGACACGCTCTTTGCCGGCAGCGTCGGTGCTTGCTTCGGCGATCGCTTCGGCTACGCCGACCTCCTCGCGAGTATACGTCGCGAACTCTTCACGCTTCCCGACGATACCGCCGTCTTTCCGGGGCACGGGCCACCGACGCGCGTCGGATGGGAACGCAACGAAAATCCCTTCTTCCTCGATAAGGATTCCGCACGATGACCTCGTCCCCACTCTGGTACCGCATGCGCGGGCTCATGATGTTCCTCATCGTCTTCTTGAGCTTCTATCTCGCATACGGCATCTCGAACGCGAGCGGTCAATCGACGTTGCCTACGGCCTGGCAACTCGCGGGCGACAACGGGATCGAACGCTTTCGGCTCGTTTTCGCCATCGCCGCACTCTTTCCGATCGCGACGTTCTGGTTGCGGTGTTGGGGCGCCGCCTATCTGCGTGCGTCGACGGTCTGGGCGGCCGACGCCTCGGCGAGCCGCCTCATCGTCGCGGGGCCATTTCGCTATCTACGCAATCCTCTCTACCTCGGCAACCTGCTGATGCTTCCGTGGATAGCGCTTTTGATGCCGCCGTCGGGCATCCCCATACTCGTCGTGGCGATGCTTCTTTTTGTTACGGCGCTTTCGCGCCACGAAAGCGCCGTGCTCCACGATCGCTTCGGCGCCGAATACGATGCCTACGCCGCAAAACTTCACGCGCTCTTTCCTCACGCGCCGGTCCCGGCGTCGAGCGACGCCCCAACTCCGAACTGGGGCGATGGCGTGCGTTCCGAAATATTGACGTTGTTTTTTGCCGCGCTCGCCATCGCCATCGCCATAGCGCCGATGCTGCTCGTCAATCGTTGGCTCTGGGGCGTCGTGCTGCTCGGATACCTCCTGCAACGTTTCCTCGCGCGCCGAGATCCCCAAAAGGGCGAGGCGGACGCGCCGCAGGAATGAGATCGGCTACGCGCGGAGCTTGTAACCGATTGCGATGAGGCGAAGGGCGACGCTCACCGAGATCGCCGCGAGCACCGCGATCGCGCCAAGCGAATAGCCAAGTGGAAGGTAACCGCTGCCGGTATAACTATACCGAAATGCATCGATGATATAAAAGATCGGATTGAAGAGTTCGACCGCACGAAGATTCGCCGGCAACATCGTCGCCGAGGTAAAGACCCCACCGACGAACGTGAGCGGCGTGATGACGAAAGTTACGAAGGCGGCGATATGATCGAAGCGTTCGGCCATCAATCCAAAAATCAATCCCAACGACGAGAATAGCGTCGTAACGAGCACGATGCAGAGGACCGCGAGCCACCAATTTTGAGGCACCGCGTGGACCAGAAGAACGCCGAGCCCGCCGATGAGAATGGCGATGAGAAAGGCGCGAGCGAGGCTTCCCATGAGAAACCCCACGAGGATCTCTCCCGCGGCGAGCGGAGCGACCAACAACTCTTGGATGGAGTTCATAAATCGCCCCTGAAAAAACGAACTCGCACACTCGTCGTACGCCGTCGAGATCGTCTGCAGCATGATCAGGCCGGGGATGAGGAACTGCGCGTAACTCACACCCCCGACGTTCTGGATGCGGCTTCCGATCGCGAGACCGAAGATGAACACGTAGAGCAAGGTGGTGATCACCGGCGGCCATACCACCTGATTGATTACCTTCAACGAGCGCACGATTTCGCGTTTCGCCACGGTGAGCAAGCCCACCCAATTAACGGCGTTCATCGCGTCAACTCCAAAAACACGTCTTGCAGGTCGCGATCGCGAACGAGATCGCTCGTATCTTGTTCGGTGACGATCCGCCCCGCGCGAACGATGGCGATGCGTTTGCAGAGCGCCTCGGCCTCCTCTAAATAATGCGTGGTCAGAACGATCGTCGTTCCATCGGCATTGAGTCGCCGGAGAAGATCCCACAACTCGAGGCGCAGCTCCACATCCACCCCCGCCGTCGGTTCGTCGAGAACCAGAAGCTTCGGTTCGTGGATCAGCGAACGCGCGATCATCAATCGTCGCTTCATACCGCCGGAGAGTTTCGTGTACTCGCCATTCGCTTTATCCGCCAGCGAGAAACGTTCGAGCAAGTCGTCGGCACGCGCGCGCACCTTCGCTCCGCGCAGCCCGAAGTAGCCCGCCTGATAGATCAGGATATCTCGTATCGAAAGGTAACGATCGAGATTAATCTCTTGCGGACAGAGCCCGATCAGGCGCCGAGCCTCCCTCCACTGCCGTTCGGTGTCGAATCCGAAGATCGAAATCTTTCCCGAAGTCGGACGCACGAGCCCGACGCACGCCCCGATCGTCGTCGTCTTGCCGGCGCCGTTGGGGCCGAGAAACCCGAAGAACGCCCCCTGCGGCACGTTCATCGAGATCCCGTCGACCGCAATAAATTCGCCATACCGCTTCACCAAGCCGTCGATCTGTAGCGCGAACTCGCTCATGGAATGATGCTCGTCAGGCGTTTGTAACGATGGCGGCGCAGGGTCGCGATGAGCCGCATGCTGCCGGGTATTCCACACTCCGAGAGCTGCGTCGCGACGCGCTTGACGTCGAAATCGACACGACGGTGTTTTACTTGCCAACCACCGGAGCGTAGCGTGAGCAGTGCGTAGCACGCGCGTGGGTCGCCGTCCTTCGGCAGCCCGGCCGAAGCGACGTTCACCAGCAATCGACCGCGCCACGAACGCACGTAGGGGAGATGCAGGTGGCCGAAAGCGATCACCGGGGCCGCCTCCGAGCCGATCATTCGCTCTAACGTTGCATCGTCGGCATCGGGCCAGAGGTGCTCGTCGTCATTCGTGGGATTGGCATGGACTACCAGCAGTTCTTCGGGCGCTTCACCGATGCGCAATGCGAAGGGAAGATCGCGCAACCACGCAAGCCATTTCTCCCCGAGCTCTCGGCGCGTCCATGCGAGGCGCGCCTCCTCGCCCTCGAAGCGCTCTTCCCCGGGCATCGCAAGATAGCGATCGGTATTCCCGCGCACGCATTGCGCGCCGATCTCGGAGAGGCGCTGCAATACTTTTCGGGGCCGCGGCCCATCCGCGCAAAGATCGCCCGCAGCGACGATCGCATCTGCGCCCCCTTGCGCGGCCAGGTCGGCGAGGCAGGCATCGAGCGCCACGAGATTTCCGTGGATGTCGGAAAAGATCGCAACGCGCATGCCTTCGCTCACGATCGCGCGACCGCCAAAACCAACGAGGACGGCGTCATCCCGATCTTCGTAAATTCGTAGCAATCGAAACACTCGAGACTCACGCCCGCCCGGCTGAGAATGCGAAGGGATTCACGATACCGCAAATCGACGAGCGCGTGGCGCTCGTTGAGCAGCATCAATCCCGCCGCTCGCTCCTCACCACGCGGTAGGACGATGCGTTGTAATCCCACGAAGGCAGACGCATCGACCGCATCGTCGACGAAGGCGATGGTTTGGGGATCGATCGGCGCTACGACCGATCGCAAGGAGAAGCTCTTTCGCGCGATCTCGACGTGCGTACAGTGGTAACCGTGAGCGGTCAGCAAGGAAGCCATGCCGCGGCGTCCGAGTTCGTTGCTCAAGGCTCCCACGCCGAGAAAAGCGCGCGCGCCGAGCAATAGCACGTCGTCGCCGCTAAAAAACGCCGGGGCTGCGATATGCCCCGCAATTGGAATCTCTTCGCGGGCGAATGCGGCACGCGTACGATCGGTCGCAGCGCGTCGCTCCATGACGCTGGGACGCATGATCGCGACGCCGTCTTCGAGGCAAACCGCACTTTGCGCTACCGCGCTCTCCAGCGGGTCGAGCGCCGAGCCGGCAATCTCGATAATTTCAACGCCGAACGAAACGAGCAGTTTGCGGAGATTTTCATGTTGTTCGAGCGCGCGCGCGTAAATCGCCGACGGCTCCGATGGGAGGGGGACGGCGCGTTCGATCGCCGCGCTCGGCCGCACCAGCGCCGCGCGCCGCAGCATTCCGGTCGGCGACCCGATGAGCCGTGGACCGTAGTGTAGTTGAACGTTACCGCTCATCGCTGCATCCTTTCATTCGTTCCGAGATCGGGGGCCGACTCGTCGACCGTCGAGGTAAAATAATTAGCGAGGTCGGAGGCCAACAGATCGCCGAGTGAGAGCGCCGGAAGCCCGAGAATCTCTTCCTCGGTCTTCAGCACGCTCGCCGTGCTCGCGTGCGCGTGCCCGAAAAAGCCGCGTTTGGCATACGGCGAAACGATCACCGCGAAGCTGTGTTTCGGGTCGGCCGCCGTGGCGCCGATCGCTTGACGCGGCGAGATGAATATCGCGGTCGATCCCCAGGCACTGCTTTTGGCAATCGCATCGACGATTTTTCCCAGCGCGCGATCCTGCACGAGCGGATCGTTCGACGATAACTCGATCGCTTGATAGGTGGGAATATCCCCGCGCCGCGCTTCGCGCGCGTATTGGGAGACGAACGCCGCCGCCAGCGCTCGATCGCTCGCACGTTGACCGGCTTTGGGAGCGTACCCCACCGCCCCATGAAGGACGTGCAGCAGCGGAATACCGATCGCCATCGGACCCTCGGGAAGCATCGCTCCATAGACGCGGTAACTCATTCCCGCCCGAGCGAGGGCGTTGACGATATAGCCGCTCCGTGGATAGAGATCGGGGGGCATCGCCTCGACAGAGCGACGCCCGCGAAACGTATCGAGCAGCCATGCCGAGGGCGTGATCGTCCCCGAATATGCAAGTTGCGAACCAAGTTCGCTATTGGGGGCGTCGGCATAAAATTCGCCAGCTACCGCAAAATCATTCGCGAGTACGCGAAGATTCGGCGTCGCATTAAAATAGGTGGGGCCGAGCGAGATATCGACGACATGAGCGATCGCGTCGCTCTTCCGCCCGGAACGCAATGGTGGAATCAGCGCGCCGCCGCGCACCAAATGTGAAACGCGGGAGTAACGTAGCGCGGAGAGCGTCGTCCGTTCGAGGGGGATTTTCGTCAGAACGATCCGTTCGAGGGTCGCGCTCACGCCGTTACCCTCCGCATTTGCAACGAACAAGAGTTTATCGTTGGGCGCGAGCGAGAGGGCGATCGGGCGCGCGCCGGTGGGGATGAGTCCGAGGCGGTGAAGGACCCCAGGCGTGCTCGCGTCGAGTACCGCCACGGCATTGAGCCCGGAGAGCGCCACGAAGAGCTCGCGCCCGGTCATCGAGGGAACCATCGCCGTGGGCATGGTTCCGTAGGGCGCGTCGGCAAAAAGACGCAAATCGATGCCGTCGACAACGTGCGGTGAATCGCCGAGGGAGACGGCGACGACGCGGTCGACACCGGCGAGCGTGACATAGGCAAAACGCCCGCCCGGCTCGATCGCCACCGCTTCGGGATCGACGCCACCTACCGTCGTGGCGCCGTCGAGCGGAGCATCGAGCGGAATGTTTTCCGAACTCGCCGTCGAGGAGTCGAGCGAGCGCACCGCAAGGTTTGAGGCGCTCGCCGCCGCACCCGCGGCGAAGATGCGCGGCCCAAACGCAGCGAGACCGCTGGGGAGCGCGCCTACGCTCATCGAGGCGACCGGCCTGCGCGTCGCGAGATCGATGGTATCGAGGCGACCGTTGCGGTCGTCGGCGACGAGAAGCAGGTGACCCGATTCCGCCAATGCGAGATGCATCGGCTCGGGGTCGCTGCCCGGAAGCGAGATACCCGGATGGAGCGGCGCGAGCGATCCGTCGGCCCCCACCGAGAAGAGCGCGACTTTTCCGGCCCGAGCCTCTGAGGCGACGAGAATCGTCCGGCCGGGCATGGCGGGATCGTGCAGGGCGATGAGGCCACCGACGATCTCGGTATGCAAGCCGCTATTGGGAACGCGGGCCACGATTTGCATCGTGCGCGTGTCGAGCGTTCGCAGCATCGTCTTACCGCTCGCGGCGCGCCCGCCGACGACGGCGAAGCGCCCCCCAGGAATCAATGCAAGCGCGGTGACGCTCGCGCCGATCGCGACGCTCTTCCCGACGGGAGCGACGATGCGCCCGCTTGGAAGAATCGCCACGTAGGGCAGCCCGGGGTGCGGGATGCCCGCCGGGCGGTTCCCGGCTGGGGCGCTATAGAGGCGGGTGGTAACGGGCGCGGCGCCCAGCAAAACGGCGGCCAATGCCGCCGCGATGAGAGAACGGAGTTGCACCCCCGTAGGCTACGGATGAAGGGCGGCGATGCCCTCCCTTTTTCTCGTTTACGGCTTATCGAGGCGGTAGCCGATGCCGCGGACGCTAGCGATTTCGAGGGGCGCGGCGATCTCGCTGATTTTCTTGCGGAGGGCGGCGATATGAACGTCGACCACGCGAGTCGGGACCCCCGAGGTGTCGTTCCAGACGTGCTGGAGAATCTGCGCTCGCGTGAGGAGCCGTCCCTCCGCCTCGGCCAAGAACCAGAGGAGCCGGAACTCCAGCGCGGTCAGGGTCGCAGTCGTCGAGCCGTGCACGATTGCGTGCTGGTCGCGGTCGAGAATCGCCTCACCGATCCGCAATTGCGAATCGAGTTCGCGAATAGCCACCGAGCGATCCCGACGCCGAAGAAACGAAGCGACGCGCGCGACGAGTTCGTTGCCGGAGAACGGCTTGGTGATATAGTCGTCCGCGCCGAGCCCGAGCCCCAAAAGAATATCCTGCTCGCGCGTGTGCCCGCTCACCATGAGGATATAGCAATTTTGGGTATTGCAGAGCGACGTGCAAACATCGAGCCCCGAGATATCGGGTAGCCCGACGTCGAGCACGACCACATCGGGGCGCTGATCGGCTGCAATTTCAAGACCTTCGACACCCGACCCGGTGA
>JAJYHP010000029.1 GCA_021784715.1 bacterium
AACGGGGTGAAAAGTCCGACGATATAGAGCCCGAGCGACCACCACGGACCCTTTGCCGCGAAGGCCACCGCGACCGTACCGAAAACGAGCAAGCGTGCGAAACTACTTAAGACGAACGCCCGCCCTCTACCGGTCTCCACCAGCCGCCTGGCTGCCTCGGTCAGGAAATAGAGGTTGAGGATTCCGCAGAGATAGCCTACCACGAAGGCCGACACCGCCAGGATCGGTAGGCTCACTGCCGCGCCCCTGCTACGGCACGAAGGCGGCAGGTTCCTCGCCGCCGCGGAAACGGGAAAGCAGCGCGGCGAGAATCCGCTTCGAGGCGCCGCCGTCACCGTAGGGGTTCGCCGCCCGCGCCATCGCGGCATAATGCGCCGGATCGCCGAGAAGCGCCGCCGCGCCGGAGAGGATGCGCTCGGGGTCGTGCCCGACGAGCTCGAGCGTCCCCGCAGCGAGCCCTTCCGGGCGCTCCGTCTCCTCGCGCATCACGAGCACCGGCTTGCCGAGACAAGGGGCTTCCTCTTGAATGCCGCCGGAATCGGTAAGAACGAAGTGTGCGGCTCGCACCGCCGCGACCATCTTCGCGTAATCGATCGGATCGACGAGAATCGCGTCGTCGAGGCCGCCGAGCACCTCGCGGACCACCGGAGCAACGTGCGGCGATGGGTGGACCGGCCAGTAGATCTGCGGGCGCTGCGGCAACTCGAGAATGCGGCGCATCGCCTCGGCCATCGCGCGCATATGCGGGTGATTTTCGCGTCGATGCGCGGTAACGACGATCAAGGGGCGCTGTGGATCGACGCGCTCGAATTGCGGCGGCAGCGGCAGCGTCGGGCGATGCGCGACTTCGAGAAACGCGTCGATCACGGTGTTGCCGGTGACGAAGATGTTGCGCGCGCCGACCCCTTCGGCGAGCAAATTCTCCCGCGCGCGCGCGGTCGGCGAAAAATGATAGCGCGCGAGCCGCCCCGTTAGCCGGCGATTCATTTCTTCGGGATAGGGCAGCCACGGATCGCCGGTACGCAGCCCCGCTTCCACGTGCCCAACCTCGGCTTTTGCGTAGAACGCTGCCAGCGCCGCTGCGGTGCTCGTCGTCGTGTCGCCATGAACGAGGACGATCTCCGGACGAGCGCGCGCCAATACCGGCTCCATGCCTTCGAGTACGCGCGTCGTTATCTGCGTGAGCGTCTGATCGGAGGTCATGATGTCGAGATCGTAGTCGGGAACGATCGAGAACAACGCCAGCAAATCGTCGAGCATGTGTCGATGTTGCGCCGTCACGCAGATCGACGCATCGAAGCGCGGATCGGCGCGGAGTGCTTCAACGACCGGCGCCATTTTTATGGTGTCGGGGCGCGTCCCAAAGACGCTCATGACGCGTAAGGGTTCGCTCACACAAGCCTTCCCGAATGAGAGAGAATACCGGATACCAACAGCGCGACGACGCCGAGGACGATGCAGACGGCATAAATGAGAAAGACGGCCTGCCGAACGCCGAGGCCGAATCGAAAGATCAATTGATGGTGAAAGTGGCCGCGATCCGCATCGGTAATACTGCGTCCGTTTGCCGCCCGTCGCACGATGACGGCGGCGGTGTCGAGAATCGGCAGCGCTAAGACCACCAACGGCACCAAGAGACTAATGGCGATCGCCGTTTTGCTGCCGCCGATAATCGTCACCGTCGCGAACACGTAACCGATGAAGAGCGAGCCTGCATCGCCAAGGAAGATTCGCGCCGGGTTAAAGTTGTAGGGGAGGAATCCAAGCGAACTACCCGCGAGTGCGAGCAACACCAGGGCCACGATGAAGTTTCCGTGGAGCGCGGCGATGGCAAAGAGAAAGAGACTCGAAATCGTCGTCACCCCGGCGAGCAGCCCGTCGAGCCCATCGATGAAGTTCATCGCGTTCATCATCCCGACGTACCAGAGCAGCGTAAGTGGGATGCTGACCCAGATGGGAAAATCGATCCACGCATTCGCCGCGCCGTGCGCGAAGGGATTGTTGATGCCCGAAATCATGAACCCGTAGAGCATCGAGATGCCGGCGACGACGATCTGAGCGACGAGTTTGCTGCGCGCACGCATCTGCATGACGTCGTCCCAAAAACCGACTCCGAGAATCAACAAACTCCCGAAAAGTAAGCCGATGAGGTGATGCGCGATATCGAGCTGTGCGTCTCGCGCGTGCGGCGCGCCAACCACGAAGCCGAGCACCGCAAAGAGCGCGGTTGCAAAGCCGAAGAAGACCGCAACGCCGCCGATGCGCGGGGTCGGCGTCGTATGTACGCGGCGCTCTTCTTCGACGCCGTCGATAATTTTGAGATGCGTCGCCAAACGAATCACGAGCGGCGCAATGGTCGCCGCGACGGCGGCGGCGATAACGAACGCCGCGATCTCCGCAAGAATCGGCTTCATCGGTGCAAGCTCACGGTACGAGCTTCCACTGCGTTAACGCAACACCCGCCTCGGCGAGCAGTTCGACGGCAAAGGCATCCTCGTAACGTTCTTCGTACACGATGCGCTCGACGCCCGCGCTCACCAAGAGCTTCGAACAACCGACGCATGGTTGATGCGTGCAATACACCGTTGCTCCGGCGAGGCTCACGCCGTGAAGCGCGCCCTGCACGACGGCGTTCGCTTCGGCATGCGTCGCCCGTACGCAGTGATTATCGACCATCGCGCAGCCGACATCGGTGCAATGCGCGACACCGCGCGGTGCGCCGTTGTAACCGGTGGTAAGAATGCGTTGGTCGCGAACGGCGACGCAGCCGACGCGCGCGCGGGGGCAGGTCGCTCGCGATCCGACCGTGCGCGCGATCTCCATAAAATAGTCATCCCAACTCGGCCGCATCGTTGGTTAACGCGGCGCCACGAAGGTCGGCAGCGAGGTGAGGCTTCCGAAGAGGCGGTCCCCCGCATCGCCGAGCCCCGGAACGATATATCCGTGTTCGTTGAGTTCGGCGTCGATCGCTCCGACGACGATGCGAACGTCCGGAAAAGCGGCTTGCATCGCCGCAATTCCTTCAGGTGCTGCAATGACGCTGACGAACGTAACGTCGCTTGCTCCGTGTGTTGCAAGCAACCGCATTGCGGCGATCCCCGAACCTCCCGTGGCAAGCATCGGGTCGAGTACGAAGACGCGCCGGCCGTCGAGCCGTGCTGGAACGTTCGCGTAATACGGCACCGCCTGCAGCGTCTGCGGATCGCGATAGAAGCCGAGATGCGCGACGACGGCATCCTCGACGATCTGCAAAAAGCCCGGAACAAGGCCGAGCCCGGCACGAAGAATCGGCGCAATGACCGGCGGCTGCGCGATACGCGTTGCTTTCATTGAGAGCAACGGCGTCTCAACTTCAACCTCGCGCGTCGGTAGCGTTCGCGTCGCCTCGAATGCAAGCAACGTACCTACGTGTTCGAGCAGCACGCGAAAACTGCGCGTCGGCGTGTTGCGATCGCGTAGCTGCGCGAGCCGATCCTGCAGCGCCGGATGATCGACGACGAGGAGCTTCTGGCCGTTCATACTGGGCTGCACGAAGCGGAGCCTTAGGGTACGTCGAAGCGTGCGGTGAGTTCGTGAACGCGGGCGCGCAATTTCTCTTGCTGCGCGCGCGCCTCGATATCGCCGAGCGCATCGCAGATGATTTCGGCTACCTCACGGCACTCGGCTACCCTGAAACCACGCGTCGTAATCGCCGGCGTACCGACGCGAATGCCGCTGGTCACCATCGGCTTCTGCGGATCGAAGGGAATCGCGTTCTTATTGACAGTGATCGCAATCTCGTCGAGATAGCCTTCGACCGCTTTGCCGGTGAGATTCTTCACCGAAAGATCGACCAACAACAGGTGCGTATCGGTACCACCGCCGACCAAGCGCAGGCCGCGTTTGGCGAAGACCTCGCCCATCGCGCGCGCGTTGTCGATCACGTTTTGTTGGTAGATGCGAAACTCCGGCCGCTGCGCTTCACCGAAGGCGACCGCTTTTGCGGCGATCGTGTGCATCAACGGCCCGCCCTGAATGCCGGGGAAGAGGCTCTTGTCGATCGCGGCTGCATGTTGTGCTTTGCTGAGGATGATGCCGCCGCGCGGCCCGCGTAGCGTTTTATGCGTCGTCGAGGTGACGAAATCGGCGAGCGGAACCGGCGACGGGTGCAAGCCGACTGCAACGAGCCCGGCGATATGCGCCATGTCGACCAACAACATCGCGCCGACTTCGTCGGCAATCTCGCGAAAACGTTCGTACTGCATCGTGCGCGGATAGGCGCTCGCACCGGCAATGATGAGTTTTGGTTTATGTTCGCGCGCCAACGAAGCAACCTGGTCGAAATCGATCAGTTCGTCTTCTTTGCGCAAGCCGTACGCCAGGGCGTTGTAAAGTTTTCCGCTGAAACTCACTTTCGTTCCATGCGTGAGATGGCCGCCGTGAGCGAGCGACATCCCGAGAACGCTCTCGCCGGGTGCGAGCACCGCCATGAAGACCGCCATGTTTGCCTGCGCACCGGAGTGCGGCTGAACGTTGGCATGCTCGGCGCCGAAGATCGCTTTCACGCGATCGATCGCGAGCGTTTCGGCGACGTCGACGAATTCGCAGCCGCCGTAGTAGCGCTTGCCGGGATAGCCTTCGGCGTATTTGTTGGTCATCACGCAGGCCATCGCTTCGCGTACTGCGGCGCTTGCGTAATTTTCCGAAGCGATCAATTCGAGGTTACCGCGTTGGCGGCGCTCCTCGGCGGCGATCGAAGCGTAGAGTTCGGGATCCTGTGCGGCGAGCGAGCCGTGCTGAAGCGTCTGCATGGTGGACTTTCTGTGCGTTACGGTTGTGCGGTGCGGGCGTCATCGACTGCCCCGCGTTCGAGTGCGCGTAGCGTGCGCGTACGTTGGTCGTCGGAGAATTCGAAGAGCTGGTCGACGCGCGCCGCGTGCCGCCCACCTTCGAAGGGTGTCGAGAGAAAAATTTCGAGGATGCGTTCGACCATCTCCCAGCCGGTCAGCCGTTCGGCGAGTGCGAGCACGTTCGCGTTGTTGTGACGGCGCGCTAATTCGGCGGAATAGGGTTCGGCAACAGGTGCGCAGCGCACGCCGGGAACCTTGTTCGCCGCGATCGCGATGCCGATCGATGAACCGCAGACCACGATGCCGCGCTCGGCCTGCCCGCTCGCGACCGCCTCCGCGACGGCGAAGCCGTACTGCGGATAATCGACCGGCGTCGCATCGTGCGTGCCGAAATCGATAACGCTATGTCCACGCTCGCGCAGAAGCGCGGCGATGCGATCTTTATATGCGAATCCGGCGTGGTCGGCGCCGAGTGCGATGGTCACGGCAGAGGGCTCTCCCTTAGGCAGTCGAACTCGCGCGCCGATGAAGATCGCCTGGGCCAGCAGTGCATTCGAAGCCGCTTTCGCGCGTGGCGATTGCACGCAACTCGAGTGGCTCGATGCCTGTGCGCGCAGTGCTCTCTGCGACGGCGTAGCGTTCGACCGAGCGCACTTTCCGCGAACCGATGCAGACTACCTCGCCCAAATCAAGAAGGCGAGCGTCGATCTCTGTGTGACACCGGTCGCAACGCTCGACGACGCCTTCTTCCTCGCTTCGCGCAGCGAAAAAGAGGAGTCGCTGCGGATCGCGCTCGCGGTTGGGGCGCCCCTGCTCGTCGCTCGAGCCCCGCGGCTCGGCGCCTGCAGCTACCCCGAATTGGCCGCCGCGCTTGGGGAGGCGACGGGGCTTGCGAAGGCCGCAAATATCACCATCGCGCTACGGAACGCTCCCGATACGCACGCCGGTAGCGATGCCGACTGCAAGCGCTTGGCGAAGGAGGCCGACTCGGCATGGCTGCGCTTCGCCCCCGAGCCGCTGCGCCTCGATGCGGGCAGCTCGCTTGCCACCCTCGTGGGCAAGAGCGTCGTTCTGCTCCACGATCTCGCCGAGAACGCCGAAAAAGCGCTCGCATGTATCGAGCGCGAGGCGCCGGGATATCACGGGTACCTCCTCCTCGATGCGCGCAGCGGAGCCTGCACCCTGGGAGAGATCGAATCGATGACCGCGCCAAACGTCTTTCGTGCGAGGTGAGAACCTGCTTTCTCGCAGGTGGGTGCGGCCCGGGCGCTGGTGCGACAAGCTGTTGCCCGTCACGCCGTCGTATCCGGAGCTGATGCTCCCTTAGGGTTTTCGTTGGTCCAGCACCTATGGCACGCTGCGCGTAAGACGCAGTCACCACCCCAACCCTAGCACCGGCGTCAAGACTTGACAGCCGGCGATTCCGCGTGAACGGATCGCGCTATGATCGCTGCCCTCACTTCGCCGCCCTTCGTTCGCCACGGGAGCCTCTCGGTCGAACGGAATCTTAATACCGCCTACGATGAAGCGAAGCGCTACCTCAGCGCCGACTCCGTCGAACGCGGGCTCTTCGCGCGGCTCGAGGGATCGCCGAGCCGAACGTTCACGCTGCGCGCCGACGCTCGGAACAACGATCGCTTCGACCCCAACGACGACACGATCTGGTGGGACCCGACCAGCGCGCTCCGCACGACGACCGGTGGAACGCAATCGCCGGCGCTCGGTTTGGGGCACGAGATCGACCACGCCGTCGAACGCCCCGCGCGCGAACAACAACTCGCCGCGCGCTGCGCCGGCCGTTACGATACCGCGGAGGAGGAGCGCGTCATTCGCGGTTCGGAGGCGCATGCCGCACGTACGCTCGGCGAGGCGATGCGCCGCAATCACGACGGTACGTGCTTTCGCGTCGCCACCCCGACGGAACGGTAACGGCACCGTTGTCACGCCGAGTAGTCGTTGTCACGCCGAGTAGATCGCCCCTTCGACTCGCTTCGCTCGCTCAGGACAGGCTCCGCGATCGTATCGAGGCGCGCGCTCGCGTCGCGCAGCCCTCGGTACGCGGCCTTCGGCCGCTACTCGGGCTGACAGAGTTGCGCCGGCGCGCTACTCGGGCTGACAGAGTTGCGCCGGCGCGCTACTCGGGCTGACAGAGTTGCGCCGGCACGCTACTCGGGATGACAGAGAAAGCGTTGCGCGTTATGCGTCGCGTCTCCCCAGTGCTGCAGAAAATGCGGCGAGCACGCGCGCCTTCGTCAACGTGCGATCCACGATCGGCGCGGGATAATCCTCGCCGACGATGCATCGAGCGTCACGCTGAACCTGCGGCGGCATCTGCCACGGCGCGTGCACGTACTTCGTCGGAACCGAGCGCAATGCAGGCAACATCGCGCGCACGAAGGCGCCCTCCGGATCGAAGCGCTGCCCTTGCAGCACCGGGTTGAAAATGCGGAAATACGGTGCGGCGTCGGTACCGGTTGAGGCCGCCCACTGCCAGCCGCCGTTATTCTGCGCGAGATCGGCATCGGCGAGATGGCGCTCGAAATAACCCTCGCCCCATTGCCAGTTCATCAGCAGATCTTTCGTTAGAAACGAGGCCACGATCATCCGGAGACGGTTATGCATCCAACCCGTCGTGTTGAGTTGCTGCATCGCGGCATCGACGATCGGATAGCCGGTGCGCCCTTCACACCATGCCGCGAATGTCGCACGATCGTCGCGCCATGGAATCGCCGCCGTCTCCGCGACAAACGGCGCACTTGCGACGTGCGGAAAATTGCGCAATATCTGTTGGTAGAAATCGCGCCAAATCAGCTCCGAGATCCACACCTCGAGGCTCGCGCGCCGTTGCGGACTCGCGCCCTCCATCGCTGCGTGCGCACGCGCGACGCAGGTGCGAATGCCGATCGTTCCCGCACGCAGATCCGGCGAGAGCCGCGAGGTTCCGTCGAGCGCCGGCATATCGCGTTGCACCGCGTAGCCATCGCTCGCTCCGCCGAGCGCGAGAAAGCGATCGAGGCGCGCGCGCGCCTCCGCTTCACCGCACGCCGGGAAAGCCGTCGAGGAAGCGTACCCATACGCTTCGGGTGTAGGAACTTCGCGCGTTGCTCCGATCTCGGCGCTTGCGAGCAATTTTTGCGCGCTCGCGCGGTTCGAGTGCACCGGTAGGCGCGGCGCCAACGCGTGCTGGTCGAGCCAACGCCGTTTATACGGCGTGAAAATCTTATACGGCGCACCGCTCTCGGTGCGCACTTCGTCGGCACCGAAGTAGACGTGATCGAGCGATGCATGCACCGCGATCCCCGCCGCCTCGAGCGTTGCGCGAACGCGTTCGTCGCGAAGGCGCGCTTCGGGCTCGTAATCTTCGTTGTAGTAGATCGCATCTGCGCCGATCCGCCGGGCAAACGCGGTGAGTTGCTCTGCGAAGTCGCCTTCGAGCAGCGCGAGCTCGCTGCCGCGTTCGCGTACCTCCGCGCGTAGGGCCGCGAGCGCCGAAAAAAACGCCTGCACCAACGGCGCCCCCATTCGCTCGCTCCGCAAGAGCACTGGGTCGAGCACGAAAGCGAGCGCCACCTCATCGTTCGCGCGCGCCGCCTCGGCGAGCGCGACGTTGTCGCGCAAGCGCAGGTCGCGACGCAGCCAAAGGATGCTGCGCCGAGGAGTGCGCCCGGCGGGGCGGAAGGCTCGCGACATGAACGCCACCTTTGCCGCGAGCGAACTCCGAATCCCGCTGAAGCATCCCTTCAAAATCACCCGCGGCGAGTCAACGTTCGCGCGCTCGGCGTTGCTGCGTTTCTCGTGCGATGGGATCGAGGGGCTCGGCGAGAGCGCGCCGATCGCCCGGTACCACGAATCGGTGGAATCGGTGCTCGGGTTTTTTTCCACGTATAACGCCGACGCCGCATCGCCGTATCGGCTTGAGCATCTGCTGCGATCGACGATTCCGCCGGCGGCGCGCTGCGCGCTCGATGTCGCGCTGCACGATTGGATCGGCAAGGCGTTGGGCCTGCCGCTCTACGACTATTTCGGTCTCGACCCAAGCGCGACGCCGACGACCTCGTTCACCATCGGCATCGCCGATCCCGAAAGCACGCTCCGTAAAGTCGACGAAGTACGCGATCACCCGATTCTCAAAATCAAACTCGGGCTCGGCGCACTGCACGAGCAGATCGAAACGATCGAAGCAGTTCGCGCGCGTTACACCGGAACGATTCGCATCGACGCCAACGAAGGTTGGGATGTCGACGAAGCGATCCTCATGCTCGCCGAACTTGCGCGCTTCGATATCGAGTTTTGCGAACAACCGATTCCGGCCGGCAACCCGGCCGGACTACGTGCGATCTCCGTGCGCAGCGCGATTCCCATCGTCACCGACGAAGATTCATGCGATGCCACCGACCTGCCGCGACTCGCAGGCTGCGTCGCAGGGGTCAACGTCAAACTCGTCAAGTGCGGCGGACTGCGCGGCGCACTGGCGATGATTCACACCGCGCGCGCGCTCGGCCTGAAAGTGATGCTCGGCTGCATGGTAGAGAGCGCGATTCTCGCGACCGCCGCCGCGCAGATCAGCCCGCTCGTCGACTGGGCCGATATCGACGGCCCGTTTCTAACGCTCGGCGATCCTTTCGTCGGGCTCACCTACGAGCGCGGCAAGCTCGTTCTTCCCGGCGGGCCCGGCCTCGGCGTTCGCGAATCCCTCATCCCGTGAGCCGTCGCTACGTCGTCCTCGCCCCGCATGCATTCGTTCAGAGTGCGAAAACCGCGCATGGCGTCATCGCTTACGGCGACGATCCCGTCGTTGCCGTTATCGACCCGAGTTGCGCGGGCAATCGTGTCTGCGATGTCGTGCCGCATCTCGCGAAGTGCGATGCCCCAATCGTAGCCACGCTGCAAGAAGCGTTGGCGTTCGCACCGAGCGCACTGCTCATCGGCACCGCGCCGATCGGCGGAGCGCTCGATACACTCCGCGGCGGCGTTCTCGAAGCGATCCATGCCGGCCTCGACGTCGTCAGCGGGTTGCACACGATGCTCGCCGAGGATGCAGAGCTCGCGCGCGCCGCGCGCGAACGCGGTGTCCGCCTCTACGATCTGCGCGCCGTCCCTACCACACCGGTCTTTAGCGGTGCCGCCTACGCGGTTGAGTCACCGATTCTGTTGACCGTCGGAAACGACTGCAACGTCGGCAAGATGACGGTCTCGCTCGAACTCTGCGCAGCGGCGCAACGCGCGCAAAAACGGTGGACCTTCGTTCCGACCGGACAGACCGGTATCGCGATCGCAGGCTGGGGAATCGCCATCGATCGAACGATCGCCGATTTTTCTGCCGGCGCAGGCGAGCGGCTCGTGCTTGAAGCAGCGGAACGACGCCCCGATGCAATCGTCGTCGAAGGACAGGGAGCGATCAATCACCCCGCTTACGCGCCGGTCACGCTCGCGCTGCTCTACGGCTGCGCGCCCGATGCACTCATCCTCGTTTGTATGCCGCACCGCGCGACGATCAAGGCGTACGCCACGCCGACGCTCCCATATCGCGAATCGATTCGCCTGCACGAAGCGCTGCTGGCCTCGGTGAAACCGGCGAACGTCATCGGCATCGCGCTCAATACGCGCGGTCTCGACGAAACGACGGCACGAGCGGAGATCGTGCGTGCGCGCGCCGAGACGCAACTCCCTGCCGAGGATCTCGTTCGCTTCGGCGCCGACGCCTTCTATGCCGAGATCGCGGGTTCGCTGCGCAAACGCGAGGCGCGTACCGCATGAAGCCGCTCTTCGCGGCGCTCTGTATTGCCGTACTCGCGTGCGGCTTCGTCGGCTGCGCGGCAAATCGTCCGCCCCCGCATACGTTGCGCCTCGGCGAACCCGACGAGCCCGACAATCTCAACCCGCTCTTCGGCGAAGCAGCGGCAAGCGATCTCGCCGATGGAATGCTCTACAGTTATCTCCTGCGCTATGACGCTCGCGGCAATTACATTCCCGATCTCGCCACGCAAGTGCCGACACTTCGCAACGGCGGCATTAGCAACGACGGAAAAACGATCACCATCCATATGCGCCACGGCGTGCGCTGGGCCGACGGAGCGCCGCTCGACGCGCGCGACTGGATGTTCACCTATCACGCGGTTTTCAATCCGCGCAACAACGTAAAGACGCGCTATGCTTGGGACGATATCGCTTCGGCAAGCGATCCGACGCGCCACACGATCGTCATTCACCTCAAACATCCGATGGCAGCCTTTCTCGGCATTCTCGCCATCGGCGGCTCGGGCTATCCTCCGCTCCCCGCGCACCTGCTCGCAAAGCTTCCGAGCCTCAATCGCGCCGCGTTTAACAATGCGCCGCTTTCGAGCGGCCCGTTCGTGCTCGAAGATTGGCACCACGGCGCCTCGCTGACCTTCGCTGCAAACCCTTACTACTTCCGCGGGAAGCCGAAGCTCGCGCACGTTCGTTGGGTCGTCATTCCGAACGCCAATTCGATGCTCAATGCCTTACGCACGCACGAGATCGACGTCGATCCGTCGGTTGGCGAGACGCAGATTCCCGAACTTGCATCGATCCCCGGCATCCGCGTCGTGCACACATTGCTCGCGAATTGGCGACACCTTGGTTTTAATTGTAGCCGTCCGATTCTGCGCGACGTACGCGTGCGGCTCGCTATCGCCGAAGGGATCGACTGGAAGCGCCTACGCGACACCATCTATCACGGCGTCGATCTCGCCGCGGTCTCCGACATTTTTCCCGAGTCGTGGGCGGCACCGAAGATCGCTCCCTATCCTTACGATCCCGCCCACGCCGCGGCGCTGCTGCGCGCCGCAGGATGGCGACGCTCCGGCCACCGCATTCGCACGCGCGACGGAAAGCGGCTGGTCCTAACGATTATCAGCGGCAGCAATCGCCAATCGAACGAGCGCGCGGAGGTGCTCATGCAAGCGATGCTGCGCAAACTCGGTGTCGATCTACGCATTCGGAATTTTCCGCCGAGTTTTCTCTTCGCTCAGAACGGGCCAATCTATAGCGGCCATTACGATATGGAGTGGAGCATCGACACCAACGGACCTGACCCCGACAACAGCGGCTCGTGGAACAGCGCCTTCATTCCGCCCAACGGTGCGAACACGAATTGGTTGCGCGACCGCATCGTCGACGAAACTTCGCAAGCCGCAGCGACAACTTTTAACCAATCACGACGCAAGAAGCTTTACCAACGCGAGGAAGAGCGCATCCATCAACTCGTGCCGATGGTCTTCGTCTATTGGGAGCGTTCGACGACCGCTATCGACGATCGGGTGCGCGGATACATTCCGGCGTCGTTCATCGGCGATTCGTGGAATGCGTGGCAATGGGAGGTCGTGCCGTCGGCTTCGCACTCGTAACCAATACCGCTTCGACGACCACGCTGCGTTGCGAGCCGGCGCGCGAGGCGCTACTCTCGTGGAACACTTTTGCAGAGAACGGCGAGATCGTATTTTCGTTGCGCAGCGGAGCAGCGAGCGTCAGCCCCTGGCTTCCCTTCGCCCGCTGGTCGCCGCAATCGCGTCGTTCCTTTCCCTGTAATTTGCTCGGCGTCAGCGTGCTTACCGATATCATCCGCAGCGAAGTTCCGTTCGATACCGTGGTGGTACGCACCGATGCCGACGGCTTGCAAAGCCTCGCGCTTGCAACCCCGAGCGAACAAGTGCCTTCGCTACCCTATGCCGGCGGCGCGCGCATCCACGACGTTCCGCTACAGACGCAATACGTCGTCGCCGGCGAGAACGGTTGGTGCAGCCCAGCAGCGCTTGCGATGCTTTTGCGCTTTCACGGAATCGACGCACGAATCGAAGATGTCGCCGCCGGAGTTTTCGACGAAATCTACGGCGGCTACGGCAACTGGGCGCTCAATGTCGCGTATGCCGGTGCGCAGAGCCTGCGTGCCGCGCTCGCCTATGTCGGCTCGCTCGATATCGCCGAACGCTTTATCGAGCGGAATCTTCCGCTGGCGATCTCGTATGCATGGGAAGAAGGCGATCTTCCCGGCGCGCCGCTGCCTCGCTCCGCAGGGCATCTCGCGGTTCTCTGCGGCTTCACGTCGAACGGCGACTGCGTGATGAACGACCCGGCGGCAACGCGCATTCGCAGTATCTACCCGCGCCGCGCACTCGAGCGCTGCTGGCAGCAACACGGCGGCGTCGCCTACATCCTCGCACCGGTCGGCATCGCCTTCGCCGATATCCTTGCATGAGCGCAGCGCAACCTCCGGATCGTCTCGTCGGCGTCGCCGAGCTTCCCGACGTTCCGCTGCATATCGTACTCGTCGAACCGGAGATTCCGCCGAATACCGGAAACGTCGCGCGCCTCTGCGCTGCCACGGGTGCGGCGCTGCACCTCGTCGAGCCGCTCGGTTTCGCCATCGACGACCGTTCGCTCAAACGCGCCGGACTCGATTATTGGGAACGGCTGCACGTCGTCGTCCATCGCGATCTCGACGCATTCTTACAGACGCCGATTGCAGCGCGTCTCTGGTTGCTCTCGACCCGCGCGCACGCGCGCTACGATACCGCTCCATTCGCATACGGTGATGCGTTGGTATTCGGGCGCGAGACGAAGGGCTTGCCGCAAGCGATCCTCGACCGATTCCCGGAGCGGACGTTACGAATACCGATGCGCGAGGATTCCGTGCGTAGCATCAATCTCTCGACTGCCGTCGGCATCGTCACCTTTGCCGCGTTGCAACGGCTCGACTTTCCGAACTTGCGCTAACGGCGCTACGCCGTCCGCAATGTTTTTCGCGGTAAGAAAATCGTTCCGACGAGAGCGAGTACCGCGAAGATCGCAACGCTTTCAAAGATCGGCACGCTGCCGAAGCGATCGCCGATCGCCCCGAAGAGCGGCTGCGCGAGCCCACCGATCGTAACCGCGAGACCGAGCGTCACCCCCGACGCCACGCCGATGCGATTCGGAAGATACTCCTGGCCAAGCACGACGATCACACCCGCAGATAATCCGACCGAGAGCCCGAAGAACGCTGCAGCGAGAACGACATAGCCGACGTTCGGAGCAAAGGTGCCGACCCACGCAAGTGCGGCTGCGCCGGCGAGCGTCCCCGCCATCGAGATCGCAATGACCCGCCGACGCCCGAAGCGATCGGCAAGGCGACCGCCCCACATCGTACCCAACGAGCCGACCAGGAGCATCGCCGCTAAAACGATGCTACCGCCGGTCTTGCTCGCATGCGCGACGGAGATCGCAAAGACCGGAAGAAACGTCACGCCCGCGAAAAACGTCGTCGAACGAAGGACGACGACCGCAACGAGTGCGCCGAAAGCGCGCCAATCGTCGGGTACATTCGGACGCTCGTTAACGGCGCGGTTCGCGCGCGCGCGCGTCGCGTGAAAATGTTGCTGCGTAAACAACAGGATCGCAGCCATCATCACACCGGGAATTGCGAGAAACGCCGTGCCTTCAAGGCCGAAGTGCAGGATGAGCGGCGTGGTAACGATCGGCCCAACGGCGAATCCGAGATATCCGCCGAGCGTAAAAATACTGACGCCGGTCGCACGTTTGTCACCGGCAAAAAAATTCGCAAATCGCGAACTCTCCGGATGAAACGCCGCTGTACCGATGCCGGCAATCAACGCCGCCAGCCACATCATCGGCAATGAATGCGCGAGCCCAATTGCAGCGGTTCCGGTACAGGCGAGCACAAGCGCAGCGGGAATGATCCATGGCATCGAACGCCGATCGGACCAATGGCCGAAGAAAGGTTGAACGACCGACGATGAAAGATTCATCGCGAGTACCAGCGTTGCGGCGGTCGCGAGGTTGAGGCCGCGATGGCCGATCAACCACGGAATCATCGCCGGAATCGCGGATTGGTTCGCGTCGTTGACAATATGCGCGATCGAGAGCAGGGAGATTCCCCGCCGGTCAATACCCGCTTCGGCGATAGGAAAGGGAAGCGCTTCGCTGCTCACGCTCGTAAAAACGTATTTCCCCGGCATCGGGTTTCAGCGACGTTGGTCGCACCGCAACGATGAACCGCACGAAGGAGTAACACGATGTACCGACCACCGATTTTTGCTATCGACGAGGATCGCGAGATCGAGCGCTTGATTCATCAGTATCCTTTCGGACTGCTCGTGACCGGCGACACCGACGAAGCCCCGGTTGCAACGCATATCCCGATGATCGCGCAACGCAGCGGAAGCGGGCTACGATTGCTCGGCCACATCGCACGCGCGAACCCGCAGTGCGCGGCGATTCACGTCGCGCGGCCGGCGCTTGCGGTCTTTACCGGCGCACACGCGTACATCTCGCCGTCCTGGTACGATCCGCCGTACCCGCAGGTTCCGACCTGGAACTATAGCGCCGTCCACGCGCGCGGACGCCTTCACGAGGCCACGGATCCCTACGCGATTCTTTCCGCGCTTACGACGTGTTTCGAATCGAAATTCGACGTACCGTGGGAGTTCGCGCGACTCGACCGTTCCTATGTGGAAGATCAGATGCGCGGTATCGTGGCCTTCGAAATGATCGTCGAACGCATCGAGGGCAAAGCAAAGTTCAGCCAAAATCGGTCGGAGCGCGATGCCGCGGGCGCGATCGCCGGATTGAAGGGAAGCGACGAGCCGCTCGACCGCGCCTGCGCTGCGGAAATGCAGCGGTTCTTTGAGCAACGCGAGAACGTTACGTTGGCTCCGGCGAAGGAGTGACGAGCCGCCCGCAGGGATCGGTGAGCTCGACGAGCCCATCCTTCCAGGGACGCTGTTCGATACGCGTATCGGGGTGCGGCATCCCCAGTTGCGCTTCAATCTCCGCAACGGCGCGCGCGCGCGCCGCATCGCTGCGCGAAGCAACCACCGTTAACGATGCCAGCGATCGATCGGCATTCGCCACCAACATCACCTCGCTACCGTCGTATCGGAGTTCACGCGTCTCGCAGGATTGTAACGGCGCGATCGTCGCGCGGGGCTTCGGCGAATCACCGGCTTGCGCTGCCGCAGGCTCTCGTTGCCGCGCGCATCCAAAGAGCGTGCCCGAAAGCACGATAAGCGCTATTGGAAGGTAAGGGTGCGGCCGCATGAATCGACCGCTTTGTCGGGGATAAGCAAACCTCCGCCCCCCGGCGCAGACTTAAACGAGATGATATGCAATGGCGGCGCATTGACCGCTTCGGGACCAAACTGGCGTTCGATAAACTTCTTTCGGTCGTTCACCAGCTCGGGATTTTTGTCGCTGCTCACCAGCACGTACTGCTGCACCGCACCGTTCTTCGCGAAGAGAATGCGGAAAACAACATCTCCGGGGAGGTGAACGACGCGGGTGCCGCAGGATGGTCCGGCCGCAGCGACGGCCGGGCGAGAGAGGGCAGCGTGAAGCAGGGCAACCGCCGCCACGAGGACGAGCCCGAGAATCGCGCTGCGAACGATTGAAGCGCTCACCATCCTAGTTATCGGGCGCTCTCGGGCCCGGGCGCCACGCTGCGAAGGTAAAGATCGCGCAAAAGTCGCTCCGGAACCGGTGAGGGGGCGTCCATCATCACGTCTCGGCCGACCTGATTCTTCGGGAACGCAATCACCTGGCGCAAGTTCTCTTCGCCGCACGCAAGCATGACGATGCGATCGATCCCAAGTGCCATTCCGCCGTGCGGCGGCGCGCCGAAACGCAATGCACGAACGAAGAACCCGAAGCGTTCCTCGATCTCTTCTTCGCTCATGCCGAGCATCGTAAAGATGCGCTTTTGCAATGCCTCGTCGTGGATACGAATCGACCCGGAGCCGAGTTCGTAACCGTTGAGCACCATATCGTAATGTTGCGCGCGCATCGCGAGCGGATCGCTGTCGATGAGATCCCATTGCCCGGGCATCGGTGCGCTAAACGGGTGGTGCGCCGGTACGGGTTTCCCGCTCTCTTCATCCATCTCGAGATATGGAAACTCGGTCACCCAACAAAATGCAAACTTTGCCGGATCGCGCAAGCCGCAACGCTGCCCCACCTCGAGTCGCATTTTACCGGCGATAGAAAATACCGTTTCACGAGCATCGGCGAAGAGGAGCAAGGCGTCACCGCTCTGCGTTTCCGTATCCGCGCGGAGCCCTTCAAGCGTTGCTTCGTCGAGGAATCGTTGCGCCGAGGATTTCACACCATCGGCTCCGTAGGCGATCCACACCATCCCCTTCGCACCGAAGAGCTTCGCATTCTCCGTGAGCGCGTCAAAATCGCGACGCGAGAGTGATGCTCCACCGGGGTATCGTAGTGCGAGTACCGCTCCGCCTGCGTCGAGCGCGCCGCGGAAGACCACGAATTCGCTCGTCGCAAAGCGCGCACCGACATCGACGAGTTCGAGACCGAAACGCATATCGGGTTTATCGCTCCCGAAGCGCCGCAGAGATTCTGCGTGGGTAAGCCGCGGAAACGCCGACAGCGAAACGCCGAGGACGCTGCGCCAGGCATGGCCGACCGCACCCTCCATCATTTGCATGACTTCTTCTTGTGTGACGAATGAAAGCTCGACGTCGAGCTGAGTGAACTCCGGCTGCCGATCTGCGCGAAGATCCTCGTCACGCATACAGCGCGCGATCTGCATGTACCGTCCGAATCCGGAGATCATGCAGATTTGTTTGAGGAGTTGCGGCGATTGCGGTAGCGCATAAAACGTTCCCGGATGCATCCGGCTCGGCACCAAGTAATCGCGCGCGCCTTCCGGTGTACTCTTGATGAACATCGGCGTTTCGATTTCGACGAATTCGCGTTCGTCAAAATAATCGCGAAAGGCCTTCACGATGCGATGACGCAAGCGCAAGTTGCGTTGCATGCGTGGACGCCGCAAGTCGAGATATCGATATTCCAAGCGTAGGCCCTCGTCCACGTCGTCGTCGACGTTGACCTGGAACGGCGGCACTTCGGAGCGATTGAGAATGTCGAGTTGCTCGATGCCTACTTCGACTGCGCCGGTCGCCAACTTCGCATTCTCGGTTCCATCCGGACGGGCGCGAACCGTTCCGACAACGCGCACGACATCCTCGCTACGGAGTTTTTCCGCCATCGAAAAGCTCGGGTGTTCCGGGTTGAATACCACCTGCGTGATGCCGTCACGGTCGCGAAGATCGATAAAGATCAGTCCACCGTGGTCGCGGCGGCGATTGACCCAGCCGAAGAGTTCGGCGGTGCGTCCGATTGCATCGGCTCGCAGCGCTCCGCAAGAAAAACGTTCCGGCGTCGCAGTCATGGGCGCTCCTCTGGGTGGGCGAGGGCATCTTTGATGCCCGAGACATAGTGATATTGTTGCACGATATCGCGTGCAAGTTTCGAACGATCCGCTCGGTCGTCGAGCGCTCGCAAGAGATTGGGCATACGTCCAAGCAACGAATGAAGCCCCAACGAGATGGGCGTCATCCCTAATTGCAGACGAACGGCGAGATCGGGATGTTTGCGATAGAAGCGAACGGTCGAGCGACCGGCGAGCATCATTTTGCCTTTTTGGTCTTCGTGAGGAACATCTTGGCAGTGATAGCTGACTGCGCGCGGTTCGTAGCAAATGCGCACTCCGGAACGTTCGAGGCGATAGCCGAGCTCGAGATCTTCGTGACCGTAGCCGGTGAACGATTCATCGAAGCCGCCGACCGCACGCAGATCCTCGGTGCGCACCGACGCATTCCCGGTAAGAAAATAAAGCCACGACAAGCGTTTGCGCCCCGGCGGATGGAGATGCCCGCGCAGGTCCGCACGATCGCGTTTTAGCGCGTAATCGTCGAGATCGCGCACCTGCACTTCCCAACCAACCACGGCGATTCTTCGTTCGCGGGCATGCCGTTCGAGGTGAACGGCGAGAAGATCGGGAGAGGCGAGAATATCGGCGTCATTAAAAAGGACAAGCGCTCCCGTTGCTGCGGCGACTCCGGCATTGCGCGCCTGTGCGCGGCCGCTATATCCCCCTGGAAGATGGCGGACGTTCGGCGAGGAACGCGCAACTTCGGCAAGATATTCCGCGGTACCGTCGGTCGATTGGGAATCGCAAATCAGCAATTCGTAGCGCGATGCATCGACCGTCTGCGCAAGCAGCGTCGGCACGACATGGCGCAACGTGTCGAGGCGATTATAGGTGGGAATAACGACGGAACAATCAAGCATTTATTAAATCCGCGACACCGTCGACGACCTCGTCACGAAAGTGCGCAAGGGAGGCTTCGTCGTCGCTTTGTGGTTTGCGCAAACTGCGGCTGGGAACCCGATACGGGGCCCATTCTTGTGAGGCCAATCGGAAATAGCGGTTTTCGAAGGCGACGAGCGTGGGCCTGCGCACCGCGCTTGCGACATGAGTCGCACCAGTGTCGACGGTAACCACGCAGGCCGCCCGTTCGAAGACCGCCGCCCATTGGAAAAACGGAAGTTCGCGCAGCACCGCCGCAGCCCCGACCCCGGAGAAGGCATCGATCTCGTCGTCGACTTCGGCGTTCGCCGTAATGACGAGCGGCGGCCCGAACCCAGTGAGCCGGCGCGCAAGTTCGACCGTCGATGCCGGCGAGCTGCCGCTATGAAACCAACGCGGCGCGAGGTGGAGAACGATCGGCCGATCCGGAAGCGCGGCGACCGCTGCTCGGTCCTCGTCGCGGAGGTCGAGGCGCAGATCGAGGACGCGTTCGCGCGCTCCCCCGAGGGCGACGAGATCGAGCAGTTGGTCGACTTCATGGCGCACCACGCGCTGCGGATCGCGTTCGCAGAGCTCGGGATCGGCCTCGGAGATCGCCATGCGATTGACGAACATGCGCGCAGTGAGGCGCGCAAGATATCGGCGCGCGTAGGTATAACCGACCCGAACGGCCGCGCGTGTCGCGCCGACGACGCGCAAATCTTCGGAACGTGGTGCAAGCGCAATTGCGAGATCGACATTTCGAAATTGCGCTCCAAAGTTCTCCGGACGGATCGATCTTGGTAGCGCGACGAGTTCGTCGATATCGGTATTGCGTTCTACGACGATACGATTGTAGGCGCTGGTCACCATCGTAATATGCGCGTTTGGAAAAGATCGGCGTACCGTCGCAATCGCCGGTGTCGAAAGCAGCAAATCGCCGATTCGATCGGTTCGCGAAAGGAGAATGTTCACGAAGCGTTGCGTTTGTGTAACGCGTTTTCGAGTTCTTCGAAATACACGCTTGCGAGCATTCGCCTTACCACTCGTAGCTCCGCATTACCGAGCGGACGGTCACCGGTAATCGTTGCAACGCGACGACGCAAATGTTCGGGCACGCCTATCGCACGCAACACCGCATGCACGCCTCGTTGTATGGGATTTTCGCCGGTTGCGAGATAGGTGCGCCAGTGCGGGTGCAGGGCCGAAAGCGTTACTGCCGTGCGCGCCTGCGCTCGCGTTTGTCGCTCCATCTTTTCAATTTCGCTGCTTCGCGGCTGCGGCTTATAGTGGTAGGCGAGCGCGAACCGATTGAAGACGGCGCGCACACCGGCGAAGCGCAGCCGGAGACCGACATCGATATCTTCCCATCCGTATTCGGCGAATGATTCGTTAAAGCCGCCGATTTCACGAATCGTTGCGGTCGGCACCGATACATTGGTCGTCCAAAAAAAGTTCCCGCTGTAATTTTTCCAGCTCCATACCGGCGGCGGCAAGTCGTCGAACGATTCGACGTTGATCGCTCCACCACGAACAATAGCTGCAGGCGCATGGTCGTGCGATCGCAGGTGCTCTTCGACAAAATTCGGCAACGGCAAGACATCGTCGTCGATGAGAATGATGCGCTCTCCCGCTGCACGCGCGATTCCGACGTTCCGCCCGCGAGCGAGGCCTGCGTTTTGCTGTTCGACCACGGTAAAAGCGCAGGAAGCACGCGATCGAGCGCGTTCGATAACCGCGGCGGTTCCGTCGGTGGAGCCATCGTTGACGAGAACGACTTCGTAGGAATCCTCGGGCACCGTTTGCTCGAAGCATGCATCGAGAACGCGCTCGAGGAGCGCGGCACGATTGTAGGTACAGAGTTGAATGGTCGCGCGCATCGTGTTCGGCACTTCGACGCCGATGGCCGACTCCGCTCTTAGCGAGGCCCCTCCGCGTCGAGTAAGCCCGCTACCGCAGCGAGAATTCTCGGAGTATCGAGGCCGGCGATGCATGCGTAATCGGCACAGGTCTCCTTTCGGTCGCGCGGGTGGCAGGGAAAGGCCGAACGCACGATCGCGCGCCGATCGCACAGCGGCGCCCAGCGTTCGGGAAAATCGCTTTGGAACGGAAAGATACCCACGGTACGTGCACCGGAGGCGGCGGCAACGTGCATCGAGCCGGTCGTGATACCGATAAACGCGCGCGCATCGCGCGAAAGCGCTGCAAAGGCGCCGATAGAGGAGCGCCCGACAATCGATCGCACCCTTGGCTCCTCGCTCTCCGCGACGACGCGAGCGACGAGTTCCCGGTCGGCAGCGGACCCGCCGAGCAGGACGGGAACCCCGAATCGCTCGCAAAGGGAACGGGCGGTGCGTGCCCAGCCGCTCGTCGGCCAGAGGCCGCGTTGCGTTGCGACGGCGTTGGTGGCGTGGAGGATGAAATAGCCGTCACGCTCGAGCGCGAGTTCGGCGCGCAACTCTTGTGCCGCTCGCTCGTCCTCTTCACGAGGGACGATGCGCGGCCTCGCTCCTGCGGCATCGCAACCGATCGCGCGCGCATAGTCGAGCAAGATATCGGACCAATGCGAAGTGACGTCGCCGCGTTCGCTTCGAACGACGACACGATGCGTGAACGACTGCGAATAGAGACGCCGTGCTTGGCCGACGCGGATCGGGATTCCGGCGGCGCGAACGGACGCTGCGGCGCGCGGCGTTGCCCACGTAACGACGCACGCGGCGTAATTGTTCTCGCGTAGCGCCGCGGCATGCCGGTCGACCGGTTCGCCTTCGTCGACGAAAACGCGCGCGATATCCGGTACGAGTTCGAGCGTT
The DNA here is from genome assembly GCA_021784715.1 of bacterium. The sequence goes on from JAJYHP010000029.1 coordinate 21,744, forward strand.
GCGCGATGCCCGGGTAAAGTGACCGCGTCGATGCTATCGTATTGCGTGCGAAGCGCTTGCGCCACGACGGTAGCGACCAACGAGTCGCCGATGCCGCCGCCTGCGCAATAGAGGAGTGCGCGGTTCATTTTTCCGGAGAGCGAAATAACTCGCGAGCGTAAATACCGTCGAGAAATTGCGCTTTCGCGATCGACCGTACCGTTGGGTGCGTCCGATCGTCACTGGCCAGTCCGGCGTAAAAAGCGAGAAGCGAATCGGGAAGCAGGTATTTCGCGCGTAGCATATTCAGCCGATGTGCGCCGGTCGCAGCTTTGACGCGCGAGGACGGACTTTTCTCCAGAAAGCGACGCGCCATGCGCGCCTTTTCAACGGATTTTCGCGCGAGTACTTCGAGCGTTTCGTCGCTCGGTTTTTTTATGTGCCAGAGAAATGCATCCCAGGAAAACCGTCGGTGCAGGCCGCTCTCGCGTAAGCGAACGCCGAGTTCGGTATCTTCCCAGCCGTAGAGACGAAAGGATTCGTCGAACCCGCCCACTGCATCGATCGCCGCTTTTGGAATCGATACGTTGCACGTGCACAAAAACGCTCCCGAGTAGTGGGCCAGCGATGGCTTCGGGCGCTGCTCGTAGTCGGGGACGTTCACGATCGCACCGTTCACGACGAGCCCCGGAGCATCGTGCGCGGCTTCGTGTGCGGCAAGAAACCCCGGCGGTAAAACCACATCGTCGTCGCAGAAAAGCACGATGAACCCCTGCGCGACGGCGACCCCGCGATTGCGTGCTTTCCCCCGGTTGGGCTCGGCTTCGTACAGATAGCGAATCGGGAAACTGCTGGACTGGGCCATGCCCTCGACAAGCGCACGCGTTCCGTCGGTTGAGGCGTTGTCGACGACGATCGCTTCAAACTTCGGCGCTTTTTGCTGCTCGCCAAGCGAAGCAAGAGCGCGTTCGAGATAGTCCGCGCGATCTTTCGTCGCGATGATCACCGAGAGCCGCACGATTATTCTATCTCCCGAAGCATGGAGATCAGGGATTCCGCCAATCGTTGCGCGGCACCCGCATGGCCGGCGTAGAGGCTCTGCATCTCTCGACCGACGCGCGTCCGCCACGTTCGATCATCGTAGGTTGCAAGAGCGACGCGAGCAACTCGACCCGGCGTCAGCGTTCCGTGCAGCTCGCGCACGAGTTCCTCGCCGGCATCGATATTCGGCTGCGTGTGGAAGCGAAAACGTTTTGAAATTCTCACCGCAACCGCGCGTTTCAGCGCAGATCCAAGCCACGGAATGCGATTGAGGTAAGTAAGCGGCCCGTTAATAGCGATCAATTCCGCTGCATTGAGCGGCGTAACGGCAATCGTCGGTACGCCGAGCGCAGCCAGTTCGATGCACTTCGTACCGGGGAGCGTCAGCGCAAGCCCGCTCGCCGCTGCAGCGGCGAGGCTCTCACGCACGATCGGAAATCGCCGCTCGCCGCTCGCGTCGGCAATCCACGCTCGCCCACCTTCGCGAATGAGGCGTCCTTTTTTCGACCATACTCGCGGGTCACCACCTGCCTCAACGGCCTTTTGTACGGCGTCGAGCGACGTAAATGGTGAAATTCCAAAAGCGATCGGCAGCGATGGCTGCTCGGATCGCATTTGCAACGCCGCGGTGAAAAAGAACGGAATCATATGTTCGACTTCGTAGGAACGCGAACCGGGAAGAACGACGATTCCATCGCGTTCGAACCATTCGGGCAGCGGTTCCTTCGCCTGCTCGATCGCGCCGTCGATTGCGAGATTGCCCACAAGATCGATTCGTTCCGGCGGAACACCCCAGTCCTCGAGTTGCTTGACGTTTGCCGCGTCAACGGCAAATGCGCGCGCGAGCTTCCGAGCATATCGCGCGCGCGAAAATTTATACGTGAAGGCCATTCCATGAAGGCGTGATTGGACGCGCGCCGCATGCATGAGGTCGCCGCCGAGATAGAGGACGCCGTCGACGCGCTCGGGCAAACCTTCCAACGAGCGGCCGAGCGCAAACGCGAGATACTGCGCCGGTTCGAAAACATGCGCTTGTGGGAAGATCGCGCGCAGCATCGGCGCTTCGTGGCCGGTCGCGAAATCGTCGGGCACAAGGAACGCGTAGATATCGATGGTGGGTGCGAGCCGATAGAGCGCGCCGGCAAGCGGGCGCGCCCACCCTGCGGTTTCACCCGGGCCATTCACCGTCAGCGCGAGGCGCAACGCTACTCCTTCGACGGAGCGTGCGCGCGAACGCGTTCGACGATATCGGTTGTACTCGAGCCTTCGCGGTGCGGGGCGAGGCGAACTTCGCCGCCGTAGGCGGTGACGATACGCGCTTCAGGGAGCTCATCGATGCGATATTGGGCGCTCTTCACGTGAATATCGGGGCGAAGCTGGTCGAGCAACGCCTCCGGCGTCCGCTCCGCGAATCCGATCACGACGTCGACGCTGCGCAGCGCACAGAGCAGGCGTGCGCGTTCGTCGAACGTGACGAAGGGACGCGGGGCGCCTTTCAGGTCGCGCACGGATGCATCATTGTTCAGGCCGACGATGAGCGCATCGCCTTGCGCGCGCGCCCATGCTAGATATTCGACGTGCCCTACGTGGAGAATATCGAAGCAGCCGTTGGTGAAAACGATGCGCTTATTTCGCGCTCCGAGCATGCGACGAAACGCGAGTGCATCGTGCATTTCGAGTACGCGCCCGAACAAAAAATCATCCGTCGGCATGTTCGAGTAACTCCAATATCTCTTGCGCGCTCGCCGTGGCCGTGCCGAGCTTCTCAACGACCGCTCCGGCGGCATAGTTCGCGAGCTGCATGGCTCGATCGATTGAGGCGCCGACGGCGAGTGCCAGCGCGAGGACGGAGACGACGGTGTCGCCTGCACCGCTGACATCGAATACCGTTCGTGCAACCGATGGAATCGTCAGGCGCTCGCCGTCGCGGCCGAAGAGCGACATCCCGTGCTCGCCGCGCGTTACGACGACATATCGGCAACCGAAGCGTTCGAGCAACACTTTCCCGGCTCGCTCCAGCGACACTTCATCGCGAATCGCGATACCCGAGGCCGCAACCGCTTCGCTGAGGTTCGGCGCAACGCAGGTCACTCCGGAGAACAGGGCTGCGTGCTGAGGCTTCGGATCCCCGAGGACGAGCGGGCAGAGGTTCGCCGCTTGAACGATTTCGCGCGAAAGCAAGCCCTTCGCATAGTCGCTGACGATGACCGCATCCGCCCGCTTTGCAGCGTCGGCGACGACGGCGGCAATGCGCTCGGCATCGGCGGGATGCAGCGGCTCGACGGATTCCCAATCAGCCCGCACGACTTGCTGGTGCTGGGCAACGACGCGCGTTTTCCTAGTTGTGGGGCGATCGTCAACCGAAAGAACTCCGTCGGCATCGATGTTTTGTGCTCGGAGCATCGCGCGAACCTCGTTGCCGAACGGGTCGCTCCCGACGACGCCGATACACGCGACCTCCGCTCCGAGGACGCAGAGATTGTGCGCTACGTTTCCCGCGCCGCCGAGCGTGAACGAATGATTGTTGACGGCGACGACCGGAACCGGCGCTTCCGGAGAGATCCGTTCAACGCGTCCCCAAATCCACTCGTCGAGCATAAGATCGCCGACGACGAGAATGCGTTTCCCCGCCATTTTTTCAAACAACAAGCGCGCGTCGGGAACCGCGAGTGCGGTACTCACGGGCGATCTCCGAACATCATGCGCTGCTCCACGAGATCGCAAAGAATATGTGCCATCACTTGGTGCACCTCTTGCACGAGCGCGGCATATCCGTCGGGGCCGACAAGCGAAAGGTCGGCGACTCGTGCACTTTCGCCACCGCCGTTGCCGGTGAAGGCGACCGCAACGGCACCGTTGCGCTTCGCCGCCTCTAACGCAAGCACGATATTTCGCGAGCTGCCGCTGGTCGTCATGCCGATGACGACGTCACCCGGACGAGCGAACGCCTCGACTTGGCGCGAGAACACGACATCGTACCCATAGTCGTTGCCGATACAGGTAAGCGTCGACGAATTCACCGAGAGCGCTTCACTATAATATCCGGGGCGTTCGCGCAAAAAGCGCCCGGAGAGTTCGGCCGCCATATGCTGAGCCTCGGCGGCGCTTCCCCCGTTACCGCACCACAATATTTTGTTCCCTGCCCGAAGTGCGGCGACCATCGCATCGGCGATCGCTTCGACTTGCGCGCGGTAATGCGGGGAATCGAGAAGCCCTTGCCGTTCGGCTATCAATTCTGAGAAATCGCGTCGGCCGTGCGATGCGGGCAAGTCACTCACGGCTCGATCCAAAAGAGATCCTCGCCTTGCGAAACCAACTCGCCGTTTTGCGGGATAATGCGAACAACCGTTCCCGCAAACTCACTTTGAATTTCGTTAAAAAGCTTCATCGCCTCGAGGATACAGAGAACGTCGCCCTGCTCTACGCGTTGTCCCTCGTTGACGAACGCAGCGGAATCCGGGGACGAAGAACGATAGAAGACTCCCGTAAGCGGCGCGCTCACCCGTTTGACGTTTTTGGGCGGGCCGGCGACCGGCGCGGGAGCTGAGCCTTCGAGCACCGGTGCGGGAACGTGGCCGATCTGCGTTACTACCGGTGCGGCCGCTTCGCGACGAACGAGTTCATAGAGCGTTTCGCCGACGCGAACCTTCATGCGGTCGAGATCGTGCTGCTCCATGACCGCAATAAGTCGTTCGATCGCTTCAAAATCTTGTTCCATTACACTCCCATTCGTTGCAGAGCGGCTGCAATTTCTTCAATATCGTCTATGGCGATCCGGGTTTCGCTGCGCTCGACGAGATCGCGCACCACGAGCTCTCCCTTTTCCAGTTCGTCGCTCCCGAGGATGAGCCCCGCGCGCGCGCCGTTTCGTTCGGCGAGCTTGAACTGTGCGGGGATTTTACGGTCGGCGAAATCCATGAAGACGGCGATTCCGCGCTCGCGCAGACGCTGTGCGAGCAGCAGCAGCCGCGCGCGCGCCTGCACCCCAAGCGCGATCGCTTGGACGCCGCGACGCGCCGTATCGGGCATCGAACCGGCCGCGGAGAGGATCATCTCGAATCGTTCGATGCCCATCGCAAAACCCACCGCCGGCACATCGGGGCCACCGAGCGAGGCAACGAGATTGTCGTAGCGCCCGCCGCCGCAGACGGTGCTTTGCGCGCCCAACGAATTCGAAACGATCTCAAAGACCGTGCGCGTGTAGTAGTCCAGACCGCGGACGATTTGCGGATTCACATCATACGGAATTTCAAGCGCGTCGAGTAACGCTCGCACCGTGCCGAAGTGTTCTTTGCAGGGGCCGCACAGGTGATCGAGCATGCGCGGCGCGTTCTTCACCGCCTCGCCGTCGCGCGGATCTTTACTGTCGAGAACGCGTAGCGGGTTACGTTCCAATCGACGTTGTGAATCTTCGGAGAGCGTCGATGCAAGCGGACGCAAAAACGCCAGAAGCGCCTCACGATAGCGTTCGCGGCAGGCAGCATCCCCGATGCTGTTGAGTTGCAATCGCGCATCGGCAATTCCATGCGAACGCACGAGTTGCCATGCCAACGAAATGACTTCGACGTCGGCTTCAGGCTCGGCATAACCGTAACATTCCACACCGAATTGATGCGGCTGTCGATAGCGTCCCTTCTGCGGTCGTTCGTAACGAAAAATCGGGCCGACGTAAAAGAAACGTTGCGGGCCTGCGGTAAAGAGTTTGTGTTCGAGCGCTGCGCGCACCACCGGCGCCGTAAACTCGGGACGTAACGTCATACGACGTTCGCCCTTATCGACGAAGGTGTACATCTCTTTTTCGACGATATCGGTGCCTTCGCCGACACCGCGTTCGAAGAGTTCGGTGGCTTCAAAGATCGGCGTGCGAATTTCGCTGTAGCCGAAGCTCGTTGCGACATCACGCATCCGCGCTTCGAGATTCGCACGGAGCGTTGAGGCCGGCGGCAACAGGTCGTAGGTGCCGCGGGGAGCGAGGATCGGGCTGGGCATCGGGAGGGCGGTTTCGCAACGCTCCGCTCCGATTCATGCCTGAGCGCTCGTCGGCGCGCTACCCGAGCGTTTTGGCGCGCCTGGGCTCAAGGAGCTCGATGGGAATCCCGTTCGGGTCTGCGATAAAAGCAATCGCTCGCGTTCCACCGGGCGACTTGTAGACATCTTTGAGTACCGTGACGCCGCGCTCGCGGAGGCTCGCAACGTACGGGGCGAGTTCGCCTTCAACTTCCAGCGCGAGGTGTTCGTACCGATTGCCGAGTTCATACGGCGGATGCTCTTCGAGATCGAAGACCAGCTCGATATAGGCGTTCCAATCATTCCCGACAAACGCCATATCGGCGTTCCCCGGATAATGGAACGGCCCGTCGAGCAGCTTCAACCCGAGTTTCTCGGTGTAGAAAGCGATCGATTCGTTCATATCGTTGACGAAAATCGAGGTGTGTAGGAAGCGTGGCATCGATATCCCTTCCGCATCGCTCGCTCGGCATGTTTTTTTGGGAAAGGCCCCGTACGTTCTCACTGTGGAGAGTTCCTCGGCTCAACGCGACCTCTACATCGGTCTAACCGACCGAAATTGGTTTGAGTTTCTCTCCCGCCGCCCGAGCCCTGTCACGCCGAGTAGGCGCGGTACGCGCCGTATCGAGGCGCAGCAAGCGTAACGTGCGCCCCTCGATACGGTGGCTACGCCACCTACTCGGGGTGACACAAAAACACGCGTTGAGCGTTCCCTCTAGTGCAAGAAGTAACGATAGCTGGAAAACACGAGCGCGATACCGGCGCGATCCGCCGCAGCGATGACCTCGGCGTCGCGAACGCTGCCGCCCGGCGCGATAACCGCCGTGACGCCGGCGGCGATCGCCGCTTCGAGCCCATCGGCGAACGGGAAAAAACCATCGCTCGCGCACGAGCCGCCCACCGCAAGCTCCCCCGCGCGATGCGCTGCAATTTGCACCGCACTGACCCGGTTGGTCTGTCCCGCGCAGATGCCGCGCGTCGTGCCGCCTTTAACGATGACGATGCCGTTGCTCTTCACGTGGCGCACGATATCCCAGGCGAAAGCGAGGTCGTGCCACTCTCGGTCGTCGGGCGCGCGCTTACTCACGACCTTCCAGCGCTCCGGTTCGGCGGTGGGATCGTTCTCTTCGGCGAGGACGCCGCCGAGCGCCGAGCGCACGCGCAGCTCCGCGGCGAGTTCGTCGGGAAGCGTCGGCGCAAAACACATGATGCGGAGGTTTTTCTTCTTCCGTAAAATTTCGAGCGCTTCATCGTCGTATTCGGGAGCGGCGACGATCTCGAGAAAGACTTCAGCAAGCGCACGCGCCGCCACGGCATCGAGCCGCGCATCGGTCGCGACGATTCCGCCGAATGCCGAGACCGGGTCGGCGGCGATCGCATCGCGCACCGCTTTCCCAACGGTCGAGCGCTGCGCGACACCGCACGGAACGGTATGCTTCACGACGGCGGCGCGCACGAATCGTTCGCGTTCGCTCCCATATTCGGCACCGAGCGCCGCTCGCGAGAGCAGCCGTAAGGTCGCATCCAAATCGAGCAAATTATTATACGAGAGCGCTTTCCCGTGCAATTGCTCGGGCAAGCGATCTTCGCGCTCGAGATAAAACGCCGCGCGTTCTTGCGGATTGGTTCCGTAGCGCAAACGTTGCGTGAGCGGCAGCGCAAGCGTGAGCGCGCCGGGAAGATCGGAGGGCAGCAATTCACCCTTCGTCGCGAGATAGTGCGAGATCGCGATATCGTATGAAGCCGTGCGTTCGAACGCCGCGACGGCAAGCCGTCGCCGTAGCCCGTTTGGAACCTCTCCGCCTTCGAGCGCTGCGAGATAGTTCGGGTACTGCGACGGGTCGGTGAGTACCGCGACATGCGCCGCATTCTTTGCCGCGGCACGCAAGAGCGCAACGCCGCCGATATCGATTTGTTCGATCGCTTCTTCCAGCGTCGTGCCTTCGCGCGCAACGGTCGCCTCGAATGGATAGAGATTCACCACCACGGCAACGATGCTCGGCATCGCATACTGCTCGATCTGCGCGAGATGATCTTCGGCCGTACGATCGTAGAGAATCGCGCCGAAGACCTTCGGATGCAATGTTTTTACACGTCCGCCGAAAAGCGCGGGAAAGCCGGTTAGCGCTTCGACATCCTGTGCCGGAATGCCGTGGTCGACGAGATAGCTCCGCGTTCCCCCGGTTGCATAGATCGTTACGCCGCGCGCGTGCAGCGCAAGCGCGACCTGCTCGACACCGCGTTTATCGGAGACGGAGAAAAGTGCGGCTTCGCGCGAACGTTCAGGCAAGTGCGAGCTCCGGATCCGGCGTGAGCTCGGCGGAGATGATCGAGCTCACGCCCGGCTCCGCCATTGAAACGCCGTAGAGACGATCGGCGATCTCCATGGTTTTGCGATTGTGGGTGACGACGATCATCTGCGAATCGCCCTGAAGATCGCGCACCATCTGCGAAAGACGTTCGACGTTGGCATCGTCGAGAGCGGCATCGATTTCATCGAGCAGATAGAACGGCGACGGCTTCACTTTGATGAGCGCGAAGATCAGCGCGGCTGCCACCATCGCGCGTTCTCCACCGGAGAGCGCGGCGAGCGGCATCGCTTTTTTGCCGGGTGGTTGTGCGGAAATTTCGATACCGGTCTCCGAGATATTCTCAGGGTTCGTTTGCCACATCTTTGCTTGTCCGCCCGGAAAGAGGCGATCGAAACTCTCGGTAAAGGCCTCGGCGACTTTTTCGAACGTTTCATTGAAACGAACTTGTGTCTGTTTTTCGATCTCGCGAATCGACTCGAGGAGCGTTTCGCGCGCCTTCATCACGTCCTCAAGCTGCTGTCGGAGCTCTCGATCGCGAGATGCGAGTTCCTCGCTCTCCGCTTCGGCATTGAGATTGACGTTCGCGCTTAAGCGCGCCAACTCGTCGCGGAAGCGCGGCAACTCCTCAACGACTTCGTCTCCCTGCTCTGCGTAGCGCGCGGCGACATCGGCGCATTCCTCATCGCCGGCGGGATTCTGGGCGAACTGCGCCACCAGCATTCCCAGCTCTGCATCGATCTCGGCGAGGCGCGTCCGCACGCGCTCGCCTTCGTGCGATGCTTCGCGCTCCTCGAACTCCGCTTGCTTGAGTTCGCCCTCAAGCTGTGCCTGACGCGCGGCGAGTTGCTCGCGTTCGCGCCGTGCGGTTTCCAGGCGGGTGTCAATCTCGGTGACGCCGCCGCGCAAGCCTTCGGCATGGGCATGCAGGCGCCGCGTTTCGTCGGCGAGCGTGGCAATCTCGGCGAGCATGCGCTCCCGTGCATCGCGTGCGCGCTCCTGATTTTGGTCGAGCATTCCCAACCGCGCAGCCGCTGCGTCCCGTTCGGCATGCAACGCGGCATTTCGTTCGCGTAAAGCGGCCGCAATCTGCGTCGCTTCGCGTTGCTGCTCTTCGGAACGCGCGATGCCCGCGCGAGCCTGCGCAAGCTCCGCTTCGAGCCGTTCGCGCTCTTCGTCGCCGCTGGCTTGCGAAGTCGTTTCGTCGCCGAGAGCGACTGCGCGTTGGCGCGCGACCGCGAGGGTACCGCGCCGCTCCTCGATATGCGCGCGCACCGTGCCCACCTCGGCATTCGTTCGCTCGAGCGTAGCCCCGAGCGCAGCGAGCTCCCCGCGCAACTCCGTTACGTGAACGTCGCAGGCGTTGGAGGCCTCGCGCGATTCGTCGAGCCTGCGCGCGGCGCTATTGATCCGCTCCGCGCAAGCACTCGCCTCGGCTTCGAGCCGTCGCAGGGTCGCATGCATTGCATCGAGCTGCCCGCGAAGGGTTTGCGCCGCAACGCGCCGCGAAAGCAGCGAACGCTCGCGTTGGAAGCGGCCGCCGGTAATCGCCCCACCGCCGGTAATCTGCTCGCCGCTCAGCGTCACGATCGTCTCGCGCATCTTGCGTTCGCGTACTAAGTGGATACCGGTCTGAAGCGTGTCGACGACCAGCACGTTGCCGACGAGAAAGCGAACGACGCCTTCATAGCGCGCGTCGGTCCGCACGAGGCGATGTGCGTAATCGATCACGCCGGGAATCGAACTCAATTCCGAAGTCATCGTGCGGGCGTCGCGGGCCGAGAGCGTATCGAGCGGCAAGAAGGTCGCTCGCCCGGCTTCGCGTGCGTTGAGAAAATCGATGCCGCGCTCGGCATCTTCGGAGCTCGTGGTCACGATGTTCGAAAGCCGCGCGCCGAACGCGATATCCATCGCGCGCGCGTATTTTTCGTCGGTGGTGATGAGATTGCTGACGATGCCTTCGATGCCGCCGAGTTCTCCGCGTTGCTTCGCTTCCATCACCGCGCGCGTTCCGGGCACATGCCCTTCCAGCGAATTTTCAAGCTCTTCAATAGTATGCAGGCGCGATTCGGCAGCCTTCACCTCACCGGCATGCTCGCGCAGCGATGCCGTGGCCGCGGCTGCTGCGCTCTGTGCCTGTGCGTGGTTCGCTTGCGCGCTCTCTACTGCGGCGCGGGCATCGCGTTGTTGCTCTTCGGCGTGGGCGAGCGCGCTTTCGTGTTGTGCGTAGCGATGCGTACTCTCGTCGACTGAATGCTCGAGCCCGCCGAGACGTGTCGCATCCTCGGCGATCTCACCTTCGAGCCGCGCGATCTCGCCGCGCAGGCTCTCGCCCTGCGCTCGACGTTCGGCGCGCGCAGTCGCTTCGCGTGCGGCGTCGGCCTCGACCTCGCGCAAGCGCGTGAAGATCGCGTCGAGTTGCGCGCGCGCCTGTGCGAGCGATGCTTGTGCGGCAAGCTCGCGTTCGCGAGCGGCTTCGAGTTCGGTAACGAGCGGTCCGATCTCGGCTTCAAGCCGCGCGATGGTCGCTCCGAGCTCCTCCCGCTCGTGGGCGACGCGCTCGACATCGGCCGAGGTCTGCGTATCCTGCGCTTCGAGCGCCTCGCGGCGCGCGAGTGCTGCGGCATAGTCTGCTTCGACGCGTGCGAGTTCGCTTCTGCGTTCCTGTGCGTTCGCTCGCAAATCTTCCAGCGCGAGATCGGCCTGGTAGAGCCTATTGCGCACCTCCGAGAACAGCCCGCCGAGGCTCGCTGCGCTTGCAGCGGCGTTGCCGCGGCGCTCTTCGATGCGCGCGCTGTCCTCGGCAAGATGCGCTCGTTCTGCGCGGCGCGATGCGCTCGCGCGAAGATACGAAAGAATCTCCAGGTCGCGCACCCGCGCCTGCACTTTGCGGTAGCGCTTCGCGCGCCGCACTTGCGTTTCGAGTTCGGGGATACGCTTTTCGATCTCGGCGATTAAATCGTTGATGCGGATCGCGTTGTGTTCGGTTTTTTCGAGTTGTCGCAGCGATTCGTTTTTGCGAGCGAGAAATTTGTTGATCCCCGCCGTCTCTTCGAAGAGTGCGCGGCGTTCGGCGGGTTTGCTGGTGAGGATCGCGTCGATCTGTCCTTGCGAGACGATCGAATACGAACCCGGGCCGAGCCCCGTGCCCATCAAAAGATCGTGAATATCGCGCAAGCGTACCTGCGAGCGATTGATAAAATATTCGCTTTCGCCGGCGCGATAGGTGCGGCGCGTGATTTCGACTTCGCGAAAATCCGTCGCCAGGCGGCCGTCGGTGTTGTCAAACGTCAGAGAGACCTCGGCGAGGCCAAGGGGTTTTCGCTTATCGGTTCCGGCGAAAATAACGCCTTCGAGCTTGTCGGAGCGGAGACTGCGCGTGCTGGTCTCGCCTAATACCCAACGAAATGCGTCGACGATATTTGATTTCCCCGAACCATTCGGCCCGACGATACCGGTGATTCCGCCCGCAAAATCGAGCGTTATTGCATCGGCGAATGTTTTAAATCCAAACGCCTTGATCTTCCTGAGTTTCACGAAATTCCTTGCGAGCCCGAAGCGCTTTCCAGCGTGCGAAGCGCGGCTGTCGCAGCCGCTTGCTGGGCCGCTCGTTTCGACGTGCCGCTCCCACTTCCCAGGGGGCGCCCGTCGATCACAACGGTCGAGGTAAATGCGGGGCGCTGCGGCGTCCCCTCGCCGCGGTCGTCGTACGAGGGCAGCCCGAGGGCGTGCGCCTGCGTGTATTGTTGTAGGCGGGTCTTTGGGTCGACAAGCGCAAGCGGATCGAGATCGACCCGAGCGACGTGCTGGTCGAGCACGAATTTCCGCGCGGCCTCGATGCCGAATTGAAGGAAGAGCGCGGCGACGAATGCCTCGAAGGTATTGGCGAGGATCGATGCGTTCTCGCTCCCGCCGGCGTTGCGCATGCCGACGCCCAACTCGATGGCGTCGTCGAAGCCGAGCCGCGCCGCGGTGACCGCGAGCGCTTCATCTTTAACGATCTGCGCTTTGCGCAGCGTTAATTCGCCTTCGGTTTGCGTTGGAAACATCTCGTAGAGCCAGGTCGCGACGATGAACCCAAGCACCGAGTCACCGAGAAACTCGAGCCGCTCGTTGCTCTCTCCTCCGCGCTCGCGCGCGAAGGATCCGTGCCGTAAAGCGAGCTCAATCTGCCCGAGTTCCCCGATACTGCGAATTCCCGCCAAGCGCAACCATGCACGCACGCGGCGGCGCCGCGCCTCACCGGCCATCGCAAACTACCGAACTTTGCCGAAGACCAACACGCTATTGTGACCGCCGAAGCCGAAGGAGTTCGAAAACGCGATGTTCACCGTCATTTTTCGCGCGACGTTGGGGACGTAATCGAGCCGACATTCGGGATCGGGATGTTCGTAATTGATCGTCGGAGGCACGAGATCGTTGGCGACGGCAAGGACCGTCGCAACGCCTTCGATTCCGCCGGCGGCACCAAGGGCGTGGCCGTGCATCGATTTTGTCGAACTCACGGCGATCTTGGCGGCCCGCTCGCCGAACGTCTCTTCGATCGCTTTCGATTCAGCCGGATCGCCGATCGGCGTTGAGGTTCCGTGCGCATTGATGTAATCGACTTCATCGCGAGCGATTCCGGATTGCGCAATTGCACGCTCGAACGCGAGCTTGACGCCTCGGCCATCCGGATCGACTGCGACGAGATTGTACGCGTCAGCGGATTCGCCGTAGCCGAGTACTTCGCAATAGATCCGCGCATCGCGCGCCCGCGCATGTTCGTATTCCTCGAAGATCAGCACCCCTGAACCTTCGCCTAAAACAAATCCGTCGCGATCTCTATCGAACGGCCGGGAGGCCTTCGTCGGTTCATCGTTTCGGGTCGACATCGCTTTCATCGAACAGAATCCGCCGATTGAAAGCGGCGTGACGCAGGCCTCGCTGCCGCCGGTCACCACGGCGATCGCTTCGCCGTTCGCAACGTTGCGATAGGCAATCGCCATTGCGTCGTTCGCGCTTGCACAGGCGCTGGCGACCGAAAAAATCGGTCCACGGAACCCGTGGGCCATCGAAATATGCGCCGGGCCGGCATTCGCCATCAACATCGGAATGAAGAAAGGCGAGCAGCGCGACCACGTTCCTGCAGCCGCCGCTTTTTCCGATTCGAGCCAAAAAGTGATGATGCCGCCGATGCCGCTGCCCATGACCGCGCCGATGCGCTCTTTCGTCGCTTCGTCGTTCGGCAAAGCAGCGTCGGCAATCGCCTCATTTGCAGCGACCATCGCGAACTGCGTGAAGCGATCCATCCGCCGCGCCTCTTTGCGCCCGAGCAATGCATCGCTGTCGAAATCGCGCACCTCGGCGGCGATTCGCGTCGTAAAGGCGGTCGCATCGAACGCCGTGATCGGGCCGACGCCCGAATCGCCGGCGGTCACGCGCCGCCAGAAATCATCCCGGGTATTCCCTAACGGCGTCACGGCCCCGAGTCCAGTGACGACCACACGTTTTTTCTCCAAAGCGGTAGGTAGGTACGGTTGCCCCATCGTCGACCCCTCTCCGCTTCTCCACTTCTTCCCAGCCTGTTCCCCGAGGCCTCATATCGTCTTCGTATGCGGCGCGTAGCATGCGATTCACAGGAGGAACTCATGAAACGCACGCTTACCACCTTTATCGCAACGCTCGCTCTCGTCGCCCTTGGCGCCGGAGCCCGTCCCGCCGGCGCAGCCGGCGTCACCAATGACGTCGCAGCCGCTGGTGCTACGAAAATCGTCGCCAGCTCTGACGGCAAATTCACACCTAGCACGATCGTGATGTATGTCGGCAAAACGACCACCCTGCACCTGACCTCGTCAGGAGGAGTGCACGGACTCGTTTCTAATCGGCTCCACATCCCGCTCACCCGCATTCAACCGGGCAAGACCGTTACCGTCGCCGTGACCCCAACGAAGGCCGGCACCTACGTTCTTCCTTGCGCGATTTTCTGCGGTCTTAATCACGCGAATATGAAGCTAACGGTGATAGTAAAACAATGAATTTAAAAATCGGTCGTAGCGGATTGATCGTCGCACTGGGGATGGCTTTTGCCATCCTCGGTTCGGCGCGCCCCGCGAGCGCCATCCCGCTCTTCGCAAACGCACAGGGCGGCGTCAGCTGCCAGATGTGCCACACCTCTGTTCCCAATCTCAACGCCACCGGCCGCTACGTGCTGGCGACGAACTTCGCGCGCGTTCTCGACGCACACGCACAGATGGAGAACAACAAACACCTTCCCGTCGCGCTTGAGTTTACGCTCAACAAGTCGAGCGTTGCCGATCCGACTTTCGGAAACAAAGTTATGGTCGGTGTCATCGACCTGCTCAGCGCAGGTTACCTCGGAAAAGATTTCACCTACTACGCGTCGGTGCCGATCGTCGAAGGCAGTATGCCCGCAGGCTCGATCGATCAAGGCTGGATCGCCTATAACGGGCTCAGCCACGGCAACGGCAGCTTCCAAGTCGGCATGTTCCCGACTCCGTTCTTCGCACCGTGGGTCGCGATGAATCTCTCGCTCTCGGGATATTCCTTCGCGGCACTCGGCGTCGGCAATAACGGCGTCGGCGTCGGCGACAATCGCTGGGGCGCATCGTACACGCAGATCGGCTCGAAGGGGCTGATCGGCAACGTCGCCTACATGACCAACGAAGGCCCGATTGAAACGGCCTACGACAGCGATACGGATAACGCCGCTGCCGGCGCCGTCGGTCAGTCGGTCGTCGGATCGTTGATGTACATGTGGCCGGAAACCCGTTGGTCGGGCGGCATCGCCTTCGAAGGCGGCACGACGCCGTTACCCTCGGGTGCGAAAGACAGCTACTCGCGCATCGGCGGACTCGTCTCCTACACCGGCCCGCGCTACATGTTGCTCGGCGTCGATCTGCAGGGCAACGATAACAACCCGCAAGATATCTCGCCGGCTGTCTCGTCGCAGAGCCATGCGTATTCGCTCGAAGCGATCTACAATGTCGTTCCGAAGATGGCGAACGTCGATCTGCGTTACGACACCACCAACGACGGCATGGGTACTGTCGGCAATTACTACATCGGCGACCTCGCCGTCAACATCCAACCGAACGTCGTGTTCACGGTCGAAGATGCCATGACGGTCGGCGGAACGCCGGTCTGGAGCTATCAATTGCTCTGGGGCGGTCCGTGGTGGAAGAACCACTAAGATCTCCACGGTAAGCGTCGCGAGAAAAGAGCGGGCTCCCGAGATTCGGGGGCCCGCTCTTTTTGTGGTTGCTGCTTCGCGGAG
>JAJYHP010000153.1 GCA_021784715.1 bacterium
GCCCGCCTCGACGAGTAAATCGGAGAGCATCGAGGCTAGAGTTTCGCTCGCGCTCGGCGAATCCCGCGAAAACGATGCTCCAGCGATTCGAAGCCGCCGTACCGCCGCAAAACGCGGAACGCGGTGATGCCGAGCTTTTTTTCAGCCGCGAACTCTCGTGGCTGGCTTTCAACGAGCGCGTGCTCGAAGAGGCGCTCGACGCAAAAAATGCTCTGCTCGAACGCCTGAAGTTCGTCTCCATATTTGGGACGAACCTCGACGAATTTTTTATGATTCGCGTCGCCGCGATCAAGCAACAGATCGCCGCCGGCGTAACCACGCGCTCCGACGACGGGCGTCTCCCCGCCGAGCACCTCTCGGCGATCTCCGCGAGCATTCGCGAGACGTTGCCGCGACAAATGCAGGTGCTGCGTGAGGAACTCTTCCCCGCCATCGCCGCGACGGGCGTGCGCATTCTCGCGGTCACCGATCTCGACGAGGAGCGCGCCCGCACGGTCGAACACGTTTTTGACGAACGCATTTTCCCGGTCCTCACGCCGCTCGCGGTCGATAGCGGACATCCGTTTCCCTATATTTCGAACCTCTCGCTTTCGTTAGCGGTCGAGCTCGAAGAAGTCACTCCCGAAGGTATCGACGTCCATTTCGCGCGCGTCAAAATACCTCCGACGCTGCCGCGTTTTATCGAAATTTCCGAAAGTGCGCCCGGCGAGCGGAGTTTCGTGCTCATCGAGGATGCGATCGCGCATCACCTCGACGCGCTATTTCCGGGGATGACCGTGCGCGCTTCATATCTGTTCCGCGTAACGCGCGACGCCGACCTCGACCTGCAGGAAGACGAGGCCGACGATTTGCTTCAGGCGATCGAATCGGAGCTGCAGAAGCGCCGTTTCGGCGAGCCCGTGCGCCTCGAAGTGGAGCGCGGCATTCCCGAAAACTTGCGCGCGTTTCTTCTCGATGCGCTCGACTTGAGCGAATCGGATTGCTACGATATCGACGGTTTTATGGGGCTGAGCGATTTAATGTCGCTCTATCGCCTTGCGGGGCACGACGAATTGCGCGATCTTCCGTACACGCCGGCGATTCCGGCGCGGCTTCGCGGGGTGACCGATCTCTTCGCGGCGATTCGCGAAGGCGATATTTTTTTGCATCATCCGTACGATTCTTTCGATCCGGTCGTGCAATTCATACAGACTGCGGCGAACGACGAACGCGTTTTAGCGATTAAAGCGACGCTCTATCGTACCTCTGGGAGCGATTCTCCGATCGTGCGCGCGCTCTTAGAGGCGGCGGAGAACGAAAAGCAAGTGGCGGTGGTAATCGAGCTCAAAGCGCGCTTCGATGAGGAAAATAACATCGAATGGGCGCGGCGCCTCGAGCGTGCGGGCGTCCATGTCGTCTATGGATTCCCTGGCCTAAAGGTGCATGCGAAGGCGTTGTTGGTCGTTCGCGAAGACGACGACGGCATCCGTCGTTACATGCATTTCGGAACCGGGAACTACAATGAAAAAAGCGCCCGGCTCTACACGGATTTCAGTCTCTTTACGGCGCGCGCGCGCCTCGGGGCGGACCTCGCGCAGATGTTTAACGCGCTCACCGGTTTTGCCAAGGTCACCGATTACGACGAGTTGCTCGTCGCTCCGGTAACGTTACGGCGCGAAATTCTCGCGGCGATCGATCGGGAAACCGAGCATGCAGAGGCCGGGCGCCCATGCGGGATTCGAGCGAAGCTCAACGCGCTCACCGACAAAGAGGTGGTGCGCGCGCTCTATCGCGCGTCGCAGGCCGGGGTGCCGATCGATCTCTTAGTGCGCGGGATGTGCACGCTGCGCCCCGGCGTCCCGGGTTTGAGCGAGAGCATTCGCGTTCGTTCCATCGTGGGGCGCTTTCTCGAACACTCGCGCCTCTTCGCCTTCACCGACGGTGGTACGCGCAAGCTCTTCATCGGTAGCGCCGACTGGATGGGGCGCAATCTGGATCGTCGCGTCGAGCTCGCGGTGCCCATTGAGGACCGCGAGATGGCGGCGGAGTTGGATCGCCTCCTCGCGTCGGTGCTCTTCGCCGATACGC
The DNA here is from genome assembly GCA_021784715.1 of bacterium. Next base: position 2,068 of record JAJYHP010000153.1, read on the forward strand.
AGCGGTCGCGCGAACTGCTCCCCGACGGGAGCTATCGGCGTCTCGCGGTGCGCTCGGGGGCGGGGATTGACGCTCAGGGCGAGCTCCTCCGGCGTCGCGAGCGCTCGCTTTCTTAATCTCCCCCTAATCTTTCGAGGGTAAACTCAGCATAGTTCGGGGGCGCCTGCGCCATGGCGCCGACCCCGGATTTCTCGTTTCATACAGGAGGTTTGCTCTGAGTACACTCACTCGACTCCTGCTCGTCGCGGCTATCGCCGCGTTCACCGTTGGACCCGTCAGCGCGGCAACGGTTCAGAACGCGTCGCATCGCCTCGTCGCACAGGCAGCATCGCAAAGCACCGGAATCGTGAGCGGCTCGCTCCACGATGTCTCCGGCGCTCCGGTCGCGGGGGCGACGATCGCCGTCCGCGGCCCCAAGACGTATTACGCCCTCTCCGATGCGAAGGGGAGTTTCACGATCTCCGACATCGCGCCGGGAGTCTACGAAATTATCGTGACCAAGCCCGGTTATCAGACCGCGACCGATACCGATTATACGGTTGTTGCCGGGCAGAGCCAGAGCGTCGTCGTTACGATGCATGCGGAGACGTTTTCCTCGCTGCGGACGATCGCAACGGTTCGCGCCGTCGGCCGCGGAACGTTTAACACGACGCCGGCGGCAGTGAATGTCGTCTCGTCGGCGACTTACGCAAACCAAGGCGCAGTTCAGGTGACGCGCGTGCTCAGCCAGGTGCCGGGCGTGCAAATTTCCTTCCCTTCGAGCGGTGCGAATGCCGCGGTTCCAGGTTCCATTACGGTTCCCGATATTCGCGGCGCGGGTTCGTTTGAGACCGCAACGTTGATCGACGGGCATCCGCTCTCGGTCGGCACCTACGGGGATTACGTGACGACGTTCCTCAACCCGTATATGTTTTCGAATACCGAGGTTGTGAAAGGCCCCGGCGCTACGGTTCCGGTCAACTATGCGATCGGCGGAACCTTAAACTTTCGCACGAAGGATCCCACCTATAAACCCACCCCCGACATCGCCCTCGGCATTACGAATCACGGCGGTACGTTCTCGAATTTCGGGTTCTCCGACACCGTGAGCCGCCTCGGCTTGGTCTTCGATGTCGCGACGCTCGACGATCCCTCTGTGTTGGGTACCCAGTCGGTCTATTACGATCCGTCGGTTACTACCACATACGATGCGGGCACGAATCAAAAGCTGACCGGATATAACGGAACCAGCCTTTACAGCGCCGTCCCCGGCACGTCCTCGTATATTCAAACGGCATATCCACTCGTCGCCTGTTGTTACAACGTTCAAGGCCAGTATACGCAAACCGCCGAGTTGGTGAAGTTCCGTTACAAACTCTCGGATGCAACGACGGCAACGGTGAGCTACCTCGGCTCGCAGACCTTCTCCGATCAAAACGGCAACACCGGAAACCTCACGCTCGGCACCTTCTCGCCGCTCGCCGGGTACACGGGAAGCCTCGCTCCCGGTGGTTCGCTTGGCGTGAATTACCTTCACACCGGTGGAACCGATCAAGAAATCAATAACGAGCCGATTCTACAAGGAGAGGTTCGCTCGACGTTGGGGCGCGACACCGTGCTCGCGCGATATTATCACGCTTCGATTCTGCGCCAAATTACCGAAGGCAACCCGAGCGGAGCGCCCGATATGGTAACGCAGACACTCTACGGGTCCTCGTGTCCCGGGAAGGTCGCGAATAACGTCTGCCCCGTCGCGCCGGTGTTCTACAACGGTACGCCGGTGACGCTCGCGGTTCACAGTAGCTACCTGCAGACCGAGCAAGACGCGCTCTCGGGGATTTCGTTTCTCTACCTCCACCCGATCGGCAGCAACACGTTGAGTTTCGGAGTCGACCAGACCGTCTCGACGACAACTTCGTTTTCGCAGACGACGTATCCGAACGTCAGTCTCCCGACCGGTTCTGCACAGAAATTCACGACGCTGACGCTGCGCGGACACTTCCGCATCAATCCGAAATTGAGCGGCTATGCGACGCTCTACCAAAACATCTACAACAGCACGTATCCAATCTCGTGCCCGTTCTCGGGTCAATATAACAATTGTGCGATCGACGGATCGAATGAGGTGTTTTCGTCGACTACCAACACGCATTTCGACGATCGATTCGCCATGACGTATCGACCGAATAGCAATACGGTAGTGCGTTTTGCCGCAGGCTCGGCGATCGCGCCTCCCTATCTGCTCTTGTTGAGCCAGATTTCGGGGCCGGTAGCAAATTACAATAGCAGCGGTGGCTTCGCCACTCTAACGCAAAACAACGGTTCGTTGAAACCTGAAACGTCCTTTGGCTACGATCTCGGTGCGAGCGTACGGTTGCCGAAATTCACTTCGGTGCTATCGGCCGATCTCTATCTCACGAATCTCTATAATAAATATTTTAGCCAAGGCTCTCCGAGCCCGTATACCTGCGCGAGCACCCAAATTCAGTGTTACGATAGTAGTGGTTCCGCGGTCGTGAGCAACGCCCCGGTATTCTATGAAACGAACATCAATCTTAGTAACGCGCGCTTTCAGGGTTTAGAAATTGGGCTTCGGAGTCTCCCCCATTTCGGGCTTGGGTACAAGCTTGAAGGCGATCTTTCGCGTGGATACGTCTACAATCTACCGCCGTATTTTTATTGTTCGAACCCGGGACCGAACTGCAAACTGAACCAAAACCTTAACGTCATCGCCAACCAGAACTTCAATGGCGGCGGCATTGGGTACGGCAGCACGATCGGCTCGATGAACACGCGCCTGCCATACGCGCAGGCAAATCTCGAACTGAACTATCGCACCGCCCGCGGCCTCTATGCCGCGATCGGCGACACGCTCTACGGGAATAATAACTCGTTGAATCGCGCGCCGTTCGGTATCGGCTACGTTACTTTGCGCGTACCGATCGACAAACGCTTCAACTTCCAAGTCTCCGGTGATAACATCTTCAACGCCTACAATGGGCTCTTCCCGGTCTATGGCGGAGGCCTTCCCATTTCGCTCGCCAACGGTTCGCAAGCGGCAACCGTGGGCAACGTTCTCGGGCCGGCAACGTACCGCTTCATCCTAACGACGAGATTCTAACGGCTCTCGATCGGCGCGCGGCGTCGGTGCGAAAGAGCTGGACTTGCATCTGCGAGCCCAGCTCTTTCGCTTTTGCGGCGTTGTCGCGCCGTGTTCGTTGTCCATGTCATGCCGAGTAGGTTGTCCTTGTCACGCCGAGTAGGGTGCCGATGTCACGCCGAGTAGGGTGCGAAGCAACCGTATCGAGGCGAGCACCAACATCACGCCGAGTTCGTTGCCCATGTCATGCCGAGTAGGGCGCTTGAGCGCCCGTATCGAGACGAGCACCAACATCGCGCCGAGTTCGTTGCCCATGTCATGCCGAGTAGGGCGCTTGAGCGCCCGTATCGAGGCGAGCACCAACATCACGCCGAGTTCGTTGCCCATGTCACGCCGAGTAGGGCGCTTTAGCGCCCGTATCGAGGCGAGCACCGCTCGCTGCGCACCGCTCGCGTTTGCCTGCTGCGCACCGCTCCTCGCTAGACGCTCGTCGGGTGCATCGCAGGCGCCGCTCGCGCTGGAGTGTGGTGCATGCGATCCCTCGATACGCCGCTTGCAGCGGCTACTCGGGATGACAAGGGCTGCAGTGCCGAGCGGCGGCGCCTCGATACGCCGCCTTCGGCGGCTACTCGGCGTGACATGGGCGGCTACTCGGCGTGACGGTGGCGGGGGGACTACGGGCGAACGAGCTTGAGAATCGCGCGCCACTCGCTCGCGCGGACGGATTGAACCGAGAGCCGTTGCCCGCGTTGGAGAAGGGGCATCGCTGCGAGCGCTGGCAGCTCTCGCAGGAGCGTCAACGGCAGCACGTCGTCGAACGCGCGAACGAATGCGACGTCGACGTTGAACCAGCGCGGCTTTTCGGACGAGCTCTTCGGATCGAAATACTCGCTGCGAGGATCGAACGCAGTCGCATCGGGATAGGCGGCGCGCACGACGCGACATATCCCAACGATACCCGGGACGGCGCACGACGAGTGGTAGAAGAACCCCTCGTCGCCAACCGACATCGATTGCATGAAATTCCGCGCCTGATAGTTGCGCACGCCGCTCCACGGAGTCGTGCGATCGCGTCGCAGATCGTCGATGGAATAACTCTGCGGCTCGCTCTTGAAGAGCCAGTACTTCGGCATCGTCGCCGTCTACGGCGTTGGAGACTCGCTTGCCTCCGTATCGGGAGCCGGGCTCGCGCTCGCTACCGGTGCGGGCGTCGGCGTCGGAATACCCATCGCTCGCTCTGCTTCGCGTTGCGCACGATCGAGTGCGTGGGTGCCGGGATAATCGGTGCGTAGCCATTCGATCACGTGCATCGCGTGAATGCGCCCGCCGAGGGTGGGAACGAGGAGGTAATCGTGCTCGAGGCGCGCGAGGTTTGTCGGTATCCAGTCGTCGTGCGGATACTTCCGTTCCCAGTCGTGCAGAGAATCTTCGACCTGCGTGAGCAACGGCAGCGAATTGCGAGCGTCGCCGGCGCTCTGCGAACGCGAAGCGATGAGATGGAGTTCGTTGCCGATGCCGATCGGGCTCAGGTGCATGCGGCCGAAATATTCGTCGAGCGGTGCCGAAACGGGCGCGGATGGCGTGCTCGTCGCGGCGAGCGCCGATGGCACCGCGGTCGATAGAGAGAAAACGGCGCAGAGCGTGAGAGCCGTACATGCGGCAGAGGAAGCGGTCGGGCGCATGCCCAGAATATCGGCAAATCGACGAACGTGTTCTAGAGGCGAACCGGGCGACGTGGTAGGATAGCGCCCATGCAGCGACGGGTCATTCACGCGCGAGCGGGGGGCTGGGACGGAATCGAGCCGGAGGGCTACCGCCCCGGCGCGGCCGTCGGCATCGCCCGCCATACCATCGTCGGGGGCTGGAAGCCGGATCCCGGCGCACCGGGGCCGCAGCTCGAGCTGCGCTTCTTCGAACTCGATCCCGGGACGGCATCGCGGCTCGAGCGCCACGAACACGAGCACTACGTCATCGTGGGGCGGGGCATCGGGCACGCCGTCGTCGGCGAACGGGTAGAGGAGGTCGCGGCCGGCGACGTCATCTACGTCGCGCCGCTCGAACTGCACCAATTCATCAATCGCGGCGACGAGCGTTTCGGATTCTATTGCATCGTTACTGCGGCGCGCGACGGGGCGCAGATTCCCGAGAAAGAGGAGATCGAACGGCTCCTCGCCTCACCGGTCGGTCCGTTCATCCGCCCCGATGCCGTGCCGCCGCCGCTACGGCGCGGCGCCTAACCGCGCTCGATCGGGCGCGCCGGATCGGCGCACCATTCACTCCAGGAACCGGCATAAATGCGGCCGCCGGGAAGCCCCGCTGCGGTCGCGGCGAGGAGATTCGCCGCCGCCGAGATCCCCGATCCGCAGTAGTGCACCAGGCGGTGGGGTTCGCCGAGGCGTTCGAATTCGGTGCGTAACTCGCCAGCCGAGCGAAGATGCCCGTCGGTCCGATAATTGCTGCCGTACGGGCGATTTTTCGCGTTCGGAATATGCCCGGCGACCGGATCGATCGGCTCGACCTCGCCACGAAAACGCTCCGGCGCGCGCGCATCGACCGGTTGGAGCGCTCCGCGTTCGATCTCGGCGAGGAGCTCCTCTGCGCTGAGGACCGGATCGATCGGCGCTCCGATCGGAAAACGGCGCGCGATGCGCGCGCGGCGGTCCGGGCCGCGTTCGATCGGCGCACCCGAGCGCTCCCATGCCGCGAAGCCGCCATCGAGAACCGCGACGCGCGCGTGCCCCAAATACCGCGCGAGCATCCAACAGCGTGCGGCGAACATTCCCGCGCCTTCGTCGTAGGCGACGATCGTGCTGCGCTCGTCCGCGCCGATATCCCCGAGGAAGCGCGCGAACGCGCGCGGATCGGGAAGCGGGTGGCGCCCGTTGCGCCCCGTCTTTTCACCGCTGAGATCGCGTTCGACATCGGCGAATGCCGCGCCGGGAACGTGCGCTTCCTCGTACGCCGCGCGCCCGGCGGCAAAATTCGCCAACGAGTGGCGGCAATCGATCACCACCCACGCCGGATCGTGCAGGTGCGCACGCAGCGTGTCGATTGCGACGAGCGTATCGTACTCCACGCGTTCGCGTTAGTGGAGATTGATGACGGGTTTGCTCTCCGCGCGATAGCCGAACGCATTTTCGAGCAGCGTCGCGAGTTCGCCGTTTTCGGCCATTGGCCCGAGAATATCGGTGTCGCCGTAAAATTTGCCGTCGATAAAGACTTTCGGAAGCGTCGGCCAATCGGTCATCTTTGCCAGCGCCTCGCGCTTGGGCATGTTTTCGAGAACGTCGATCACCTCAAACGGGTAGCCGAAGGTATTGAAAAACTCGATCGTTTCCAGGGTGAAGCCGCAACGCGGCATCGTTTTCGTGCCCTTGCCGTAAACGAGAATTTTGTGGGCGGCGATCTCTTCGGCGATCTCGCCATGCAGTGCGTCGGACATGTTTAGTTCTCCGGAAG
>JAJYHP010000123.1 GCA_021784715.1 bacterium
GGACGCTCCCCGGCGACGCAGCATCCGTTCAAAGGCAATATGGATGTCGAGGCGCTGCGCGCGCTCATCGCCGAGGTCGGCGCGAAACGCGTGCCGCTGGTGATGCTGACCGTCACCAATAATTCCGGCGGCGGCCAGCCGGTCTCGATGGCGAACGTCAAAGCGATTCATGCGATCTGCCGCGAGTACGGCATACCGCTCTACATCGATGCCTGCCGCTACGCGGAGAACTGCTGGTTCATTCGCGAACGAGAGCCCGGCTATGCGGAACGTTCGCCGCGCGAGATCGCGCGCGAACTCTTCTCCTACGCCGACGGCTGCACGATGTCGGCGAAGAAAGACGGGCTGGTCAACATCGGCGGCTTTCTCGCGAGCAACGATGCGGCGCTGGCGAGCGCCGAATCGCGCCTGCTGATCCTCACCGAAGGTTTCACCACCTACGGCGGGCTCGCGGGGCGCGATTTAGAGGCGATGGCGACCGGGCTCAACGAGGCGCTCGAGGAAGATTATCTCCACTACCGTATCGCCTCGACCGCCTATTTGGGGCGCCGCCTCACCGAGATCGGCATTCCGATCGTGCAGCCGCCCGGCGGCCATGCCATCTACATCGATGCCGGCGCGATGCTCGCCCACCTGCGCCCGCAAGAGTATCCGGGGCAAGCACTCGTCGGCGAACTCTATCTCGAAGGCGGCATTCGGGCGGTCGAGATCGGCACGGTGATGTTCGGGTCTACCGATCCACTCAGCGGCGAAGAGCGTACCGCACCGATGGAGCTGGTCCGGCTCGCGATTCCGCGCCGGGTCTACACGCAGAGCCACATCGATTACGTCGGCGAGGTCTGCGAGGAGCTCTACGCGCGGCGCGAGCGGATCGCAGGGCTGCGCATGCTCTGGCAGGCTCCGCCGCTGCGCCACTTTACCGCGCGCTTCGAGCGGCTTCACCAGGGGAGCAGCTCGAAACCGTGAGGTTGGAACCGGCTTAGTCGTTAGGCGTCAGACGGCGGCGATGTGTACTTTGGTTTCAACGGGTTGCGAAGCCCGCATCAGATAGTATACGACGGCTCCAAGTCGTAATATTTTCTGCCGGGTTGGTCGACGGTGCGAAACTGCGTACGTGCTACGGTAGAATGCGCATTACTCGTTCCGAGTCGATTCAGAAACCATCGTGGGGCAGAGCTGGCGATCTTCGATTTCATCGAGGGCCGGTACAACCAACTGCGCCGACATTCCGCGTTAGGAAATCTGTCGCCAATGGAATTCGAACGATTCAAGACTCAGGGGGGGGCAAGAGCCCGGTGCGGGCAAGGGAGCAAATCCAGGGACCGTTCCCCAAAAACCGAATTGAACGATTTATGGTCCGCCGTATTCAAGTCATTGCCCTATGCGCCATCGTCGTCCTTATGCTCGTAAATTGTTCCTTACATAGGGCCACGCAAGTTGCCCCAACCTACCGTGGTAACGTGCAGCAAACTCACGCCGTCGAAACGCGCCTTCGCCAACCGTCCACCGCAGTAGACGTCTTCACGAAGAAGGGTTTGTGGTACTTCCAACATCCAAAGGAACGATCCGCGACCCTTCGGTTGTGCGATCGTGATTTCCAACGCGCGCGTGAATCGAAATCTTTCGACAAACGACATTACGATTGCGATGACGCCATACAAGGCCAAATGCTTACGTTGGAGAGAAACCCCAATCTACTTAATATCGCACGGGCGAAGTGCGTTTCAACGCATTACAGACGCATCTTCGACAGCGAGTGTCGAGCAGTGCTACTTACCGACCAACGTAGGAAGCTACTTCATCGAGTAACCCCGTAAGCGGATAGCGACGATGTCGCCATCCGCTTACGAGTCCCTATTACAGAGAATCGAAATATCGACTTGAATCGCCTTTATGGGTCAAATTCGCGGGCAGGTTAGTTCCGGTTTCACCGTCGTGGTCGGCTTCCCAGAAATCAAAGGATAGTCGCACGGAGGAGGCGTCGGGCGATGGATAGGAGTTGGAGTTGCCGGCGCGCGCGGGGCTGGGTCCGTAACCAACCAAGCCGAATCAGGGGTGGTAACGGAAAAGTCGTAAATGCTTCCCAGGCCACTATTGTCGTCTGAAAAACACGCGGCGCCGTTCGGGTTTGAAATGGTACCGACATCGCCTGGCTGGATTAGTCGCCAATTATTTTGCTGGTCGTTTCCGGTTTCGACGCCACCTTCAAAATTGTACGATGCCATGTTCGGAATCGCGGGGCACGGACCCGGGTAGAGATGTGTCTCGATTACGTCCCAGCTACTTTGCAAAACTGGATCGTATCCAGCGCTGCCGTAGGTGTGGTAGAGATCGTCCCATTGGCTCGAAGCGAAATTATAGATTATGGCGTGCCATGAACCGTCGCCGCCAAGCGGTTGATACAATGCAACGTCTACATCCGGCAATCCATTGCCGAGATTCCGGATATACTCGCTCTGAAAAAAGGAATTGTTTAGGTCGAGGATCACCGGCCAGTCTTCGTTTCCTTCATTCTTACACCAGTCGCCGACTTCGAGGTTTGACTCCGGCGAATATCCGTACCACGTTTGGTATACAGTGGCGATTTCTAAGCAGTTCGTCGTCCCGTCCATTGGTTGTTGACCGGCGTGCATTGTAGTGGCGATTTCATTTGGGTAGGAGCTGCCGGCTGGCGCTGCTGGTAATGCGACCTGATTGGTGCCGTACGCGGTCAAGACGGCCGACGTATCGTCAAAACCCGGTTTAGCCCAAAGCCTTCTGTGCCACCCGCATCGTAGGTAGGAACCACCGACATTGGGCTAATCTCGCTTCGGGCATTGTAGAAAATCCCGCTTCGTAGAAGCGCCTTCGTTGAATCGGGTGGCCGCACGCCTCCGACATGCGCCTGTCCAGCTAGGTTAGGCACCGATACAACACCTAATCGCGATACCGGAGTCCACGGGTCTGGAGGATTAGGTAGTGGAGCGGTCTGGAGCATCGCAACATTTGACTCCTTTGCGATTTCCGAGCGCGATGTGCCGCGGTATGCATATCGCAAGGGCGACGTAGGATTATTTCTTGATGAATTTACGGGCAGCATTCCGGTGGTTCCGGAGCTGCAGGCGGCCAGCAGCGAGGCCAGCGCAATCGATGCGATTGGTATCGTCAGACGAGAACGGTTCACGAAAAATGCCTTTCTGGACGGGAGCGAATAGGCGCGCTCTCCGAATGCAAAAATCGACCGTTACGGGTTCTCAGAGATTCCGCAAGCGTCGTGTCCCCCAGACGCGGGCGAGCATTGGCACCGGAGCGAGCGCGCACCTCTTCCATGCGCGTTTGCACTACAGACTCGCATTTGTGGTGGATGGAAAGCAAGCAACGGCGCGGGTGCCTCGGGCAGGCACTCGTCGGCGAGGTCTGCGAGGAGCTCTACGCGCGGCGCGAACGGATCGTGGGGCTGCGCATGCTCTGGCAGGCTCCGCCCCTGCGCCACTTCACCGCTCGCTTCGAGCGGCTTCACCAGGAGAGCCCTCTATCGGAAGGAGCATTGGAGCTCAAACCCTAACCGGATGAGGCTTTCGGAGCCATCGGCTCCGTGCGCTTTCTCACCCGTCATCCTACTGGAGCCCACTATGCTCGTTTTTCGTCGCCTCGTCACCGGCGCCGCTGCGATCGTCGCAGCCATGTCGCTCGTGGCCTGCGCAGGCGGATCGGTCGCGACCGTCAACGGTCAATCGATCAGCCGCCAAACCTTCGATAAGAAACTCGAAGCCAGCCCAACGGCGCGCGGCGTATTGCAGCAACTCGTTCTGCAGACGCTGCTCGACCAGTACGGGCAACGCCACGGCATTAAAATCACGAAAGCGCAGATCGCAGCGCGAGAGGCTGAGATTGCGGCGAATTACCCGCCGGGTTCGTTCCAACGCCAATTAGCGGCGAACGGACTGACCGAGCACGACCTGCACCAGATCATCCGCCAGCAGCTCATCATCGATGCTGCGGTCGGCAAGAACGTGCAGATCTCCGAATCGCAGATCGCGGCATTCTTCAACAAGAATCACGCGCAGTTCGATACGCCCGAGCAAATTAAAGCGCGCCACATTCTCGTCAACGATCTCGCGACGGCGCAGAAGATCGAAGCCGATCTCAAAGCCGGCCAGCATTTCTCGGCGCTCGCCAAGCAGTACTCGCAGGATCCGGGCAGCCGCGACAAGGGTGGCGAACTCGGTTGGTTCGGCCCGAACCAGATGGTGAAGCCCTTCGAAGCGTACGCACTGACCGGCAAGATCGGCGCGATCAGCCCGCCGGTGCACTCGCCCTTCGGTTGGCACATCATTCAGGTGCAGGCGCGCAAGCCCGCCGTGAAGGCGACGCTCGCGTCGGTGCATCAGCGCATCGAAGATCAGTTGCGCGAACAGGCCGAAGCGCCGTTGGTGCAGCCGTTCATCGCCGGTCTGCAGAGCAAGGCGACGATTCAGGTGAACGATCCGCGCTTCACCGGGCTCTTCCCCACGCCGCCGCCTTCGGCCGCTCCCGCAGCGACCGCCGGTACCGCGACCGCCGCCCCCTCGGCAGCGCCGTCGGCACCGCCCTCGAAAAGCTGATCGCAGCGCAGCGATCCCACTCCGACGAGGCTCCGGTTTTCCACCGGGGCCTCGTCTCGTGTTGCGGCGAAGCCCTTTAACCCTATGCTCGTTCGTATTATCGGGCTCGGCCCCGGCGACCCATCGCTCCTCACCGTCGGTGCGATCGAGGCGCTGAGCTCCTTACCGCGCGTCGTCCTTTTGCTCGCGCCGCCCGCGCTTCGGGAATCGCTCGCGCAGCGAGCGATCGCCTTCGACGCCGAACCGCTCCACGACGCCGCAGCGATCGTCCGTGGAAGCAGCGATGCGATCGATCGTTTCGTCGACGGGCTCGACGGCGGCGATCTCGGCATCGCGGTGCTCGGCAACCCGTTCGCCGATTTTCCGGGGCTCGCGCAGTTGCAGCGAGCGCTCGACGCGCGTGGGGCGCGCACCGAGATCGTTCCCGGCATGGCCCGAGCGACGCTCGCGGCATCGCTCGAAGTCGCGCTCGTTCCGCTACCGCCGCAAGCGCAGCGCTACACCTTCGCAGAACTCGTCGAAGTGATGGCGCGCCTGCGATACGGCTGCCCGTGGGATCGCGAACAGACGCATCGCACGCTCGTCCCCTATCTCATCGAAGAGACCTATGAAGTCGTGGAAGCGATCGAACAGGGCGGGCTCGACGGGCTCTGCGAAGAGCTCGGCGATCTCTTGCTGCAAATCGTCTTCCACGCGCAGATCGCGAGCGAGAGTGGAGCCTTTACCGTCGCCGACGTCATCGACGCACTCGCCAATAAGATGGTGCGGCGACATCCGCACGTTTTTGCCGACGCCGTGATCGAGGATGTCGACGCGCAGTGGCGCAGTTGGGAGCGCTTGAAAGCGCAAGAAAAGACCGGGCTCGCGCGCGCGAGCAGGCTCGACGGAATACCGCAGCATCTCGGCGCGTTGCAACGCGGGCAGCGCATGCAAGAGAAAGCCGCGCGCGTCGGTTTCGATTGGCCGGGGGTCTCGGGGATTCTCGAGAAACTCGTCGAGGAGCTCGGCGAACTCGCCGAAGCGCGGCGCGCGAAAAACGACGACGAACACGTTCGCGAAGAGCTCGGCGACGTGTTCTTCACGCTCGTCAATCTCGCTCGCGCGCTCGGGATAGATGCCGAGAGCGCGGTCCGCGATGCGAATGAAAAATTCTATCGTCGCTTCACCTATATGGAGCGCGCGGCGGCCGAACGCGGCGTCGCGCTCGCCGATCTCTCTCTCGACGAACTGGAGGAACTGTGGAAGAGCGCCAAGGGCGGCGTAGCCTGATTCGCCTGCGCATGAGCGCGCACGACGCACATTACGGCGGCAATCTCGTCGACGGCGCGCGCATGCTCGCGCTCTTCGGCGACGTCGCAACCGAATTGTTGATCGCACTCGACGGCGACGAAGGGCTCTTCGTCGCCTACGATAGCGTCGAGTTTCTCGCACCGGTCTATGCCGGCGACTATATCGAAGCGACCGGAGAGATCGTCACGGTCGGCAACACCTCGCGAAAGATGCGCTTCGAAGCGCGCAAGGTCGTCGCCGTGCGCGCCGATATCAACGAAAGCGCGGCCGACCTGCTCGACGATCCCGTCGTCGTCTGCCGCGCGAGCGGAACCTGCGTCACCCCGAAATCCAAGAAGCGACGCTAACCCCACGTGCCGACGATCTCGCAGCAAGTGCTCCTCGTGCTCGCCGTCGGCGTCGTCGGCGTGCTGCATACGATGGTCCCCGACCATTGGGCGCCGATCGCGCTCTTGGCCCGCCGTCGCAAGTGGTCGCAGCTTCAAGTCGGGCGGGCGGCGTTACTCGCCGGGCTCGGGCATACGGTCTCCACGCTCGTCATCGCGACGATCGTGTGGGCGGGCGGCATGTACGTGGCGCAACGCTTCGGGCATTTGCTCGGCATCCTCTCGAGCGTCGCGCTCGTGGCGTTCGGCCTCTGGATCGCCGTTGCCGGTTGGCGCGAAATGCGCGAGCACGATCGCGCGCACGCGCACGGGCACGCACACGATCACGACCACGATTCCGGGCGCTCGCGCGGCGTGCTGCTCGTCATTCTCGGTTCCTCGCCGATGATCGAGGGCATCCCGGCGTTCTTCGCCGCTTCGCGTTACGGGCTCGGGCAACTCATCACGATGTCGATCGTCTTTGCGGCGAGCACGATGCTGACCTATCTCGCGCTCTGTCTGCTCTCGAGCGCGGGGCTCGCGCGCCTACAGTTCGGCCGCTTCGAACGCTACGGCGAAGTGATTAGCGGCCTCTTCATCGCTCTCTTAGGCGCATTTTTCGCAATCTTCCCCGCAATCTAACCAAGCCGTGCGCGCGCTCTTCGCAGAACCCTCCTTCAGACGTTATTTTCTCGCGCGCCAACTCAGCGTGCTCGCCTATTCCATCGAAGCGGTCGCCGTCGGTTGGCAGATCTACGCGATCACGCACGCGGCACTCGCATTAGGGTTCGTCGGCCTGGTGCTCTTCGTGCCGCAAGTCGCGCTCGCGGTACCGGCCGGAGTCCTCGCCGACCGCTTCGACCGCCGGAAAATCGTCTTTCTCGCGTCGGTCGGTGAAGCACTCGGGGTCGCGATCTTCGCCGACCTCGCCTGGCAGCACTCGCACGCGCTCTGGGCCTATGGAGCGGCGTTGCTCGTCGGCGGCACCGCGCGCGCGCTCAGCGCGCCCGCCGAACGCGCGTTGCTCGTCGGCATCGTCGAAGAGTCGGCGTTCCAACGGGCCTCCGCCTTGAGCAATTCGATCGGGCAGATGCTCGCGATTCTCGGGCCCGCGATAGCGGGCGCGCTCATCGCGCTCTCGACGCCGTTCGCATTTGCGGTCGCGACGTGCGCGTACGCCGCATCGACGCTCGCTTACGCATCGTTGCGCGTCCGGTCGCAGCGACATATCGATCCCGGCGAACTCGACCCGATCGGCGGCATCCGCTACCTGCGCGAGCAGCCCGAGGTGCTTGGCGCGATCTCGCTCGATCTCTTCGCCGTGCTCTTCGGCGGGGCGACCGCGCTCCTGCCGATCTTTGCGACGACGATCTTGCACGTCGGCCCGGTGGGCTTCGGCCTCATGCGCGCCGCTCCGGGGCTCGGCGCCGCGCTCGTTGCCTGGTATCTCTCGCGCCGACCGCTCGAACGCGGCGCTGGGCGCGCGCTCTTTTTCTGCGTCGCCGCCTTCGGCATCGCGACGATTGTTTTCGGTCTCTCGAAAAATCTCGCGCTCTCGCTCGTCGCGCTGCTCGCTCTCGGCGGGTTCGATATGGTGAGCGTCGTCATTCGCATGACACTCGTGCAATTACGCACGCCCGACCATCTCCGTGGCCGCGTCAGCGCGATCGAGAATATCTTTATCGGCGCATCCAACGAGTTGGGCGCCTTCGAATCCGGCGTGACCGCCGCGTGGCTCGGCGCCGAAGCCTCGGTCGCGCTCGGTGGCATCGCAACGCTCGCGGTGATTCTCGCGTGGGCGTTCGCCTTTCCGCAGCTCCGCCGGATGGATCGCCTGGAGCGCCTCCGCTAGAGCTGCAGCCGCGCGCCTCTATGTGCTTTTTGTCACAGGAACGAAAAACGAACCTGGGAATGGGCTGAGCGCGTCGGCGAGTACGTCGGCGCATTACTGCACTCATCCATTCGCATTTAAGGAGACCCCTTGAACCTTCGATCTTCTCGCGCCCTACGCGGCCTCGCTTCGGCGGCCGCCGCATGCGCGCTCGGCGTCCTGATTGCCGGTTGCGGTGGCGGCGCCGGCTCCTCGGCCCTCCCGACCAAGAGCATCTCGCCCGCGAGCGCTTTCAAGCCGAAAATTTTCCCCGTCATGCATATCTCGCGCTCGACCGCGAAGATCGCGATGGCGAAGCTGACGCGCTCGGGAGCGTATTTCTCCCCGATCGTCGGCGGCAAACCGGTCCGCATTCACACGAAAACCGTCTCGGCGGGCATG
The DNA here is from genome assembly GCA_021784715.1 of bacterium. Next base: position 8,511 of record JAJYHP010000123.1, read on the forward strand.
AACCTCACCAACAACGGCGGCCCCGTCGTGCCCACGGCGAGCGTCTACAACATCCTGGTGAACTGCCCCGACGAGAGCTGCTGGGGCGGCGA
>JAJYHP010000089.1 GCA_021784715.1 bacterium
TAGGTCGGTTTGAATCCGACCAGATTGCAGAACGCCGCCGGTTCGCGAATCGAACCGCCGGTATCGCTGCCCAACCCGATCGCCGCTTCGTAGGCGGCGACGGAGGCCGCCGAGCCGCCGCTCGAACCGCCGGGGACGCGTTCCAAATCGTAGGGATTGCGCGTGACGCCGAGCGCGCTGTTCTCGCAGGATGAGCCCATGGCGAACTCGTCCATGTTCGCTTTTCCCACCGGAATCGCACCTGCGGCGAGCATCGAACGTACCGCGCTCGCCGTGTAGGGCGCGACCCAACGTTCGAGCATTTTACTGCCGCAGGTCGTCACCGTTCCTTCGAGCGCGAGATTATCTTTGACCGCCAGCGGTACGCCGGCGAGCGGAAAGCGTTCGCCCGCAGCGATGCGCGCGTCGAGCGCGTCGGCGCCATCGCGCGCCTGCCGTTCGAGGACGCTCAGATAGGCTCCGACCTGCGGCTCGACGCTCGCGATACGCGCCAACGTCGCTTCGACCACTTCGCGCGCCGAGCACTCGCGCGCGTTCACCGCGCGCGCGATCTCCTTCGCGCCGGAGGATATCGTCGAAGACATCGCTACGCCTGCCCGATGATGCGCGGCACGCGAACGAAGGCCCCCTGCCGCTGCGGAGCACCGGAGAGGACGACCTCGCGATCGAGCGACGGACGTTCGATATCCTCGCGCATCACGTTGCGCGATTCCACGACCTGCGCGGTCGCCGGAATGCTGTCGAGATCGAGGTCGGCGAGCGTCGCGACGTGCCCGAGCAGGTCGCCGAGTTGCGCGCCGAAGCGCGCGACTTCGTCCTCGGTCAGGGCGATGCGGGCCAGTTTGGCCACGTAGGCGATATCAAGATTCTCGGATGACAAAATCGGGGTACTCCGTAGGTGAAGATTGGTCGTCGTCGGGCCACTCCGGCGGGGGCGTATCGGCGAAGGCCGCTTCGACCGCCGCTTGAATTTCGCGCGCGTTACAGTATAGCGTAACGAGCGTTTCGACGTGCCCTGTCTGCGGGAACATATCGAATGGCTGAACGATTCCGACGTTGTAGCCATTGGACGTTAGAAACTTCAAATCCCGGGCGAGCGTTGCCGGATCGCACGAGAGGTACCAGATATTGGGAACCCGCGCGCGCACGATCGCGCCGAGGGTCGCTTCGTCGCTCCCCTTGCGCGGCGGATCGAGAAAGAGAATCTCCGCCTCTCGGAGGCGCGCCGCGATCTCGGGGCGTTCGACCGCTTCTTCGACGCGCGCCGCCTCGAATTCCACGCGATCCTGCAAGCCGTTGAGCTCGGCGTTCGCCTCGGCCTCGCGTACCGCAGCGGGGTTCTCCTCGATCCCCAAAACGGTGCTGCCCGCGGCGGCGAAATAGAGCGAGAAGGTCCCGGCGCCGCAATAGAGATCGACGATCTTGCGCGGTTGCGCGAGTCCTCCGCGCATCAGCGCGAAAATTTTTGCGACGATGCCGGGATTCACCTGAAAGAACGACTCGGGCGAGACGCGGTAGCGAACGCCGGCGATCGTCTCTTCGATCGTCGTCGTTCCCGCGAGCGTCCGCTGCTCGCGCCCCATCACGGCATTCGCACTCGCCGGATCGAAGGAATTCGCGATGCCGCGCACTCTCGGCAATCGTTCGAGCAGATGTCCCGCGACCCGAGCGATCTCGGGCGATTCGCGATCGGTCGTAATCGAGAGCACGCTCTCACCGAGCGCCGCGGAGGCGCGCGCCACGAAATGGCGCGCGACGCGGTAGAGCGCTCCGAGCCGCTCTTCCAAACGCAGCGAATGGAGGCGTCCGACGATCTCGTCGAGCTCCGGAACCAAGATCGGACAACTCTCGATCTCGACGAGTTCGTGCGTCCGTTGGCGAAAAAATCCGAGTCCCGGCGGGGATTGCTCGCCGCCGCCGCCGACGACCAGCGCGACCTTGTTGCGATAGCGGCGCGAGCGCGGCGATGGAAGAACGTTGCGCACGTCGACGCCGTGCAGGCCGCCGATTCGCCGCAGCGCGTTGTGCACGACCTCGCGCTTCCACGAAAGTTGCGCCGGGTAACTCAGGTGCTGCACCTGGCAGCCGCCGCAGGTCCCGAACGCCGCGCAGAAGGGGACCACGCGATGTGGCGAGCCCGAGAGCAGGCGAAGTTGGGTCGCCACCGCGTAGCGCGCCTTGAGCGTGGTAATCCGGACGAGCGCTCGTTCTTGCGGGAGCGGCCCCCAACAGAACACGGCAAGAGAACCGAGTCTTCCTACGCCTTGCCCGTTGACGAGCAGATCGTGGAAGGTCAGTTCGAATTCGTCCCCGACGCGAATGCGCGGCGGGTTAGGCGCTATTCCTTTGGTCGTCAAGCGTCTTCAACAATGAGTTCGCCTCGTCGATTAAGGCTTGGATACGTTGGCCGGTCGGGTCGGACTGACGGCGGAAAAAGAGCACGCGCGCGGCGACCGCGGTGAGGGCGAGGCCGAAGCCCGCAACACCGATCCAGATCAACGCGCTCTTCATGGAAGAGCGCTCGTTGCCAGCGTCGATCTCCGAGCCCGGTTCCTGTTTACTCTGCTCGTTCATAGCTCCGTGAAGGTTTCGCTATGGATACGGTGTTACTCTGCATCGGTGCCCCGAAGTTATTTCAGCCCGACGACGCCCGCCGATCTGCCGGCCGCCCGCCGCCGCCGTGCCCTCCTGGCCGTCGCCGGGGCGATTGCGATGCATCTGCTCGCGCTTTCGCTCGTCGCGCGCCTCGTAGTCGCTCATTTTCAGGAGCGGAGCGCGGAGCACCCGCAGATCGTCGCCCCCGCGACGGTGCGTCGTATCGCCCCGAAGACCGTGCCGCGCCCGGCCTCGCCGCAGCTCCCTCCGCAGAGTCGGCAGCGTACCGAGCGAGCTGCGCGGCAGGCGCAACCTGCCTCCGCCCCGCTCGCCGAAGGGCAGCCGAGGCGGCCGCGCCGATCCCTCCCGCACGCCCTCACCCCTGCGACGCGCTCGCTCGACCCGGCGCAACGCTTCGTCGAACGGCAGGAAGCGGCGCTCGCCCGCGAGGCCGCTCGGCTCAACGCACACCGCGCGCCGCTCTCGGCGGCGACGAGCGCCCCCGATCCCTCCTCGTTTCATCGGAGCATCGTCGATAGCGGCGGCGTCTCGCGCACCGATTACGCCGAGGCCTATATTCTTCCACTGCAGCACTGGTTCGTCGGCGCACTGAGTTGTTATTACGTGCGCTACGCCGCTTCGTTCTCGCAGGGCGGCAACGAAAAGGGCGAGATTCCCTGGCCGGTCTGTTACCCGCGGGACGACGACGAACTCGCGCACGGTCCCTACCCGCACCGCTTGCCGGTCCCTTATCCGCAGCCGGGTTTTCGCTTACCGCGCGGCACCTATTTGACGCCGTTTTTGCAGCGTATCTTTAACGATCGCCCCGGGTAACGCGAGCGGGCGTTCGCCGGTTCGTATCCCCTCCCGCCGGCGAACGTCCGCTCCGCGCACCCTCGCGCGACGCCGTCGTCAGACGAGCGCGAGTTTGTTTTCGACCTCGGTCACGCCGGGGACCGACCACGCGGCCTGGACGGCCTCGCTGCGTTCGAGCCAGCCGTGAACGTTGCCGCTCAGAATCACCTTCCCACCGACGACGCGCACGTCGATCGTATTCGCGTCGAGCTGCGCTTGGCGGTGGAACGCCCGCTTGATCGTCGCCTCGACGTTCTCGGGTGAGATGCGCGGACGGAGCGAGATGTAGTTCGTCACGCCGCGAACGCCGCGCAGGTTGCGCACCGTCTCGGCCGCACGTTCGCGCTGATAGTACCAATCGACGGTGCCCTCCAGCGTCACGTGCCCGTCTTCGACGATCGCGCGAATATCGCTCGGCAAGGTGACGTTCCAAGCCAGGGCGTTGGTGACTTCGTGAGCGATATCGGTGTCGTCGCGCACGTGCATCGCCGGAAGATCGACCTCGAGCTGTTCGGCGACCGCCTTCACGCCCTTGACCCGTTTTGCGGCCTCCTCGGCCGCCCACTTCTCGGCGAAGCTGGACACGTTTCCGGCGAGCGTGACGACGCCGTCGTCGGCGGTGACGGCGATGTGTTGCGCGTCGATCTGCGGGTCGAGATCGAGCTCGGCGAGCACGTCGTCGCGTAGCTTTTCGTTATTGACTTGTGACATGGTGAGGTTCTCCTCCGTGCTCGATTCTAGCCCTCCCGCCGGCGGTTTTGAGGAAAGTCTAGTGAAAGTTATGCGCGCGAACGCCGGCGAGCATATTCGCGCTCTCCAACGGTTCGATCTCCAGCGCGAGAACGTCGATACAGCCGCTCTCCTTTTGCAGGGTCCCGGTAACGATCAACGTTGCATTCGTCGCAATGACGCCGCGCGTACGTTCGTAGAGATCGGGGCGCACGATGACGTTCGTCAATCCCGTCTCGTCTTCGAGCGTGAGAAAAACGAAGCCCTTCGCGGTGCCGGGGCGCTGCCGCGTAATCACCAATCCGCCGACCCGCACCCGTTGCCGATCCTTCGCGCGCGCGAGTGCGGTAGCGGAGAGCACGCCGCGCGCGTCGAGCCCGGCGCGCAGATGGGCGATACCCTGCGGCCCCGTCGTGACGCCGGTCGCCCAGAGATCGAACGCCGTTCGTTCGCGTGGTTGCAACGGTGCGAACGCGATCGCCGGTTCCTCGGTCTCCATCAATCGGCCGAGTTCGCCGCGCCGTTCCCGCTCGTCGAGCGCGCGCAGCGCCCACATCGCCTCGCGTCGGCTCCGATACCACGGCGCGAAGGCATCGGCGACGGCGAGGCTTTCGAGCCCCTCGCGGCTCAGATCGGTGCGCCGCGCGAAATCGAGAATATCGGCGAAAGCGCCATCCCGCAACGCCGCTTCGAGACGCTCGCGCTGCACGCTGCCGAGATCGCGCACGAGATGAAAGCCTAGCCGTACCGCACCGCTTTCGTCGACGAAACTCCACCATTCGCTCGCGTTGACTTCGATCGGTTTCACCACGACATTGTGCCGCTTGGCATCGTTGACGAGCACCTCGGTTGCATAGAACCCCATCGGTTGGACGTTGAGGATCGCCGCGGTGAATTCGGGGTGATAGCGGCACTTGAGATAGGCCGAAGCATAGGCGAGTAGGGCGAAGCTCGCGGCGTGCGACTCGGGGAATCCGTAATCGGCGAAGCCCTCGAGCATTGCAAAGAGTTTCTCCGCCGCCGCGCGCTCGATGCCGTTTCGCTCCATTCCCTCGATCAGTTGCGTTCGCAAGGCCTGCATCTTTTCGCGCGAACGTTTGTGCCCCATCGCTCGGCGCAGACGGTCGGCCTCTCCCGCGGAAAAACCCGCCGCTTCAACCGCGAGGCGCATGCCCTGTTCTTGGAAGAGCGGCACTCCGAGCGTTCGTTCGAGGACCGGACGTAATTTCGGATGCGGGTACTCCACCGGTTCCTTACCCGCGCGACGACGTAAAAACGGATGGATCATCTGCCCCTGGATCGGCCCCGGGCGGACGATCGCCACCTGCATGACGAGATCGTAGAAGCAACGCGGTTTCATCCGCGGCAGCATCGATTGCTGCGCGCGCGATTCGATTTGGAAGACGCCGATGCTATCGGCGCGCTCGAGCATTGCGTAGGTCGCGGCATCGTCGGGCGGGATCGAGGCCAGCGAGAGCGGCGCTTCGTTCGGGCGGGAGCGACGATGGAGCGCGAAGGCTTCGTCGAGCAACGAGAGCATCCCCAACCCCAGCAAATCGATTTTGATCAGCCCGAGTGCGGCGAGGTCGTCTTTGTCCCACTGGATGACGCTGCGGTCGCGCATCGTCGCCCATTCCACCGGCGCGACGCGCACCAACGGATCGCGCGCGAGCACCATTCCCCCGGAGTGGATTCCCAGATGGCGCGGAAAGCCTTCGATGCGCTCGCAGAGGCGCACGAGGCGTCTCTCGGCAGGTGCGAGATCGAGAGCTTTCGTCACATCGAGCGCCGCTTCGCTGCCGTAGGAGCGGCCGCCGCGCAGATCGATCGCGAGGGCGGAGAGCCGTTCGGGCGCGAGACCCAACGCCTTCCCGATATCTCGCAGCGCCGAACGCGAACGATAACTGACGATCTCCGCGGCCATTGCGGCGTGAGCCCGCCCGTAGCGTTCGTAAACGTATTGAATGATCCGTTCGCGATCGCGATGTGCGAAATCGATATCGATATCGGGAATTTCGTTGCGCTCTTCGGAAAGAAAGCGTTCGAAGAGCAAATTCATACCGACCGGATCGACCGCCGTGATCCCCAACGCGTAACAAACCGCAGAATTCGCCGCCGATCCGCGCCCCTGACAGAGCACGCCCATCTCGTTCGCCGCACGAACGATATCCCAAACGATGAGAAAGTAACCGGCGAGATCGAGCTTGGCGATAATTCCCAACTCGTATTCGAGTTGGCGCTCCACCGCAACGGAGAGCGGGTCGCCGTAGCGACGGGCGGCGCCCTCCATCGTCAACGCGCGCAAATAGCTCTGCCGCGTATAGCCATCGGGGACGGCAAAGAGCGGAAACTGCTCGCTCAGCGTTTCGAGCCGAAAGCGCGCCCGATCCGCAATCTCCAGCGTCCGCTCGATCGCACCGGGATAATCGGCGAACAAACGCGCCATGGCGCTCGGGCTCTTCAGGTGCGCCTCGGTATTGGCATCGAAAATATTGCGCGCGACTCCCTCTTCCAGCGTCACCCCATGCTTGATGCAACGCAAGACCGCGGCGATCTCGGCATCCTCGCGGCGCGCGTACGCGACGTCGTTACTCGCAACGTACGGAACGCGGATCCGGCGCGCCGCGGCGATCAGCGCTTCGTTACGAACGGCATCGTTTTCTTGGAGGCGGCGAACGATTTCGATATAGAGCGCATCGGGAAAACACGCGCGCAGAAATTCGAACGGCGCTCGAAGGTCACCGCAGAGCGCGATCAATCCGCGATTATCGCCTTCGAGATCGGCGAGCAGGAGTTCGGGGGCACCTTTGCGGCCGCGCAATTGCGCGCCCGAGATCAGCTCGCAGAGGCGATGGTAACCGCGCGCCTCCTCGACGAGCAAGAGCACGGGAATCCCGCCCGGCGCGTGCAGACGAGCGCCGATGATACCGGGCAGCGCTCGTTCGCGGGCGCGACGAGCGAAACGTACCGCGCCGTACAAGCCGTCGGCATCGGCGATCGCCAACGCGGCGATTCCGAGGTCGGCCGCGCGGTCGACGAGTTCTTCGGGGTGCGACCCGGCGTCGAGAAAACTAAAATTCGAACGCGCGTGGAGCTCGGCATAGCGCGCGCTCATTCATAGACGCCGCAGAGATACCATCGCGCCTGACGGCGAGCGATGCGATACCATCGTCCGTCGGCGAGCGCGACGTCGTATTCGTCGCGCGGAGGCGTCTCGCGCGCGACGTCTTGGGTACGCCACGGGCCGACGCATTCGTAGAGCGCGTTCGGCGGGCTCCCGAATGCGACCGGAACGCCGCCGCGCACCTCCACCGCAACCTCTCGTTCGGGAATGAGGTGCAGCGGCGGGGGCGGCAATGCGGGGAGCGCCGAGACGCCCGCCTCCTCTACCGCAGCGAGATCGGGGGTGAAACGCTCGAACGCGAAACGCTCCTCGATGGTGTGCGCCGAGCGCAGGCGCGCCCGCCGTACCGGCTCCCCGAGCAAGCCTTCCAACCGCGCGAGCGCGACGGCGAGATCTTGTCGTTGGGCGCGTTCGCGAACGAAGAGCATCTGCCGGCTCCCCGCCTCTTCCAGGCGCAACGCGCGCACGCGCATGCCGACGACGGGCGCCTCGAACCGCTCTCGTTCCAAGCGCGCGCGGAGGACGTCGAACATCGCTCGCTCCTCCGCCGTCGGGAGCGCGAAAAAAAGCTCGATGCTGCGTTCGCTCGCGTCGTCGCAGAAAAAATCGACGCGAATGCCGCCGGCACTGCGGCCGCGACGCGCGCAACTCTCCGAAATGCGGCCGAGCAGCACGCGCAACGCAAAGAGCAATTGCTCCTGCGTCTGCGCCTCGCCCTCCCCCAACGCACTCGCCTCGATCGGCAGCGTGAATGCGCGCGGAACGAGCGGGCGCCGCTCCGCACCGTTCGCGCGCCGATGCCAGATCGCGGCGCGAGCGCCGAAGCGACGGACGAACGCTCCGTACGGAAGCGCCGCGAGCTCGCCGATCCGTTCGATACCCAACAGCACGAAGCGTTCGATCGTGCGCGGATCGATCTCGAGGAGATGCAGCGGCAACGGCGCGAGAAAGGCGGCCTCCTCGCCCGCGGCGACGACGCACCCATCGGCATGGCGAGCCGCCACTCCGGCACAGAACGCATCTTCGGAGCAGCCGCAACGCACCTCGACGAAAAATGGAGCGAGCGCCGTTCGTACCTGCGCGCACCAGAGCGCGGGCTCTCCGAGGATGCCGTGCATATCCAGATACGCAGCGCCGAGACCGGCATCTTCGACCGTCGGCGTGACTGCATCGAGGGCGTCGAGCAACGCTTCCCAACGACGT
>JAJYHP010000058.1:0-429 GCA_021784715.1 bacterium
CGCTCCGCCGTGCGGCACGAAACGTCGCATCGGCGACACGCATCACCGCGGCGACCGCACGCGTCGGAAAGCGCGGGTATGCTGCGGCCGGACGGAAACGCTCGCGCAAATCGGGATCCCACCAAATGTGCACGTTGGGGACGATCCGCGCGCCGAGCATGATCGCGCGGCTGACCGGACGAGAAAAGCGTAATACCGCAAAACCCGGGCAGACCGGTATCGCAAGCGCGATGCCGCTGCGGAACTGCGCCGCGTACGCACCGAGCGTTCCGCCGGTCGAGTGCCCCATCACCGCAACGCGTTCGCCCAGCATCGCAGCGATATCGAGCGCGTCGTCGAGCGTTTTAACGAGTTCCGTACTTTTTAACGACGCGAGTTTCTTCGTGAGACGATCGCTCTCGCCGTGATGCGGAAGCCGAACGGCGATGA
>JAJYHP010000058.1:439-8462 GCA_021784715.1 bacterium
GCGGCGCTCTCCATGTAGCCACGCCTTGGTACGCGCCGTAACAAGAATATCGGGCCCGTCGAGCGCTTGCATTCGCGCAAGCGCGACAAGCCCTTCTTCGAAGGAATCGTTCATGCGTCGGTGACGATCTGCAGCAGCCGCGGCAACACTCGATCTGCGAGATCGGGGTGTCGTTCGGGTTCGATGATATCGTGCGAGATCCGTAGCCCTCGCAAGCGCTCCTCGCGGAGGCCGACCGCTCCCGACGCCCTCCATGCCGCCATGAGACGCCGCACGGCGCGGTTGTTGACGGCTGCTTCGCGATCGTTGGTGACGGCGACGATATCGTGCGTGCGCGGAGGAGATAGGCGCGCGTCAGCAAGCAACGCATCGGCCAATCCGTATACGCGCGCGACGGCATGGGTGCTGTAGCGCGGATAGCCATGCGCGGGTAACTGCCTCTCTCGCGCGATCGGATCCCACCAGGCAAACGCGTTCGGCAGTCGCAAAACCGTCCGCGCCAGCACCGGTGCGACTCGATTCGGAAGCCAGGCGAAACCGAGGAACGGCGCGATTGCCACCGCGCGTTCCAACGTTTCGTCATGCGCGAGCCGAAGCGCGAGCGTACCGCCGAGCGAGAAACCTACGACGGTGATCCGCGCGGCGAGCTCGCGCGCTGCCTCCAGGGCGAGATTGCAGCGGTCGACAAGCTCGACGGCATCGAGTTTTGCGAGTTCCGCGGTCAAGCGATCGCGGCGGCCGTGCCGGGGGAGCCGCGGTACCACCACCGCATAGCCGCGCCCGGCGAGGATCCGTGCGAGCCGTTCCATCTGCCCGGGACTCGCCGTCAGGCCATGGAGCAGCAAGGCCGCCCGCCCGTCGGGCCGGGCAGGCATGAGGAAGAAACTGCGACTCCGATCGGCGATCTCCGGCGTATCGAGTTGCAGTAAACGTCGCAGCGCAGGGGCCGCGACGAGGGTTTTTTCTCGAACGAGCGCGTCGTCGAGCGAGGAGGGCGGCACAGCGGATATCCTTAACTCCTAGGAGCAAGTGTTCCTCGAATGCCGGATGAGAGACGCGCCCCGGCATTCCCGCACGCAGCGGTAAACACACGTGGCGTTATAGAGTTCGAGATAATGAACGCGAGCGACCGAAGTTCCCGCTCCCTTATCGAAGCCGAAGAGCATTTCGGCGCCCATAATTACCACCCGCTCGACCTCGTCGTCGACGAAGCCCGCGGCTGCTGGTTAACCGATGTCGAAGGGAAACGCTATCTCGACTGCATCAGCGCCTACTCGGCGGTCAACCAAGGACACTGTCATCCGCGAATCGTCGCCGCGCTCGTCGAACAAGCGGGGCGCGTAACGCTGACCTCGCGCGCGATGCGCAACGATCGCCTACCGGAATTTCTCGAGCGCCTCACCCGTCTCTGCGGCTTTGAGATGGCGCTGCCGATGAATACCGGCGTCGAGGCGGTGGAGACGGCGATCAAACTCGCACGACGCTGGGGATACGACGTCAAGGGCATCGCTCCCGATCGAGCCGAGATTATCGTCTTCACCAACAACTTTCATGGACGCACGACGACGGTGATCAGCGCCTCGAGCGAACCGGCGTACCGCCGTTCGTTCGGCCCATATACTCCGGGGTTCGTCCTCGTGCCCTACGGCGATGCCGACGCGCTCGAGCGCTCGATCGGCCCAAACACGTGCGCGATGTTGATCGAACCGATTCAAGGTGAGGGCGGCGTGATCGTCCCCCCCGAGGGATATCTCAAACGCGCGTGGGCGATCTGCAAAGAGCATGACGTGCTCTTCTTGGGCGATGAAATTCAGACCGGGTTCGGGCGAACCGGTGCGATGATGTGCCTCGACCACGATGGGATCAAGCCCGATATTCTCATCGTCGGCAAAGCCTTAGGCGGCGGACTCTATCCGGTCTCGGCGATTCTCGCCGACCGACCCTTGATGTCGCTCTTCCAGCCCGGCGATCACGGAAGCACCTTCGGCGGCAACCCGCTGGGCAGCGCCGTCGCTCTCGCGGCGATGGATGTCCTGGTAGAAGAGCGCCTCGCCGAACGGGCTCGCTATGCCGGCGCGAAATTGATGCAGGGCCTACGAGCGCTGCAATCATCTTCAATCCGCGACGTGCGCGGGCGCGGTCTCCTCGTCGGCGTCGAATTCGATCGGCCGGCCCGACCGTTAGCGTACGCATTGCTCGAACGCGGCATCGCGGCAAAGGATACCCACGAACGCGTGTTGCGCATCGCGCCGCCGCTGGTTATCACCGACGCCGAGATCGATCTCTTGCTCGAGCGGCTGCAAGACGCACTCGTCGTCTTCGACGCTGTAAAATGAACGCGCAGCGAGAGGGATTCCGCTGGGAGGTTCCGCAGCATTTCTCTTTCGCGCGCAACGTTATCGACGAACTCGCGCGCGACGACCGCCGGGCGCTCGTCTTCATCGATAGCGACCGCAGCCGACAGAGCTACACCTTCGCGGAGATCGCCCTCGCCTCGCAACGCTTTGCGCGCGTGTTCGCCGATGACGGCATCGGCCGCGGCGACCGCGTCCTGGTCGCATTACCCAAGCGGCCGGCATGGATATTCACGATGCTAGCGCTCGATCGTATCGGTGCAGTTGCGATCCCGTGCGCCGAGCAACTGCGCGCAAAAGACCTCCTCTATCGTGCCGAACATGCCTCGGTGCGAGCGATCGTTGCCTGCGCGAGCAATCGCGACGAGGTCGACGAGATCCGCTCCGGCGCCGTGACCTGCACCCATTATTATCTGAGCGAGGCCGATGCGCCGGGGTGGGAACGGCTCGACGAACGCGCGCGGGCGGCGACGCCGCTGGTCGGCATCGAAGGCGATATCGGGGATTGGAGCTACATCATCTATACGAGCGGAACGACGAAAGATCCCAAAGGGGTCATTCACGACCGTGCGTACACGTTCGCCAAGCGCATGCAAGCGCGCTTTTGGCTCGATTGCACACCCGATGATTTGGTCTGGAGTACCGCGGCGACCGGCTGGGCAAAATCGCTTTGGAACGTACTGCTGGGGCCCTGGTCCTGCGGCAGCGCGATCGTCATGCACGACGGCGGCTTCGACCCCGTCGAACGACTCGATTTGCTACGCGATCTCGGCGTTACCGTACTCTGCCAAGCGCCCACGGAGTATCGTCTGGAAGCAAAGCGCGACGATCTCGGAACGCGATGGAAGCTGCCGATGCTGCGCCATTGCGTCAGCGCCGGCGAGCCGCTGAACCCCGAAGCGATCGAGCGTTGGAGCGCTGCGTTCGGGCTGACGATCTACGACGGATACGGACAGACCGAGAACTCGCTATTGATCGCTAATCTCCCCGGCGACGAGCTTCGTATCGGCGCGATGGGGCGCCCGACGCCGGGGCACGAGGTCGCGGTCGTCGATGAAGACGGCTTCCCCTGCGCTGTCGATGTCGTCGGGGATATTGCCCTGCGCGGCAATCCGCCGACGCTCTTTAAGGGCTATCTCCACGATGAAGAACAGAGCGTGGCGAGCAGGCGCGGCCAGTGGTATCTCACCGGCGATCGCGCACGCGTCGATGCCGACGGCTATTTTTGGTTCGTGGGACGCGCCGACGACGTCATTTCGTCGGGCGCCTATCGCATCGGCCCATTCGAAGTCGAGAGCGCGCTGCTGGAACACCCGGCCGTCGCCGAATCGGCGGTCGTCGGCAGCCCCGATGCCGACCGCGGAAATATCGTGAAGGCGTTCGTCGTGTTGCGCGGCGGCTTTATCGCCGACGAAACGCTCGTTCGCGAGTTACAAGAACACTGTAAGCGGGTTACCGCCCCCTATAAGTATCCGCGCGAGATCGAATTCGTCGACGAGTTACCGAAGACGCGTTCGGGAAAGATTCGCCGCGTCGAGCTACGTCGGCGCGAGCTCGACCGCAAAGGGCGCAGCGCGGCGAGCGGCCAGGTCTAGCGTACTGCGCCGTACGGCGCAGCGCGTTAGCGCTCCGTCGACGACTTCACCGAGGAGCGCCGGTGCTGAAGGATGACGATCGCCGCCACAAAGATCACCGACACGAGCGAGAGCACGAAAAGATCGACGCTGCTCTTCGATATCCATGTCAAGCCTTTCGGTGCGGCCGGATGGATCTCTTGAATCGTGATGACGAGAACGCGACGAACCGTGGCGATAACGGCTATTAAAAGAAACGGTATCGCCGAAAGCCCTTTCCCGCGAATCGATATGACGACGGTATAGGTGATCTCGGAAATCATAAGGATCAGGAGCACGAGATCGATAAAGTGTGCGGTCGCTTCGACCAGGGTATCTCCACCGACGGTAAAGAGCGCGATCGCCTCACGTACGCCGTGAATTGCCAGCGCTACCGCCGCGACAAAGAGCAGCAACCCCACGAACACGAACATAATCCGTTCGCCGAGTGCGAGTAGGCCGGCAAATCGGTCGAAGGTGCCGACGTGCCCGCCGTGCTCGATAATTTCGCGTTCTTCGGGTTGCTGCTCCATCGCTTTGACCTACTTCGTGTAGGGCTTCACAACCTGCGAGAGCCGGTCGGGCACGCCTTTAATGCGTACCAGATGCGGATATCGAAGGCCGCCGGTGTAATGGACCTGGACGGTTCGGTAGACGTCGCTATGCTCGACGAGCAGCGTAATCGGCTGCTTCGTTTTCGCTGCGTCGGTAATGGCCTGTGCGAGCACCGGCGCGGTATAGCCGCGTCCGTCGACCGCTACGATGCGCGTGTCGATTCCCAACGTTGCATTTGCAGCCGGTGAACCGAAACGGACGTCGCCGATCTCGCCGTCGTTCACCGCCAGGCCGACCGAGTACCAAAAGTTACTCTTCGGCACCCAGATCGTCGGTTTCGTGGTGTAGACGAGCTTCCAACCATCGGGCGTGAACCCGTTCGCCGGGTGCGGCGCGATGTTGTCGATCCACTTATGGAAGAATCCGGCCCAGTTATACGGCAGCACTTTATTCAGGCCGGCGATGATGTCTTTACGGGTATAGGTAACGACGATCGGACCGGTCGTTTTTCCGCCGAAGAACGCACGCGCGAAAGTATCGAGCGATTTCTTATCGTTTGTTTTCGCACGGATAATGCTGTCGGCACGCAGCCACATGAGCGCGCCCTCAACGTAGAAATCGACGCTGCGTCGTTCCGCGTTGTAACCGTATGGCGCGGCGTAGAGAAACGGCGCCGACGTTGCGGTGTCGCCCAGCGTTCGCCACATGCGCCCCGGTTCGTTGTCGTAATAGGCATACATCGCGGCGACTTGGTTGGGCCACTGTTTTGCCGGGCGAATCCCGTCGCGGAACGACATGACATCGCCGTAGTATTGCGTCATGCCTTCGTAGACCCAAAGAAGCGAGTCGTTATAAGGGATCTGCAAGTTATCGGGATAGAGGCCGGCCGGCATCCGGTATTTCCCATCCCACGAATGGTTGAACTCGTGCGAGAGCAAATCGCCGCCGCGAACGAAATCCTTATGGTTAAGAAAATACGACCCGGTCTCTCCGTCGTCGCTGGATTCGTGATGTTCGATTCCTTCGCCGGGCATTTGGTCGGAGAGCGTCAACAAGAAGTTGTAATTGCGCCAGTGACGGGCACCGTACATCGCCATCATCTCGCGGACAAGCTTCGCGTAATGCGGTTCGCCGATCTTCGCCGAGTTCGCTTCGTGTTGCGTATCGGCAAAGACGTTCAGGTATGCACTTGCGGTACCCTGATGCCAAATGCGTTTCCGGTACACATGCGTGCCGGCATCGAGCGGAGAATCGATAAGGTGCTCGAGAGAGACCTCGTCGAACGTGACGGTATCGCCGGAACGGTTCGCCCCGGTTAGCGCCGTCGCGAATTTCCAGGCGGGGCCCGGCAGCACGATCGACGGTTTGAAAAATGTGTCTTGAATCGTCCCGGTTGAGGGATAGAGCAAATTCTGGTTCCACGTCGTGACGAACAAGTTATGAGTGGCGAGTCGCGACGAGGAATAATGCCCGAAAGTTGCGCCGAGATAGGTAAAGTGCACGTCGATCGCGGTAGCACCCACCGGTACGTCGAACGTAAATGCAAACATATCGAGCGGATTGCGGCGCCATGGAATCCGCTTGCCGTTTGCCGTGATCACCAACGACGAAACGTTAGCGATCGGACCGACCGGCTGATGCTCTCCGGGAATCCACTTGGGATAATAGAGCGTCATCGGCCCGGGGGAAGCGGGAATAACTTCGTGAGTGAAGACGATGTTCTGCGTCGGCGCTTGCCGCGCGTCGAGTTGGAGCTGAATCGGTTGGGTTGCCGCCCGTAACGGCGCAAACCCCAAAGAACACAGCAACAGGGAGAGGCCGAAGCCTCGAATCAGATGAGTGCGCATGCGAACGCGGTACGCGCTCGGCAGACGCCTCCCTGCTACACGCGCGCGCGAAGCACGAAGTGGTATGGAAACTCCGGCGCCTCGATCGGCTCGACACGAGCGAAACCGCGCGATTGCAGGCGAGCGACCGCTTCGTCGCGCGTATGCGAATGTTCGCGTGGCGGGCCGACGGGCCGCTCGATGCCGGCATCCCAATCGATGACCAGCATCCAGCCTTCAGGCGAGAGCGCGGCCCGCACCGGGTTCAGATCGAGATCGGTCATCTCGTGGAGCACGTTGAGGAGCAGAATCCGGTCGGCGGGCGGGCCGGCAGGGGTGTCCCCGGTAACGACGTTGTCGAATTTCCCCTCGAGACAGCGCTCGGCGATGATGCGTACGAATCCCGGCTGCGTATCGACGGCGACGACAAAGGCGTCCGGGTGCGCCTTCGCGATCGCGAAGGTATAGCGGCCGGTTCCGGCGCCGAGATCGATGACCCGGCCCTCTTGAGGAACCTCGAGTCGTCCGACGATCGCCGCTGCCGGCATATATTCCTCACGAGCGGGGTCGTCGAGGCGCGCGGCGCGCTCGGGGGAGAAGAGTTCGGGCTGCCGGGCCCCGGTACGATCTTGAATGTCGCTCATCGCCGCGAGATTCGGCGCGAGAGGCCCGCGCTCCGTTCGGCGACGGCAAGGCCCGGCGGGCTCAGCGATATTCGACACCGTTGATGACGACGAAACCGGGCGTGCTCCAGGAGCTGTGCGTGCCGTCGATGCGATGCGTCCAATCGATGCCGTCGAAGCCGTCGCGGTCGCGAAAAAATCGCCCTTGAACCTCGGCCTTTTCGCCGACACGAACGAGGAGCGGGCCGAGTACGCTCTCGTCGGCGATCACCCGCGCGACGACATGCGGCGCCACCCGCACGTAAAACCAGAGATGTAATCCGCTGCGCGTGCGTCGCGCCGCGCGAACGCGCACGACCGTTCCGCAGATGGTCACCTCGCTGCGCGCATGCGCGATTTTTCGCGCTGCGAGATAGCCCGCGTTATCGCAGAGCCCGCTTTTCCCGTTGCCGATGCGACCGGAGCAAGACGCGAACAGCGCGCAGGCGGCGAGCGCGGCGAAGGCGCGAACGGCGACCGAATCTGCAGTTAGCATACCTGCGGGTTCCACAGATGGGGCGCCGTAGACCTCGGTCAGGCCCTCGACGCCCCCGATCCGCCCACTTTGTGGGCTCCTTGGGGTGACAGAGCGCCGACGCGGGCGGACAGAACGGTATGCTCCGCCGCCCGAGTCGGCGTTCGCCTACCAGTACTTCACGCAGTTGGCGGCACTGGAATCGCAGACCGCGACGTAGCCGGTATAGGGCCACGAACCGGTATCGTCTTCGGTCCAATCGATACCCTGACTGCTCGAGTTGTCGTAGTAGTAGCGGCCCTGCACGTACACGTAATTGCCGGTTGCTACCCACGGCCAGCTCGGGGGATCGTTGGTCGGAGCTTGCGCCATCGCATCGAGATTCGAGACGATCTCGATCGTGCCGCCATTGGGGATCTGCACGTAGAAATAGCCGTGATTCCCGCTTGCGGTCACCTTCGACGGCAACACCTGCGTGACTTGGCCGCAGATATCGACGAGCTGATCGCCCGAGATCGTTCCCGCACCGAAGGCGGCC
>JAJYHP010000050.1 GCA_021784715.1 bacterium
GACGTGCGTCTTTCGCTCGACGACACCGAACAAATTGCAGCCGTCCTAGAACGAATGGGAGCGTAATGGAACAAGATTTTGAGGCGATAGAACGGCTGATCGCCGTGATGGAGCAGCACGATCTCGACCGGATGAAAGTCCGCGTCGGCGAGACGCTCTACGAACTCGTCCGTCGCGAAGCCGCGGCTCCGGTGGTGACGCAGATCGGTCAGGTTCCCGCGCCGGTCGTCGACGGTTCGGTGCCCGCTCCGGTCGCGGGGCCGCCGAAGAACGTCAAACGCGTCAGCGCTCCGCTTACCGGCGTGTTTTATCGTTCCTCTTCCCCCGATTCCGCCGCGTTCGTGAGCGAAGGACAACACGTCGACGTCGGTGACGTTCTTTGCATTCTCGAAGCGATGAAGTTATTCAACGAAATTCAGAGCGAATTTGCCGGCACGATCGTTCGCATCATCCCGCAGAACGGCGAACTCGTTTCGCAGGGCGAGGATCTTTTCTGGATCGAGCCGTGAACGATCTTCCCGCCACGCACCGTCGGCGCGATTTCTCGGTCTTACTCGCCGAGCGGAAAGGCCTTCTCGAATCCCCGCACTATCGCGCGCAAGTTGAGGCGATCGCCGAAGCGATGGTCGTGGCGTTGCGCGCCGGAAACAAAGTGTTGTGGTGCGGGAACGGCGGGAGCGCCGCCGAGGCGCAGCACATGGCGGCAGAACTCTCCGGGAGATTTTTACGCGAACGTCCGGGGTTCTACAGCGAAGCGCTCTCGGTGAACTCCTCGACGCTCACGTGCATCGGCAACGATTACGGATACGACGTCGTATTTTCGCGTCAGGTCGAGGCGTTCGCGCGCCCCGGCGACGTCGTTATCGGTATGACGACCAGCGGAAGTTCGCGCAATATCGTGCTCGCGCTGGAGGCGGCGAAGCGTAAGGGCGCGATTGCCGTCGCCTTTACCGGAAACGGCGGCGGCGAGAGCGCGCGCGTCGCCGACCTCGCGCTCGTCGGCCCCGACGGCTACGCCGCGCTGGTGCAAGAAGTGCATCAAGTGATGGCGCACATTCTTTGCGATCTCGTCGAACAGCGGATGATCTTCGGGGATCCTTCGTGACTCTCTCGCTCGCGGTTCCCGACGCGCGAACGCTCTTTGAAAAAATGGCGGGAAAGAACATTCTCGTCGTCGGCGATCTCATGCTCGACGAATGGATCTGGGGGCGCGTCGAACGCATTTCCCCCGAAGCGCCCGTCCCGGTGGTCGCGGTCAGCAATCATTCCTTCACCCTCGGGGGCGCCGGAAACGTCGCGCACAATCTGCGCGTTCTCGGCGCGAACGTCTCGTGCGTCGGTGTGGTCGGAAACGACTCCTTCGGCAACGAGGTGCGCGCGATGCTGCGCGCGCAAAACATCGATGCCGACGGCGTGATCTCCGTCGACGATCGTCCGACGACGCGAAAAACACGCGTCGTCGCGCAGCACCAACAGGTGGTGCGCGCCGATTGGGAATCGGTGGAGCCGTTGAGCGCGCTCGATGCGGAGCGGATCGTCGCCATCGTCGCCGCCGCGGCGCGACGAGCCGATGCGGTGATCGTGAGCGACTATGCAAAAGGTTTGCTCTCGCGAGAAATCGTCGAAGCGGCGAACCTGTGCCCGCTCGTCCTCGGCGATCCGAAGCCGCAACACGCCGCACTTTTTTCGGGGGTCACCTGCGTCGCCCCGAATCTTGGCGAGGCGTCGGCGGCGTCGGGCATTCAAATACGCGACGACGCGTCGTTGGAACGAGCGGGAAAGATATTGCTCGAGCGCTTCGGCTGCCGATACGTCGTCGTCACGCGGGGCGAGCACGGAATGGCGCTCTTCGGCCGCGACGGCGAGCGCCTGGCGATTCCGTCGGTCGCACGAACGGTCTTCGACGTCAGCGGCGCCGGCGATACGGTCGTCTCGGTTCTCGCGCTCGCGCTCGCCGTCGGCGCGTCGATCGATCGGGCGATGCAACTGGCCAATTACGCTGCGGGAGCTGTGGTGGAAAAACTCGGAACCGCTACCGCAAACGCCGATGAAATTCTGGAGCTTCTCGAACATGCCGACGCCTGAGTATCTGTTCGGGCGTTCGCTCGATCTTCCCGAAGCGATCGCCTTTCGCGAGATGTTGCGCGCGCGCAACAAAGAAGTCGTGTTCACCAACGGCTGCTTCGATATTCTTCACGTCGGACACGCCGAATATCTCGCGTGGGCGCGTTCGCAGGGCGACGCGCTTTTCGTTGGGCTCAATAGCGACGAGTCGGTGCGCGATCTAAAGGGCGCGCCGCGCCCGTTCGTTCCCTACGAAGAGCGCGCGCGGCTGCTCTGCGCGTTACGGAGCGTCGATGTGGTGATCGGCTTTTCGGAACGGACGCCCGAGGCGTTGTTGGAGCGACTCCGCCCCGACATCCACGTGAAGAGCGCGCAATATCGAGTGGAGGAACTGCCCGAGGCGCGCATCGTTCTGGCGCACGGCGGCGAAGTGCGGCTCGCGCCGCACCGCGAAGGATCGAGCACGACCGAAATCGTCGAACGGATTCGCGCGCATTTTTCGTCGGAGCGCTAGCGTTGCGGCTCGCGCTCACGGTCAACGGTCCCGGTGAAACGGCGGGCTGGGCACGGCCGCTTCTCAGCGCGCTCTACCGGCGCGAACCGGAGATCGAGATCTACGCGTTTCTCGTTCCCGACGATTTTGCGACCGGAAACGAAGCGCCGATGCTGCGTGCTGCGTTCGCGAAGGCGCACGTTTTCGAGCCCTCGCGGTATCTCGCATTCGCGTTAGGCGGGACGCTCGAGGGAGCTCCCGATCGGGTCGACGGCGTGCTCTATCTCGGCGGCGATCTTATGCACGCGGCGCGCGTGCGTGCTCGGCTGCACGGCCTCGCCGCGACCTATAAGTTTTCGCGCGCTCGCTACGCTTCGTCGCTCGCGCGTGCGTACGCCGTCGATGAAGCGAACGTCGCGCAGCTCGAGGCGTGGGGCGTTCCCTCGGGGCGGATCGAGCGCATCGGGAACCTTGCGATCGATGGAGCCTTCGAGCAAGCCGCAGAACCGCTTCCGTCATGGTTCGAACGCGACGGAATCGTCGTGCTCCCCGGTTCGCGTTCGTACGAAGTCGAACACATGATTCCGTTCTTCTTCACCGCGGCGCTGCGCATGCGTGCGGAACGCCCCTCGATTCCAATCTCGTTTGGAATCTCGCCGTTCACCTCGCTCGATGCGGTGGAAGCCGCAATCGAAGCCGGCGGCGACCCGCGGGTCTGGTCGAAGAAAGGCCGTCTCATCCGCGAAGGCGAGCGGGCGTGGCTCGCGGAGCGCGATGGCGAACGGCGCTTCCCCATCGTTCGCGAGAGCCTCGCCGCCGCGGCGGCGAGTGGGCTGGCATTGACCCTCCCGGGAACGAAGTGCATCGAACTCGCGGCACTCGGTGTGCCGACCATCGCGATCACGCCGATCAACGCGGCGGAGTTGATCGCCATCAACGGCCCGCTCACCTACCTCAATCGTATTCCGTGGCTCGGCGCCACGCTCAAACGCGCGGTCGCGGTACGAATTTCGAAGCGATTCCGCTTTCACACGCAGCCCAATATCGATGCCGGCGAGGAGCTCGTTCGCGAATTGCACGGGACCTTGACGCCCGGACGTATCGCTCGGGTCGCGCTTGCGGCCTTCGACGACGCTGCGTGGCGAGCGCGCGTTGCGGAGCGAACGAAGGCGCTCTACGCGCACCATGCGGGTGCGGCGGATCGTTTGGCGGAATCCCTGCTCACCATGCTTCGGGAAAACCATTAGCCATGCGTCTCTCGGTCGTTATCGCGACCAAGGACCGGGCGAGCTACATCGAGCGCGCGCTCGCATCGTTTGCATTGCAGCAAGGTGCGCCGAATTTCGAAGCGATTGTGGTGGATAACGGATCGAGCGATGCGACGCGCTCGGTCGTGATGGCCGCCGCCGAAACGAGCAATTTTCCGATACGGTATCTTTTCGAGCCCGAGCCGAATCGTGGTAAGGCGCGCAATCGCGGAGTCGCGGTGGCCGAAGGGTTCATCGTGCTCTTCTGCGACGACGACGTCGTCGTGCCGCCGCGGTTTCTCGCCGCGCACGAGGCGGCGCACGACGCGCCGGGCTTGGTCGTGAATGGGGCGATCGTCAACGTTCCCGACTACGAGCATCGTCCCAAGCCCTCGCTCGGCAATTACTCGGGAGCGTTTCTCTGCACGTGTAACGTTTCGATTCCCAAAGCGGCGATCGACGCCGTCGGCGGCTTCGACGAATCCTTTCACCTCTACGGTTGGGAAGATACGGAGCTGGGAGTTCGATTGCGCGAGAACGGCATGCGTCGGAGATTTTCGTGGGACGCTTTTCTCTGGCACATTAAAAAGCCGAGCGACGAAACGCTTGAAGTACTCGCGCGAAAAGCCGTGGAGAAGGCGCGCATGGCGCGACGCTTTATCGAAAAAAGTCCCTCCTCGCGCGTGCGGGCGGCGACCGGGGCGCACCCTCTCAACATGCTGCGCGCAAAATATCTGCTGCCCGACGCTCTGCTCGCATTCTATGCCGGCGTTGCGAGCGACGAACGGGCGAAGCCCGCCGTGCGCGCGGTCGCGCAGGCCCAGTTTCTCGACGGTATCTACGCACGCGAGTTGTTCAGCGCTCTGGAAAAATGAATCGCGCACTGCTCTATTGCGCCGGCGGGGGGCTCGGCGACTCGCTCGTCGCCACGGTCGTCGCCCAGGCCTTGCTCGCGCAATACGATAGCGTCGATGCACTCACGCTTCCCGGCCATCGTACGACCCTCGAACTCGTCCCCGAGATCGATCGCGTGCTCGTCGACGAAGGCGAGCCGATCGATCGTCAGATCGCCGCCGTGCGCGAACGCGCCTACTCGGCGTGCGTGGTGACGTGGGCGACCCCGCGCGCGGCCGCAGCGGTCCGCGGCGCCGCAATACCCGTCCGCGTCGGCCAGGCGCGCCGTCTCTATTCGCGCTCGTTCACGCATCGCGTCGTCGTGCGGAGCGAGATCGGCGACGTCACCTCGCATTGGTCGGATATTTTGCTCGACTATCCGCGCGCGATCGGCTGCGATGCCGTCGGGGCGCGGCCGCACCTCCATCCGAGCCCCGACGACGAACGATCCGCCGAAGCGTTGCGCGCGGAACTCGCACTGAATCGCGACGCGTATTTTATCGTGCATCCTACCAATGCCGTCGCAACGCAACGCGGCCTCTGGCCGACGGAAGGGTGGGCGCGAAGCACGCGTGCGTTGCGCGAGCGCTTCGCTCTTCCCGTGCTTCTGAGCGGCGCCGAGGCCGACCGTGGAATCGCCGCGCGCATCGTTGCCGAAAGCGGCGATGCCGAGGTGCGTTCGGTCGCCGGTCGTCTCTCCATCGGTGCGCTCGCGGCGCTCGCCCGCGACGCGCGAGCGTTCGTCGGCATCACCACGGGTTCGATGCACGTCGCCGCTGCAGCGGGAGCGCGGACGGTGGGCATCTTTCCGTTTCAGAGCGACTTTCCCGAACGCTGGGCGCCGCTCTGCGATCGCCGCGCCATCGTTCGCTCGGCGTTCCCATGTCACGTGGGCGACCGAAAGGAGACCTGCGTGGATTACGCGTGTATCGCGGGGCTCGACACCCCGAGGATTCTTGCGGCGGTCGAGGGGCTGCTCGCCCCCGGACCCGCGTAAGAGCGGAGTCGAGCATCGGCGTCGAAGTGCGGGCAACGATGCGCGCGACCATTCAACTCTGTACCTATAATCGAGCGGCGCTGCTCGAACGCGTCCTCGATGCGTGTTTCGAACAGACGCTGCCCGACGATGCCTACGAAGTCGTACTCGTGAACGATGGCTCGACCGACGATACCTCCGCGGTCATCGAACGCGCTCGCGCCCGCGCCGGCTGCGCGTTTACGGCGATCGAGCAGAAGAATGCCGGGCTCGCGCGCGGCCGCAACGTCGGCATTGCGCGTGCGACCGGCGAGCGCATCATTTTCATCGACGACGACGTGTTGCCGTTACCGAATTTCGTCGAAGAGCACCTGCGCTCGCACGATCGTCACCCCGCAGCGATCGTTCGGGGCGGCGCCATCAACGTCGAGTCGTTCGACGATCTCCCGCCGCCGGTCTGGAGTTGGAAGGATTACAGCGGCAATTTTTTCTGGACGACCAACGTTTCGGTTCCCCTGGCGACGATACGCGCGATCGGCGGCTTCAACGAGTCCTTTGCAGAGTACGGGTGGGAAGATATCGATGTCGGCTTGCGCCTGCGCTTCGCCGGCGTTCGTGCCGCGTTCAATCCGCGAGCGCTCGCATACCATTATAAGCCGCGGCCGCGAGGAGATGAAATCGCGAAAATGGAGCGACAGGCGCGCGCGCAAGCGCGCACCGCGGTCACGCTTTCGGCGTTGCACCCGCATTGGCGCACCTACCTCGCAACCGGCGAAAACCCCGTACAACGAGGCGTGCACGCGGTGTTACGAGCGCTCGGCGTTCCGCAGCGCCTGCGCGGCGCGGTCGCCGGCATCGGCGGCGACCGCCCGCTGAGCGGTTCGGAATTACGCACGGTGCGACGAATGCTTGCGAGTGCCTATTTCGAAGAGCTCGAAAGCGCGATTCGGCTTCGCGGCGCCCGGTGAACGTTCTTCTTTCGCGCACCGATCGAATCGGCGATCTCATTCTCTCGACACCGGCGATCGCGACGGTGCGACGCTCGTTTCCCAATGCACACATTACGTTGGTTACGAGTGCGTATAACCGCGTGGTGGTGGAACGGAATACCGACATCGACGAGCTCGTGTCGCTGCCGCGCGCGGTTCGCCCCGAACGTTTCGGCGCGCAATTTCGCAACGCCGATCTCGCGATTGCGCTTGCTCCGCGCGCCGAAGATCTGCGCATAGTCGGCGCAACCGGTGCTACGGTTCGCGTCGGTTACACCTACGCGCGTCGCTATCTCGCCCGACTCACTGCACGGCTGTTCGTCAACCGGATGGCGATCTCCGAAGCCGATCCCGATCTTTGCGAACGCGATCCGAAACGCGTCGTGCGACACGAAGTCGAACAACTTCTCGATCTCGTCGCCTTAGGCGGCGCCCGCGAACGGGTACTCGACCTACGCCTCGATCTCCGCGAGGAGGACCGTGCCGCCGTCGCCTCGTTGCCCGAGCGACCGATCGTCCTCCACCTCGCGCCGCGCTGGTTTCAAAGCGGCAGCACCCTCGCTTCGACCGTCGCGCTGGCGCGCCGTCTCGCCGAGTTGGGCCCTCCGTTGGTGGTGACGGCGAACGCCGAGATCGGCGATGCCTTCGACGCGTTTGCGGGAGTCGGCGCGGCGGCCGTCTTGCGAGAACTTCCCTTCTTCCATTGGGCCGCGGTCTTCGAACGCGCGGCGTGCGTGGTCACGGTCGACACCGGTGCGACTCATGTCGCAAGCGCGATGCGCAGGCCGACGGTCGTCGCCTTCGAACATCGCTACTTCCGATTGGCGGCGCAGGAGTGGGCGCCGTATCGGGTGCCCAACCGCAGCTTACGAAAACCGCAGAGCGACGACGAAGCCTCCCTCGCGCAATTTCGCGACGAGGTCGCGCACGGAGTCGCGGATTTAATCGATGCTTGATTGTTCTGTCGTCATACCCACGTTTAATCGTCTCGACACGTTGCGCCATGTCGTGCCGACGTTATTGTCGCAAACGATCGACGCGTCGCGATACGAACTGCTTATCTGCGATTCGCTCTCCACCGATGGCACCGCCGAATATCTCGCCGAGGTCGCGCGAAGCTCGCCGAACGTCCGCCACCTCCCCGGTGGTTACAGCGGGCGCGCGGCGGCGCGCAATGCGGGCATCGCCGCCGCGAATGGCGAGATCGTCCTATTTAACGACGCCGACATTCTCGCCTCACCCGATCTTCTCGCCGTGCATCTCGACCGGCACGCGCTCGCGAGCCGAATTGCGATCGTCGGGTGGGAGGTTCAGGTCCGCGATCTCGACGATTACGCGCTCAAGCGCGATCGCGCCGAATTACGCGGCCACCTTCACCCTCCGGGGCGCAAGCATCTCTCGTGGCTCTATTTCCTCACCGGCAACGCATCGGTGCGCGCGGAGGATCTCCGCGCGGTCGGCGGATTCGACGAGTCTTTTACCGGTTACGGCCACGAAGATCTCGAGCTGGGATATCGGCTCGAACGCTCGGGCGTCCGTATCTGCTACGAGCCGCGAGCGGTGAGCTATCATTGCCAGGACGTGCCGCACGAGGACCAAAAAGGAAAGATGATGCTCGCCGGGCGATCCACGGTTCGCTTCTATCGCAAGCATCCCGATTTTGCCGTGCGCTTGCAGCTGGGAATGACGCCGCTCTCGCTCGGCCTACATTCGCTGCTGCAGCGGATGCCCGCCCTGTTGCGCGCGCTCGACGCGCGAGCGA
>JAJYHP010000127.1 GCA_021784715.1 bacterium
GGCAGCAAGGAGCACCGCAAGCACCGGGTTGAGATGATGGACCAAAAAGTCGGAGCTGGTCTCACCCATGCCCGTCGTAAGAACCTTGAGGATCCAGAAGTAGGGCGTGATCTCCGGAACCTTCGAGTTCGCGCGCGAGGCTTCACGCGGCGGTGCGGGTATCGCCATGGGGCGGGCCGATACCCCGCACCGTCGCGGGGCCCCTTTCGAGGCGCCGCATGCTTCTCAGTCCTCGTCCTCCTCCTCGTCGTCGTCGGAATCGGCGGGCAGGTCCTGGCCTTCGAGGATTGCTGCAACGTTTTCCAGCATCTCGGGGGTCTCGGCAAAAGTGTCGTTCATGGTGTCGTCCTCCTTACCCGCACGATACCGCTCGCAGATGAAGGTTAGGTAACGGTGGCATTAACAACGATGAACGCAGAAGAGAGCGAGAACAAATATCTCGGCATCATCACCTTCACGGTGATGCTCGGGCTCATCATGGCGATTATCGACACCACGATCGTCAACGTCGCCATCGATACCATCGGCGGCAACCTCGGCGCATCGGTCGATGAAGTCTCCTGGATTGCGACCGGGTACATTCTCGCCAACGTCATCGTCATGCCGCTCAACGGTTGGCTCACGGCGATGTTCGGGCGAAAGTTTTTTTATGCCGCTTCGCTCGGGATCTTTACGATCGCGTCGTTTCTCTGCGGCACCGCGCATAGCATCGACGTCCTCATCTTCTATCGCGTCCTTCAAGGGCTCGGCGGCGGCGCTTTACAACCGACCGCGCAGGCGATTCTTTTCGAATCCTATCCTCCGGCGCGTCGCGGCTTTGCGATGGCGATCTTCGGGCTCGGCGCTATGGTCGGACCGGCGGTCGGGCCGACGCTGGGAGGCTATATCGTCGACAACGCGAGCTGGCCGCTGATTTTCTTCATCAATGTACCGATCGGCATTGCGGCGTTCATTCTGACGCTCGCGTACATTCCCGATTCTTCGCTGCACGAAAAGCCGAAGGGCGGCATCGATTTTCTCGGCCTCGGGCTGCTGACCGCCGGCCTCGCGTCGCTGCAATACGTTCTCGAACGCGGCGAACATGACGATTGGTTTTCATCGACGACCATCATCACGCTCTCCGCGGTGGCGGTCATCTCGCTCGCCGTCTTTATCTACAAGTCGATACGCGATAAATATCCACTTGTCGACGTGCACGTCTTCCGAATACCGAGCTTTACGATCGGGAGCATCATCGGCGTTATCAGCGGATTCGGTCTCTATGGGACGGCACTAATCTTGCCGCTCTTCTTCCAAACGATGCTGGGTTTCACCGCATTCGATACCGGGCTCGCACTGATGCCCGGCGCCTTCGCCACCGCGATTTCGATGATGATCGTCGGGCGAATGATCGGCAAGGTCGACCCACGCATCTTGGTCGCGTGCGGCCTGCTCGTCTTCGGGTATTCGACCTGGATGCTCGGCGATCTCAACGCGATGGCGGGATATTGGGATGTCTTTTGGCCACGCGTCATCCAAGGCTTCGCGCTCGGCTTCCTCTTCGTGCCGCTCTCGACGACCTCGCTCGGCGATATTCCGCGGCACGAGCTCGCCGGCGCGACCGGCGTCTACACCCTCGTGCGCCAGCTGGGCGGAAGTTTCGGCATCGCGATTCTCACCACGCTACTCGCGCATGAAGGCGCGATCGCGTGGAACGTGCTGGCAGCGGGCGTCACGCAGACGCACGGGCTCTCGCGCCTCGCGCTCACCGCGATGGTCGCACAGCAAAGCACGATGATCGCCTACACCTACCTCTTCCGCCTCACCGCCATCGTCTTCGTCGTCGCGACGCCGCTGGTCTTCTTCATGAAGGCAAACCCTCCGACCGGCGGCGTTCCGGTCGCAGCGCTCGCCGAGTAAGGAGAGCCGACAAACCGGGCTACTCCGACGAACGGCGTAGCCCGGTTTGCAAGAAACGCGTAAAGTTCGCGGGTATCCCAGCGTTCTCTCAGGATTCCCGGAGGTTTCATGCGTCTCTCTCGGCTTCTTTTTCCCGCGCTTGCAGCAAGCGCGGTTCTCGTCGCGGCCTGCGGCGGCGGCGGTGGCGGTGGCGGTGGTGGCTTCACGCCGCCGAGCGGTAGTTCCACCCCCAGACCCGTCGTCACCTATCCTCCCAGCATCACACAGAGCGTCACGCTCGGGGGAAATCCGCAGACGCTCACGTTTCCCGAGATTGCCTCCGGCGCATCCGGTACGGTAACGGTACCGGCGACCACCTCGGGCTCCGGCAACACGACCGTCACGGTGGAATCCTCGCTTCCCGGCGGCGCACCGGTCCCGCAGTCGACGAACGTTCGCCGCCCGAAATCGCTCGGCGCGACCGTCACGCCGCTGCTCTATGCCGTCGTCACGCCGAGTAGCGCGCTCACGTTCGGGAGCACGCCGGCGTTCACATATACATTCCCGGCGGGAACGCTGCAAGGCGACGTCTACGTCGCCTTCTTCGATCCAAGCAATGCGGCGGCGGGTTGGAACGCCGTGGCCGGGCCGATCGCCGCAAGCGGCAATACGATCTCGCTGCCCTCGCAGTCGATCGCGCCGCCGATCGTGCTCGCCGCGAACGTTTCGTACATCTTCGCGATCGTCGAGAACGGCACGCCGTTGCCGACGCCGCAACCGAGTACCCCGCCGACGCCCGTGGTAACCCCGACGCCGACGAGCACGGCAACGCCCTACGCAGGCCCCACTGCGACCGCATCGCCGCTCGCCGGCCCGACGTTCGGGCCGAAAATCGATCCCGGTTGGGGGCCACGCGCGGTCGCCGATGGATTGCAGTTCCCTGTGCAGAGCGGTTTTAACGGTTCGGGAGAGACGGTCGCGGTCGTCATCGACTCCGCATTTTCACCGACCGATATCTCGCTCTACAATACCTACTTCCAGACGCCGACGACCGGCAGCACGATCTCCCAAGTGCCTGTCGACGGTGGCCCGGCCGCGGGCGCCGATAACGGCGAAGCGACGCTCGATATCGAGACGATCTCGGGCCTCGCACCCGGTGCGAATATCATCGTCTACGAAATTCCGAGCCTTACCGACCAACACATCGTCGATGCGTATAACATGGCGGTTAGCGACGCAAAAGCCTCAGTCGTGAACTCGTCGTTCTCGGGCTGCGAGGCAAGCACGGTCTATAACCTCTACCATCCCGTCTTTCAAACCGGAGCGGATCAAGGGATCGCGTTCGTCGCCGCTGCCGGCGATACGGGCAACGAGTGCTACGACGGCATCGGGAATACCGTCGGCGTCGGATACCCGGCGAGCGACCCGAACGTTATCGGCGTCGGCGGTACGGAGACGAACCTCAACGTTCCCGATCCAATCACCAATGACGTTGCGTGGAACGACTATTCTTGCGGCAGTTCCGGAACCACCCAATGCGCGACTGGTGGCGGCGTCTCGGTGCAAGCGACGATTCCGCCGTTCCAGGTCGGGCTCACCGGCGAAGCGTCGACGACGCAACGCAACGTTCCCGATCTCGCACTTCCCGCCGAAGATGTTGTAACCTACGATAACGGCGCGTGGGGAGTTGCCGCCGGCACGTCGTGGAGTTCGCCGCAGTACGCGGCACTGATGGCGGAGATCTACGAGTACTGCAATTTCTCGGTCTCCTCTGCGAGCGTCTCGTTCGATCCCGTGGCACTGCCGTACGCCGCATACAAGAGCTCGCCCTCGAACTTCATCGATGTCCTCACCGGCAACAACCAGTTCGCCGGAACGACGCCGTACTTCAGTGCGGGCAGCGGCTACGACAACGTCAGCGGTCTCGGCATCCCGCTCGGCATGCCGATCGCGCATACGCTCTGCCCGAATCGCGCGCCGCTCTCGGCGGGTGCGGGCTTCAGGCAGCAGGCCGCTCCGCTCGCATCGCTCGCCACGACGGGTGCACGCACGATCGATGCCGCACCCCATATCGTGGGCCTGATCGACCGGGGAGCACGCATTGCAACGGCGACGACGCGCATCCAACTCGTCCTTCGCCCAACCGGATCGCTCGCGAGCGATGAAGCGAACGTCGTGAACGCATTGGAACGCGCGGGCTTCACCATCGTCCAGCGTTTCCCCGATCGTCTCGTCCTCGATGCAGAGGCACCGACATCGACGGTCGACGCCTACTTTGCAACCTCGATCCACGACGTCATCGAAGGCGGCAACGGTGCGCGGTATACGCCGGTAACGAAAGTGACGCTTCCCGCCGAGATCGCACCCTACGTTTCGGGTGCGAGCCTCGACGATCTCGTCACGATGAAAACCCACTAAGCGCTCGGCAGGGCGATCTCGCCGAGAATCCAGGAGGAAGAGGCGCCAGGGCGAATCCCAGGCGCCTCTCAGCTTTCCGTCGGAGGCTCCATGCGTTTCTCTCGGCTTCTCTTTCCCGCGCTCGCTGCGAGCGCGCTTTTCATCTCAGCCTGCGGCGGAGGCGGGGGTGGTAATCCCTCGCCCCCACCGACCGCGCCGCCGACGGTGGCGCCGACGACTCCCCCGCCTCCGCCTCCGACATCCCCGCCGCCAAGCTCCCCGCCGGGGACGCCAGGCCCAGTTCTCGTGGTTTGGAGCGGCAATTGGCCGCCGACGGGAGGCGCAGTCAATAGTGGCTCGAGCGCGGGAACTCCCAGTGCGATCGTGCCACCGACGTTGCCCGCCACGATAACGGTCGAAGCAAGTGAGGCGAACTACAGCGGCGCCTTTACCGTAGCGCCCTCAGGATCGGGCTGCACCAATTTTAACGCCGCCTCGGCAACATTGGCCGCCGGCAGTACCGACACGATAACCGCTGCGACGGGTGCGGCGGGAAACACGTGCTCGTTCACCTTCACCGGCGCCACCGGCGTCGCGCCCGCGTCGATCACGATAGACGCAACCAACGCCACGCTCTCTGGAGGAGTGCAGTAAGATGAATCGCGCGACATTTCGCAATGCGTTGGCCGTAGCGCTGACGACCGCATTTCTCGCCGGATGCCACGGAGGCGGCAACTCGATACCGAGCGTCGCAGCCGCCAGCGGCCCGCGCCACGATATCTCCATCACGATAACACGAGGAAGTGCGACGGCGTCCTCGACCACGCGTGCACCACAAACGATTCCAAATAACGCGCAATCGGTCGACGCACGCATCTATTCGGGTAGCACCGCAACCGGTGCTCCCGTCTCAACGGCCTGCGTATCTTTTCCGGCTGGAACGACGAGTACCACGCTAACGATCGGTTCGCCGATCGGAGTGCAAGAAACGATCGTCATTTCATCGTGGAGCGGGGCGTGTTCGAATAACGAAGGCTCCGGGCAGTTACTCACTACCTTCACCGGCACGGGTACCGTGAGCGCAAGCAGCACGACCGTCGCGCAAGTGTTTAACAGCGGAAATCCGATCTCGTTACAGCCTCCCTCCGCCCCGGTCGCCGGAACGATTCCGGCGGTGCAGTTCACGAATCTCGGCCCGGTCTGGCAGAACGTCCTGAACAACGCGACGATCGGCGGCGATCTCGCCGGCTCGGGGAAGATTCAGAGCGTCGTGCCGGTCGGCCCGAGCACGCCGACGAGCCCGGCACGCATTATTTATATCGCGGGCGGCGACGGGAACGGCTTCGAAGTCAACGTTTCTTCCGGGATCTATAAAACCGTCGACGGCGGCCAAACCTGGTATCCGATCGGCTACGACAACGGACTCACCGATACGCGCGTGAACGACATCTATGTCGATCAGAGCAACCCGAACGTCGTCCTCGCTGCGACCTACTTCGGCGGCGTCTTCCGCTCGACCGATGGTGGTTCGTCGTGGACGCAAGTCGACCAGAATGCGCCGGCAACACATTTTGCACAACTCGGCAGCACCATTTACGTCGCAGATGCAGTCGGAGTCGAACAGTCGACCGATGACGGCGCGACGTGGACAGCCGCCGGCACCGGCTTTGCTTCGGCGAGGAATGCGTATGGAACCGGTGCCGACAGCATCGCCGCCGCCCCTCCCAGCACGCTCATCGCCGGTGATTACAACGGCTATACGTGGAGTTTTAACGGCACGACGTGGACCAAAGGCGGGCAGCTAGCAACGACCGCACTCGGATGTGGAACCGGCGGCAATAGCGCTCCCGCAGCGGTGCACACAATTGCTATCGATCAGGCGACGCCGAGCACCGTCTGGGCGACCGGCTTCTCTTGTACGATGGGCGGCAACGCCGTCTCTCAGGAGCTCTACCTTTCGACGAATGGTGGGTCAACGTGGACCGATGTCGCGACGCAAGCGAGCAGCAATGGAACCGGCGGAAACCCGACCGGCTACTACGGCTCGCAGATGCTTGCGAACAGCATCAACTTCGCGCACACCATCTATACGGGCGCGGAGTTCACCGAATGGCGAGCGATCCCGAACACCACGACGCCACCGAGCGCGACCTACACGGCGGTAGCGGGGCAGACATCGACGACGCAAGGCAATACCTACGGCGATATGCGCGGGCTCACCGTCGTCTCCAACGGTGCTGGAGGCGATGCGTGTTACATCGCGGCGGATCAGGGCCTCTACTACCAAGGAACGTGCGGGCAAACC
Organism: bacterium; assembly: GCA_021784715.1. The sequence goes on from JAJYHP010000127.1 coordinate 6,581, forward strand.
CCGGGACTTCCCACTCCGCTCACCGGCGGTCTCTCGACGAACTATCTCTACGGATTCGGTGTCGGCGGCACGGTCGGCAGCGAGACTATCATGACGACGATCCAAGATTTCGGCCCGGCTGCAGCTGCGGTTCCGGGAGGCGGACTCTCGGCATCGGATTGGACCGGCACCTTCGGCGGCACCTCGTCGCTCGCTGAAGGCGGCGATGCCGAGGTTAGCCCCTTCAAGGCGAGCGACTGCGTCGTCTCGCAAACGTCGGCACCCGCACTGAGCTACTCGACCGATGGTTGCCAGTCGTTCAATCCCTCAAGCCCAAGCACGCTCGCGAGCGTTTCGAGCCTCTCGTTCTCGCGCAAGACACCGGGCTTGCTCTTCATCGCCGACGGAACCGGCGGACTCTATAAATCGACCGACGACGGGGCGGCGGCGACCGTCGTCACCGGAGCGAATGCACTGCTTACCGGTGGCTTCGGCGTCAGCTTCATTCGCGTCGACCCGGAGAACGACAACAATCTCTTCGCCATCGTCACCAATGCGACCAGCGGTAACGGAGCGATTGAATATTCCACCAACGGCGGCGCAACGTGGACGACCACGCAGACGACCTTCACGACGGCGCCGGCGGTACTCGCCATTAATCCGCAGAACTCGCTAGACATCGTTGCGGTCGGCGGATCGGGAGCGCTCACCATCTACACGTCGACGAACGGCGGGGTGAGCTTTACCTCATTATCTCCGCCAGGGCTCTCCGTCGCGCGGCAAGCAATGTCGGTGCTGGCACGTCGCGCGCAGACCTTCCCGCTCCGCTTTGCGCCTCCGCGCCCTCCGTGGCGTTTCGACGGTATCAACGCCCGTCTCTCACCGCCGGTCGCACCCGAGGAATGGGTCAAAGCGGCGATCCAGCCGCAGTATGCGACGGCGCTCGAGTTTAACCCCAACGCCCCGGCGGGCCAGGATCCGATCCTTGCCCTCTCGACCGGCTTCGGCCTCTTCGCTTCGCCCGATCTGGGAACGAGCTGGACCCGCCTCGACAACCCAGGCTCGGGTGCGATCTCGCGTCGCTTCACCAAGGTGGAGTGGCTCGGCGGTTATCTCTACGCGTCGACCGACGGGCAGGGATTGCTGCGCTCTACCGCACCGCTGCAGTAAAACGCGACGACAGAACGTCGAGGAGGTTGCGCAGCAACCGTCGTGTCACATCGAGTACGTTGCGCAGCAACCGTATCGAGATGCGTGTAAAGCACGCGCCGCCTCGATACGCCGCTTTCAGCGGCTACTCGGCGTGACAGCATTTGTTTCGCTGCGTGGAACTCGCGCACGCGTGCAGCGCGCACGCGTGCAGCGCGGACGCGGCGGTCGTGACGAGCGCTTAAGCGAGCGGCGAGGACCCTGACATTGCTTGTCCGAGCCGCGAGCGTCTAGCGAGTTACGAGCGGCGTGGCCGTCGATGCACGCACGTGCAGCGCGGGCGCGGCGTGCGGCGCCTCGATACGCCGCTTTCAGCGGCTACTCGGCGTGACAATGTTCGCTTGCTCGGCGTGAGGCTATCGCTCGAGCGCGCGTTCCATCTCGACGTGCACGATGCCGGCATCGAGAAATTCGGGGCCGTGCGCGGTGAACCCGGCTCGCTCGTAAAATCCGCGCGCGTGCGTCTGTGCGTGCAGTACGACGCGCGGATAACCGCGTCGTTTCGCCTCATCGACGAGCGCATCGAGAATCGCGCGGCCGTAGCCGAGCCCGCGAAACTCCGCGCGCACCGCCATGCGACCGATCTGCACGGCACCGTCGGCGCGCGTGAAGAAACGCCCGGCTGCAGCGGGGCGCCCCTCCCGCAGGAGCAGGGC
>JAJYHP010000097.1 GCA_021784715.1 bacterium
ATGAATCAGCGGTATCGCGCTATCGGGCGTTCCCGGCGCGAGCACCGGTACGCGCGAAACAACGGCGCGCACCAAACCGTCGCGTTCGATAAAGACCATGTCGAGCGGCATCAACGTATCTTTCATCCAAAAATATCGTTCGTTGTTGCGCCGGAAGACGAAGATCATTCCCTGCGCCGGATCGAGGTGCGTTCGTTCCATCAAGCCGAGTTCGTGCTGCCGTTCGCTGCGCGATACCCAGAGATGCATCGCGGCGCGCGGCGCGCTTATCGTCACGACCGGCAGCGAAGATTGCCGCGCGATAATCGACGCGGCGAGGAGAAGGCTAAGCATCGAATCGCTCGGTTTCCGCCCAGTTCTCGCCCGCCTTGACGCTGACGTCGAGCGGCACGGAGAGCTCCATCGCGTGCTCCATCGCCTCGCGAGCGATCGCCGCCACGCGGTCGCGCGCCGTCGCCGCAACGTCGATCAACAACTCGTCGTGAATCTGTAACAGCAAAACGGCATCCTCCTCGCTCTCTCGTAGCGCGCGATCGACGCGAATCATCGCCAGTTTCATAAGATCGGCGGCGCTGCCTTGCAACGGCGCGTTGGTCGCCTCTCGCTCGGCGGCGTTACGAAGCATGGTATTGCTCGATGTCAGCGCAGGCATATAGCGACGACGTCCGAGAATCGTGCTGACGTAGCCGTCTTCGCGCCCGCACTCCAACGTTTTGGCGATATAGGCGCGCACGCTGGGGAAGCGCGCGAAGTACCGCTCGGTGATGCTGCGCGCGAGCGTGCGATCGATCTCCAGGCGTGCGGCGAGACCGAAATCGGACATGCCGTAGAGCAACCCGAAGTTTACCACCTTTGCCATGCGCCGTTGCTCGCTCTCGATCGGCATATCGGGCGCAAGGCCGAAGATCTCGCGCGCGGTGAAATCATGGATATCGATTCCTTCGCGAAAGGCACGCCGCATCGCTTCGTCACCGGAGAGATGCGCCATCAAGCGCAGTTCGATCTGGCTGTAGTCGGCGCTGAGCAAGAGCCTTCCCGGCGCGCTTGCAACGAACGCGCGCCGGATGCGTCGGCCGATCCCCGCACGTACGGGAATATTCTGCAGGTTCGGATTCGTCGACGAGAGCCGCCCGGTCGCCGTCACCGTTTGGTTGAAGACCGTATGAATGCGCCCGTCTTTGGGGTCGCGCAACGCCGGCAGCACGTCGACGTAAGTGTTCTTCAGTTTCGTGAGTTCGCGCCATTCCAGAATATCGGCGCAGATGCGATGCTCGCGCGCGAGCGGTTGCAGCACTTCGACGCCGGTCGCCCACCCGGTCTTATTTTTTTTGCCGCCGGGGATCGCAAGCTTTTCAAAGAGGATACGCCCGAGTTGTTGCGGGGACCCGATATTGAACGGTTCCCCCGCCGCCTCGACGATGCGCTCGGCGATGCCCGCGATGCTCGCCGTTAATTCCACCGAAAACTCTTGCAATGCTCGCGCATCGATCGCGATGCCGGCCTCTTCCATATGCGCGAGGATCGGCGGCAACGGTAGCTCGACATCGCGATAGAGCGCGAGTTGCTCGCGTTGGGAGAGTAATTCCGTCGCCCGCTGCGCGACGCGGGCGGCGACATCGGCGAAGACGGCGGCATCGCGTACCGGCTCTTCGTCGAGTACCAGGAGAGCGGCTTCGGCGGGGTCGGTGCAGCTGCGCGACGGCTCCAAAAGATGCGCCGCCAACATCGCATCGTCGGCAAACGCCGGGACGGCGAGCCCGTAGGAATCGAACGCGCGCAGCAAACGCTTCGTATCGTAGCCCACGATCGCACGCGCGCCGGCGAGCGCGCGCTCCAGCGACGAACGCAGCGCTTCTCCGCGTAGCGCATCGATGCGAAACGAGAGCCCCGCATGCGGCGCAGCGCTAACGCCGATGGTGTCGCCCTCGATTGCAAGCGCGATGTATGGCGCCCCCGCCATCCGCGCTAACTCTTCGCCGAGCTGTACGAAATCTGGTGGATCGACGGCAGCGACGTAAGAACGGAACGCTCCGTCGGGTGCGCGCAGCGATGCCATGAGCGGCAAGTCGGCCGACGGCGGCGGCTCCAACTTGCGCAGCAACGTGCGGAACTCCAACTCGCGATAGAGCGCATATTGCCGCGCTGCGTCGGGCGGATGCAGGGCAGCCGTCTCCCAATCGAGCGTCACCGGCAAGTGGCGATCGACGCGCGAAACGTCGCGACAGAGCCGCGCTTGCTCGCCGTATTCACGCACCAAGGCCTCCCAGCGCGGCTTTCCGGCGAGCGTCGGATCGGCGAGTAACGCATCGAGCGAACCGGCCGCCTGCATCAGCGCGATTGCAGTCTTCTCCCCGATGCCGGGAATACCGGGGAGATTGTCCGACGGGTCGCCTTTGAGACCGCGGTAATCGGCGAGTTGTTCGGGGGTGAGCCCGTAGCGCTCGTGCACGGCGGCGCGGTCGTACCGCACCAGATCGGTAACGCTGCGCCGCGTCGCGAGCACCAGCGTCGCATCGTCGACGATCTGTAAAAGGTCGTTATCGCCGGTCACCACCAATGTTTGCGCTCCGGATTTCTCGGCTTGCGCGGCGAGCGTGGCGATGATGTCGTCGGCTTCGTTGCCCTCGAGTTCGGCGATCGGAATTCCGAATACGTCGAGCACGCGACGCACCAAAGCGAACTGCGAGCGCAATTCATCGGGCATCGCTTCACGTTGCGCCTTATATTGCGGCATCATCTCCATGCGGTGCGCCGGCAAGCCGCGGTCGAAGGCCGCAATCGCATGGGTCGGGCGCTCGCTTTCGAGAATTTTTACCAGCGTCGTCGTAAAACCGTAGGCCGCATTGATCGGGACACCGCCGGCGGTAGTCAACGGCGGAAGCGCAAAAAACGCGCGATAGACCAGGCCGTACGTATCGAGCAAGAGCAAACGACGGCGCTCGGCCATCAGCGCACCTCGAGTCGCATCGAACCCGCAACGACGCGCCCGTCGTCGCAGATTTTTAGCACGGAGAGCGTATAGCGCCCGGCGTCGGCGGGGAGATGGAACGGCAGAATATCGCTCGCCGACGGCTCGACGCTCCAAGCGACCGTCGACGTATCCGACTCGGCGATCGTGAGATCGCTCGGCGGTAACGCGACGCGTTCGAAGCCGAGTACCTCGGGATGCTTGCCGGTCGAATCGACCCACGGGTGCCAGGTCGTCTCGGGGGGAGCGCTATTGAGCGTGAGCGTCGCGCCGACTGCGAGGAGGCCCGGCGCATCGTCGAAGAGCGCGCTTCCCGAGGGAACGCCGCGACTGATGCGCAGCACCACGGTTCCGGCGCCGTCGGCAAACGGGCCCATCGCGAGTTTCGCAATCGATCCCGGGCGGCCATCATCGCCGATCGTTCGTAACGTCGCCTGCGCGGGGCGCCCCGGGGTGTCGAGCGGCAGCGCGATCGTATTCCACGCAATCGCACCGGCGCGCACCATCGCCGCACCGATCGAGACCGTCCCTAACGCGGTGCGCGCGGTGAACGCACCGTGCGCGATACCGTTGCCGTCGTCGGCGACATCGGATTGGACGCCGAGCGCGCTCTCCAACGTGAAGAGCGTGTCGCCGCGCGCACCCGGCGAACGCGCGGTAACGCCGATACGCTGCCCCTCCGTATAGCGCGACGCCGAGAGTGCGAGCGAGACCGCCGCACTCCCGAGTTCTCCGGTATCCTGCGCTTGCGGGACGACGTCGACCTGATCGGCATCTTTCGCTACGTGGCCTTGAAGATCGATCTCGGCGATGATGAGATTGGTGCCGAGATCGGGCATGCTAAATGCTCCGCGAACGAAGCCGTTACTGCCCAGCGTCAATACCTGGCGCTGCACCGATGCACCGTGCGAGAGCGTAACGACGACCTTCGCACCGCGAAGCGGCGCGAGCGTATCGACGTTGTTGGCATAGATATCGAAACCCAACGGGGTGCCGATCGATTGTCGGCGATGAAATGGACGCACGCGAACGGTGAACGGCGCGGTGGGAACGGTGACGCGCGTCTCGGCACTCGCTCCACCGGAGGCAATCGTTACGCCGTAGGTCGAGGCGAGCCCGTCGGTCGGTCGCGGAATCGAGAGATCGGCGACGCCGTTTGCATCGGTGCGCACCGTCGTTTCCAGCCACTTCGAGATCGCCCACGGCCGCCGTTTCTCTTTAAAACCGACGACCACGTGCGGCGAGCGAACGATCGTCACGGTAACCGGAAGATCGCCGACCGGGCGACCGTCGCGACGCGCTTCGATGCGCAGCGGAATATCGGCGTCTGCCGGGCAGCGCCCGTTGCAGACCGAGCGCACGTTCAGCGCGATGCCGTCGGCATCGGCATCGACGTGCAACGTCGCTCCGGCTACTCCCGATAGCCCCTGCGCGAGCACGGCGTAATCGCCGCTGCGCGCATCGGCGGGTATCGCAACGGTCGTCGAAAATGCGCCCGCGCGATCGAGCGGGACGCGCACGTCGGCAATCGAGACTGGGCCGTTGCGTACGCTAACCGTCACGTCTCCGCGAGCCGGCCGCAACAACTCGCCGTCGCGCGTGCGCGCGAAGCCGACGATGCGAACGCTCTCGCCGGCATGCACGACCGCGCTCTCCAATCGCACCCCGAGGATCTCGGGCGGCAGCGGTGCCTGCGGCAAGAGCGAGACGAAAGCGTAGCTACTGCCCCACTGTCCGAGCGCGAAGACCGGCCACGGCGCGCGATCCCAGCGCACGATTCCGCGCGCATCGGTGTAACGCACGACGAACCGGCTATTCACGACGAACATCACGCGCATGTGCGGCCGCGGCCTCCCCGTGCGCAGATCGGCGGCATAGATCATCAGCCCGCCGGGCGTCTGTTTTGCGATCATCCCGACATCGGTGCGATTGATCCACACCTGCTCGCCGACACCGCCGCGCCGCGCTTCGACGACGTAGAATCCGGCGCGCGATCCGAGCGGTACCTGCACGACGTTGGCCTGAAAGCGATAGCCGCCGGGGGGCGTGAAATTCCAGCGTACGACCGCTTTGCGTCGGCCGACATCGATCGCGCGCGGGCGCGAATTACTTCCGGCGGTCAACACGTCGCCGGGATCGACGGCGTAGGCTGCAAAGCTCACCGGCGCGCTGGAGTAGGTGTCGAGCCGCACCACGGTCGGCTGCCATGGCACGTCGCTATCGTGGGCGAAGAGCGCAAAGTATCCGTCAAGCCGATGCAGATCGACGATAGGACGGGCCGCCCCGACCGGGGCGAGCGAAAGGATGAGGAGGGCGCAGGCGAGCCCGAGCGCGCGAAAACGACGTACCATGAGCAGAGCGCGCTTCGGAGGCGGAACCCCCAGCCCCTACGAATCGTTAACCGCACGCTCATGAGAAAACTTCGCCATCCGTTCGCCGCCCTGCTTGCCGTCGCTCTGCTCGGCCTGCCGGCGCTCGCTCCCGTTGCTCGCGCGGCGACGACGCATCCTTTTATAACGCCCCGCCCGCCCTCGGTTCCCCTCCATACCGAGTTCGTCGTCGAGGTGAACCGGCTCGGCCAGGTGGTCCGCGTCACGCAGAAGCACGGATGCAAGGATCTCAACTTCAACGCGCATACCCTGGGCAACGTCCTGCAGATGTGGATCCGGCGCCCCGATGGGACCGCCCTGGTCGGCCTCTATCGCGTCACTTTCAACTATAACCCCCACACGCATGCGATCTTACGGAATGTCGCGCTCGTCCGCGCGGGCGGCAATTGGGGCAACGATCCCGGTGCCGCAAGCCAAATGATCGAAGACGCAAAGCGCATGCAGCAGGAGCACGAGCATCCCCATCTTCCGAGTTTGAAGAAGCTCCTCAAACCGACGCCCAAGCCGACGCATCACCCCGCACGCTAACGCCGCATGGATCGATCGCGTAGCGAGGCCGACCGCGAGCGAAGTTGTGGAACGAAAGATACCTTTCACAGCGAAGCGGAGGCACGCGCGCACATGTTGATGAACGGTACCGCTGCGATGCTACGAACGTACGAATGCCGCTACTGCGGTTTTCTCCATCTCACCAGCCGTAAGGAGTAATCCGTGCGGCTGATTTCCTATTTCGACGACGACGGAACGCTGCGCCCCGGCGTCTTGCACGATACGCTCGTCGCCCCGATCGACGCCCCTGATATGCGCGCGTTCATCGAGCTGCCGGCGGAGCGGCGCAACGAGCGCATCGGTCGACCGACGCTCGACACCGCCGCGCTCGTTTACGGCCCGCCGGTGATTCCGCCGCGCAACGTCTTCTGCGTCGGACGAAATTACCTCGAACACGCGCTGGAAGGCGCTCGTGCGGCGGGTCGCGACCTGAAACTGCCCGAGGTCCCGACCTTTTTCACGAAAGCAACGACCGCTCTGCTCGGCCCCGACGCCGTGGCGCATTTCGATCCCGCGATCTCGCACGAGTACGATTACGAGGCCGAACTCGCGGTGGTGATCGGCTCGCGCTGTCGCGACGTCGAGGAGAGTCGCGCCTTCGATGTTATTTTCGGCTACACGTGCTGCAACGATCTTACCGCACGCGATCTGCAGCGCGCGCACGTTCAGTGGATGAAGGGCAAGAGCCTCGACGAGAGTTGTCCGCTCGGCCCCGCGATCGTCACCGCCGATGAAATCGGCGACCCGCAAGCGCTCGATATCGCGATGTACGTCAACGATGTCGAGAAACAGCACAGCACGACGGCGAAAATGATCTTCTCGATCCCGCGCATTATCGCCGAGCTCTCGCGCGGCATGACGCTGCTTCCCGGCGACGTCATCGCCACCGGCACCCCCGAAGGGGTCGGTTTCGCCAGAACTCCGCCCGAGTTTCTGCGCGACGGCGACCTGCTCGAGGTGCGGATCGAACGCATCGGCTCGCTGCGCACGCGCATCGCGTTGACGTGATCGCACTCTCGCCGGGCATCTCGCTCTCGTTTCTCGCGGCATGCGCGCTGCTGGGAATCGGCGTGCTCGCGCTCTTCGCGCCGGAGAAGCTCGCGGCCGCCTACGGGCTACCGGTGAGCGAGGGGAATGCGCTGGGCTTCGTGCGGGCGACGGGGGCACGCGACGCAATCCTCGCCGCTGCGATCCTCGCCACGGCCCTGCGGCACGACCTCGTCGGGCTTGCGATCTTCGCCGCGCTCGGCCTCCTGCTTTCGGCGTTCGATCTCGCAATTGCATACGCGCACCTGCGCCGTCTGCGCCGTGAGTTGCTCGCGCATCTCGGGGGGATCCTCGGTTTTTCGGCGCTCCTTATTATTCTCATAGCCGAATTGCGATAGGAGTCGCTGCGCGGGAGCCGTATGCCCCGCAGATGATACTTGCCGTACCGCGTGAGAGCGCCGAGCGCGAACGCCGTGTCGCGCTCGTTCCCGAAAGCGTCTCGAAATTCAAAAAACTCGGACTGGAAATTCACGTACAGCGCGATGCAGGTCGCGCCGCTTCTTTTCCGGACTCCGCTTACGAATCGGTCGGAGCTCGCATCGTCGCCGATGAGAACGAGCTCCTTTCTTCCGCCGATGCCCTTCTCTGTGTCGCACGTCCGACCGAAAATCAGCTAGCGCGCCTCAAAAAAGGCGCGCTTCTCGTAGGTTTCCTCGATCCGCTCGGTGACCCGGCATACGCCGAGCGCCTGGCATCGGCGGGAATCGAAGCACTCGCCGTCGAGAAAATCCCGCGCATCACGCGCGCGCAAAGTATGGACGCGCTTTCGTCGCAGAGCAATATCGCCGGCTACAAGGCCGTCTTGCTCGCGGCAAGCGCGTTGCCGAAGTTCTTCCCGATGCTCACCACCGCAGCGGGAACGATTCCGCCGGCGAAGGCGCTCGTACTCGGTGCCGGAGTAGCAGGGCTACAGGCCATCGCGACGGCACGCCGCCTCGGTGCGGTCGTCAGCGGCTACGACGTCCGCGCCGTCGTCCGCGAACAGGTGCAATCGCTCGGCGCGAAATTCCTCGAATTCGATCTCGGCGAGAGCGCCGAGGGCTCGGGCGGATACGCGAAAGAACTCACGCCCGAACAGCAGCAGCGGCAACGCGACTGGATGGTCGAGCAGATCGGTAAAAACGACGTCGTGATTACGACCGCACTGGTCCCCGGGCGGCGAGCGCCGATTCTCATCACCGAAGCTGCCGTCGCCGCGATGGCTCCGGGAAGCGTCATCGTCGATCTCGCGGCGGAGGCCGGGGGCAACTGCGCGCTCACCAAACCCGACGAGAGCGTTATCACCGATAACGGCGTCCAGATCATCGGTACGACGAACCTGCCGGCCACGATGCCGTACAACGCAAGCCAACTTTACTCGCGCAATCTCTTCGCCTTACTCTCGCCGTTTGCAAAAGACGGTACGCTCGCCCTGGATTACAACGACGACGTGATCGCGGGTGCCTGTATCGTTCACGA
>JAJYHP010000031.1 GCA_021784715.1 bacterium
TTCTGGCGAAGCATCAAATACGAGGAGGTGTATCTGCACGCGTACGAATCGGGTTCGCAAGCGCGCGCCGGCATCGGCAAGTACATCACGTTCTACAACGGCGCCCGCCCACACTCGGCGCTTGACGGCCGAACGCCGGACGCGGCATACTTCACCACACTGGCCGCCGCTCGAGCGGTCTTACTTGCGGAGACACCACTTATCGGTGCGTGATTTTCAGCTCGAAAAAACGAGGCCACCTCTGTTCCCCGCTCCGGCGCGAATCAGACGCGGAGTATCGCGTCTCCCACCGAGCACTCTCCCGGAGCGAGCACCTCGCAGTAGACGCCGAACGTCGCCTCGCGCTCCCGCGCGATCGCGCGCAGAATCCCCGGATCCACGGCATCGCTCTCCGGATCGTAGGTGATCGCGACGCAGCGTTCGATCGCCTTCGTCACGCGCAGGCGCACCCGCTCCCCGATGCGCAGCTCCGCGCCGATCAAATCGCTCTCGCGCTCCGCCCCCGCGATCGCTTCGGCGACGAAGTTCGGGCGAAAGCGCCGCAGGTCGAGCTCGCGCCCGCAGATGCGCTCTGCATCTCGGCGCCACGGTTCGAGCACCAGCGAGATCGGCGAATCGTCGAAGTAGTGCGGCGCCGCGCTCTCCGTCCGAACCGCGACCGCGCGCTCCGCGGCGGCGGCGAGTGCGAGCGATGCATCGGCGATCCGGTGCAGCCGCTCGTCCTCTTTCCCGCGATACGCTTTCCCGATGCGCGCGTGCCCGCGTTCGACGACGAGCGCGGAGCCGCGGTCGCCGGGAATGCCGTCGCGCGCAATCTCGGCGCGCGCGAGCGATTCGCCGCGCAGGCTCTTCACCGGGTAGCGATAGATTGCGAGGAGCAGCGCTAGGACTCGCGCGAGCGAAAGCGACCGAACAGATTCTTCCCCGCTTGCAGCGCATCGTTCTTCGTGCGCGAGTAGAGTTGCGACGCCTGCTCCTTGCTCATCGGGCGCCCGTGCGCGATGAGGAAGCTAACGCCTTCGCCGACCACGATCGTGCCCGCGTACGCGATCGCGCCCTTAATCGGAACGCCGGCGACCGGCATGAAGCCCGAGAGTTCGCGCGCGAGCGTGCGCCACCCCAAGCCGCCGCCAATAATCGGGAGCAGCTCCCAGAGCCGTTTGAAATCGGGATCGCGGCCGTAGGTCGCTTCGATCTGCATCATCAGGGCGATCTGCAGCCCGGTAATCGCGACCGTATCCCCCGCCGACGCCACCGCGCCGAGCGCGATGCCGAGAATCGGCACGTGGTCGACGAGCCCGCTCGCCACCGCAATTTTTACCGCGTTCTTCGCCGCATCTTGGGTGATCTTCGTTGCGACCAAATCGCGCAGGATCGGCAGGCGTCGGCCGAGCGCAACTTCGACGCCGCGCGCCGCGCGGACGAGCTGCGGAAAAACATGGACGCGCAGCGCTTCTTCGCTCAACTCGGTGATGCCGTAATCGCCCACCTCTCCCGGCGCCGGCGCGCGTTCGGGCGTGCGCGGGGCGACCGCTCCGATGCCGACGGCGAAGATCGGTGCGCGCAGCGCGCGCAGTTCGAGCGATCCCGCATCGCCGACTTGGTCGACCGCGCCGACGTAGATCACCGCCTTCAGTTCGCGCGTGGCGACGCACCCCGCGCTATAGGTTTCGACGCAACGCGCCGCCTCCGCGAGCCGCTCGCCTTCGTTTCCGGCGAGCAAAATCGCGCGCAGCCGCGAGACCGCCGCCGGATCGCCGGCGAGCACGATGCGAAACGGCAGCTGTGCGTGCGCGCGGACGCCGTGCATGTCGACGCCTTTGCGAACCATCTTCATCACATCGGCACCGAGCGCCGATGCAAAATTAGCCGCCACTGATCTCTCGTTGCGGATTATCGGTGTAATCCAGATAGGTCAGGCCCATAAAGATCTCGAGCGGCCAGGCGTGCATGTCTTGCACGTTCGCCTCGTCGACGAGCGAGATTCCCTTCGCTTTCGCGTCGGCGATGACGTCGCGGATCGCTTCGCCCTTGTCCGCCGCAAGGATCGAGGCCGTGGTGACTTCACCGGGGGTCAGGTGATCTTTCAACATATCTCCGTACGATATACCGGTGTTGCCGAAGCGTTGTTTCAACGCATAGCGTAACGAGGCGTATCGCTGCGGCGAGCTGCCCACCCCCAACATCGTTATGCGCGCCGAGAGCTGGCGCGAACGCGCCATGTTGAAGAGTTGGTCGGCCTTCGAAGCGGCGACCGCGGCGGCGTTCACCGCGTCGAGCGATCGCTTGAGATAGGGAAGCAGCGCTTCGTAATCTTGCTTGTTGAGATCGCCGTTGAAATCGAGCCGAATTCCGACGAACTGGCGGAAAAATTCGTCGAGCTTGCCGATCGATCCGTCGAGCAGCAGCGCCGAAGCGCGCGACGCATCGACCGCTCCGAGCATATCGGATTGCGCGCGCGAGAGCTCAGCGAGCATCGTGGGGTAATCGGAAAATATCGCCGCCGAGGTGCTCGGGATCGGCGACTCTTTGAGCGGCGCTGCGAGATCGCGCAGGATGAGCTGCTGGTCTTCAAGCACGCCGAACGTCTTTTTGGGATCGAGCGAGCCGACGCCCTGGTTGCCGACGACCGCTTGAATGTTGGCGAGCGCGAGGTTGAGCGCCGCGCCCATCGCTTCGATATTATTGCTGATCGCCGAGAGGCGCGAGCCCGGGCGCACGGAGACGTTGCCGATATTCGGTACGTCGTAATTGAGCGCGGACAATCGCGATTGCAACGCCTTGAGTTGGTTGCGCCCTTCTGCGGCGCGGGCGGCGATGTTCGCTGCCGAGGCTTGGAGTTGCGTCTTCGCCGCTGCGAGGCTCTCGCGTAGCGGCGCGAGGTGCGGGCGCGTCAAGTCGACGCTCCGCACCTGGAGTTGCTGTACGGCCGCGAGCCGCGAGAGCGCGAGTTGCTTCGCCTGCGGGTCGCCGACCGAGGCCGCCTCTTCCAGCGTCTGTTCGCTCTTGGAGGTGAGGCCGAGCGCGAGTTGCATCTGCCCGAGTTTCAGCAGCGCTTCTTGGTTGTTCGGAAGCAACGGCAGGAGCGCGGAGAGTTCGCTCGCGGCGATACTGTAGCGCGCGCGGTCGGCGTCGCTGAGCGCCTGAACCAAGCGCTGTTGCGGCGTCACTTTGGTCGGGTCGAGTTCGGGATAACCGACGAGGTGCTGCACGCGAACCGCAGCCGGCGGATGGTCGGCGAGGTATTTCGTAATCAGGTCGCTATGCTGCGCCTCGAGCGTCCCCAAGTGACGCATCATCGAAAGCATCGCCTGCGGATCGTATCCCGCGCGCGCCATCAGCTGTAAGCCGTAGCGATCGGCCTGCAATTCGTCGTCGCGCGAGAGTTTCGCAACGATGCCGGCCTCCGCGATATTGCCGAATTGGTAGATGAGGGGCGAGAAGAGCGATGCGATCGTGAAGAGCGCGTTCAGGACCGTCTCTTTCGACTGCATCGAGATGACGTGGTTGCGTTCGATATGGCCGGTCTCGTGCCCGAGCACGCCCGCGAGTTCGTCGCTGGACTGCACGAAATCGAGCAGCCCCTCATCGACGTACACGTAGCCGCCCATCGTCGAAAAAGCGTTGATATCGGGCGCGTTGATGATCTTGACGTTGTACGGCAGCTCTTTGCGCGCGACTTGCTGCCAGAGCTTCTGCGCGACGTGGTTCACCCAACGGTTCAGCAGCGGGTCGGTTTCGATCACGCTGTTCCGAACGATCTGTTCGTCTTCTTGGCGTCCCATCTCCACTTCTTGCTGCGCGGTCATCGCTTGCGCGGGGGCCGGGACGCACGTCAGCAGCAGCGAGAGCATCGTTACGACGGGGAACAGGCGGCGAAGAAACATGGCGCGGACCTCTATCGGGCTAAGGGCTTGCTTGGCGACAATTCGTTCTATCGCTTAGAACGCGTGAGGGGTGGCTTGACGTTACGCTGGGATTCTGTGAGTGAGATGGGGATGGAGCCGGGAGAACGGCGAGCTTCTTGCGAGCGAGCTGTGGATGAGGAAGGGGTTCGCGGGAGCCCTTCGGGAACCCGCCGTCGATGACGGGACGAGCCGGGCGGTGAGCGCGTTGTTGCGCGGGCGGAGTTGGGGGATCGAGGTCGCGCTTGACGGCGGCGATCTCGGTGCGTCGCTCGCCGAGTTGGAAAGCAAGTTAAGCGCGGCGGAGGCCTTCTACCGCGACTGCGAGGCGACGCTCCGCTTCGGGGAGCGCGCGCCCGATGCGAGCGAGCTCCTCCGGCTGCAGGCGCTGCTCTCGGGGCGGAACATCTCGATTCGGCGCGTCCTGGGGGGCGCGGCGATCGCCGCGACCGCCGAGGCGCTCGGCGCACCCTTCGAAGAGAGCACCGCCCCGGCCGCGCCGAGCCCGCGCCGCGAACCGCGCCGCAGCCGCGTCGTCGAACTCTCGGAATCGGCGCGCTCGCTGAAAGCCGATTTCGACGGTGCCCGCGCCGACATCGCCTCGCGTCGGCGCGCGGGCGAATCGAGCGTCCGGCGCCTCGACCTCAAGCGCCTCGGTGGCGGCGAGGAGCCCCCCGCCCTGCGCTTGGTGGAGGCCGCTCCCGGCACGCTCTACCACGTCGGCACCCTGCGCGGCGGACAGTCGCTCCAGCAGATCGGCAATATCGTCGTCGTCGGCGATGTGAATCCCGGCGCCGAATTGATCGCCAGCGGCGATATTCTCGTCTTCGGTCGGCTCGCCGGCGTCGCGCATGCGGGCGCGCAAGGCGATAGCGGCGCGCGCGTCCGCGCGTTGGAATTGGCGCCGACGCAGTTGCGCATCGCCACGGCGATTGCAGCGGAGAGTTCGGCGCGACGCGGAAAGAAAGCCGAGCCGGAGACGGCGTGCGTGCGCGACGGAAAGATCGTCGTCGTTCCCTACAGTAAAGAAGAAAGTTGGTAATGTGAGCACGCGACGAATTGTCGTAACCTCCGGGAAGGGCGGCGTCGGTAAGACGACGACGACGGCAAATCTCGGTGCGGCGTTGGCGAAGCGCGGCCATCGCGTCGTTCTCGTCGATGCCGATATCGGCTTGCGTAACCTCGATCTGGTGCTCGGTCTCGAGAAACGGATCGTGTTCGATATCGTCGAGGTCGCGGAGGGGCGTTGCCAGCTCCGCCAGGCACTCATTAAAGACAAGCGCTTCGAATCGTTGGCGATCTTGCCCGCGGCGCAGACGCGCGAAAAGGAAGCGATCACCGCCGAACAGTTCGCGGCGGTCATCGCCGGGCTCGACGAGTTCGCCGATTTCGTGCTGATCGATTGCCCCGCCGGCATCGAGACGGGGTTCCGCAACGCCGTCGCCGGCGCGAAGGAGGCGCTCGTCGTCACGACGCCCGAGGTGAGCGCGATTCGCGACGCCGACCGCGTGATCGGCAAATTGCTCGAAGTGCCGATGCCGATCTCGCTCGTCGTCAATCGCTTGCGCCCGGAGATGGTGCGCAGCGGCGATATGCTCGCGGTCGAGGACGTCTGTGAGGTGCTCGACGCAACGCTGATCGGCGTCGTTCCCGACGACGAAGAGATCATCGACACCACCAATCGCGGCGAACCGATCGTGCTCGACGAAAGCAATCGCCTGCGCACGATCTACGACAAAATCGCGCGCCGCCTCGAAGGCGAAGATATTCCGATTACCAGTTTCGAGAAGCCAACTTTCTTCAAGCGCCTCATCGGCGCGATCACGACGGGGTAAACCATGCACGAACGTCAACCCGAAATCGCAGTCGCCCCGGTGCCCGCGGCGCGCGGCCGAGCGATCGTCATCACCTCCGGGAAGGGCGGCGTCGGCAAGACGACGACCACCGCCAATCTCGGAACCGCGCTCGCCATGCGCGGCGCGCGCGTCGCGCTCGTCGATGCCGATATCGGCCTGCGCAATCTCGATATCGTCCTCGGCCTCGAAAGCCGCGTGAAGCACCACCTGCTCGACGTGATCGAAGGCGGCGTCACCCTCGAGGACGCATTGGTGCCCTCGAAATATAACGATTCGCTGATGTTGCTCGCCGCCGCGCAGCACCGCGAAAAAGATGAAGTGCCGACCGAAGCGATGACCGCGCTGATCGAAAGCCTGCGCGAGCGCTTCGATTACGTGTTGGTCGATTGCCCCGCCGGAATCGAACACGGTTTTCGAAACGCCATCGCGGGTGCGCAGGAAGCGATCGTCGTCTGCACGCCGGAGGTCTCGGCGGTGCGCGACGTCGATCGCGTGATCGGCTTGCTCGGCAATCGCTTCAAACCGCAACTCATCGTCAACCGCCTGCGCCCGCAATTGGTCAAGCGCGGCAAGATGCTCTCCGTCGAGGACGTCAACGCGATCCTGCGCCTGCCGTTGCTCGGAGTGATCGCCGACGAACCCGAGATCATCATCACCACCAATAAAGGCGAGCCGCTCGCGTTGCGTCGCGACGGCGCGACGGGGGCCGCCTATCACGCGATGGCGGCGAAGATCGCCGGCGAAGACGTCGAAGCGCCGACGGTCGAAGTGCGAGAATCGTTTTTCGGGCGCCTCGGCGCGTTCTTCGGAGGCAAAGCATGATCGAGTTTTTCAAACGCCTCTTCGGCCCGTCGGATTCGGGCGCGACGGCGAAGCAACGCCTGCAACTCGTGCTGATGACCGATCACCTCGCGCTCGCACCCGAGATGATCGACGCGATGAAGCGCGAGCTCGTCGAAGTGATTTCGCGCTACGTCGAAGTCGATCGCGATAAAGTCGAAGTCGATTTCGAACGCCACGACCACGCGCTAGCGATGATGGCGAACGTGCCGATTCTCGGCGTCGCGCGTCCGAGCGAACGCGCGCCCGAACGCGCTCCCGAACCGGCACCGGCGCCCGCGCCCGCCGGGGATGCGGCGGCACCGTTGCAGCAGCGCAAACGACGCAAGAAAGCGCAACGCGCTCCGGCGTGAGCTCCGAGCTCGCGGCGAAGATCGACGGCTTCGCGTTCGAGCCCCATTTTCTCGCCGAAAGCGAGGCGCGCGATCTCTTCGCGCGCCTCGTTCACGGTTTGGCGTGGATGCAGCCGACGATCGCGCTCTTCGGCGTGCGCCGCCCGATCCCACGGCTCGAAGCCTGGTACGGCGATCGCGACGCGCGCTATCGCTATTCGGGCATCGCGCACGACCCGATGCCCTGGACGCCGGAGCTCGCGGAGCTCCGCGATCGCCTCCGTCGCTTTACCGGCGAGCCCCTCAACAGCGTGCTGGCAAATCTCTATCGCGACGGGCGCGATTCCAACGGCTGGCATAGCGACGACGAAGCCGAACTCGGCCCGACGCCGACGATCGCGTCGCTCTCCCTCGGGGCGACGCGCCGTTTCAGCATCAAGGCGCGGGAGAGCGGCGAGCGGCATACCTTCGAACTCACGAACGGCAGCTTGCTCGTCATGAGCGGCGCGAGCCAGCAGTTATGGCGGCACACGGTTCCGAAAGAGCCGCACGTGCAACACGCGCGCATCAACCTCACGTTTCGAACCATCCTTCCCGCATGAGCGCGATCGTCACGCGCCTCGGCCGCGACTCGTCGTATCGCATCGCCTGGCCGCTGATCGTCGGCGCCATTGGGGCGAGCCTGCTCGGCGTCGTGCTCATTCGTTCCGCCGATCTGCACAATCCGCAGGCGGGGCCGGAGTATCTCAAGCAGCTGCTCTATATTGCGGTGGGCGTTCCGGTGATGCTGCTCTGCGCGCGGATCGACTACCGCATCTGGCAGCGCTTCGCCCCGGCAATCTACGCGCTCAATTTGATTTTGCTGCTGGCAATCGTCGTCATCGGCCACCGCGCGCTCGGCGCGCAGCGATGGATCTCGCTCGGCCCGCTCGGCACCTTCCAACCCTCGGAGTTTGCGAAGCTCTTTTTAGCGATCTCCGGTGCGGCGGTGCTCGCGCGCGGCGATTACGCGCGTCTGCGCGATATGTGGAAGCCGCTGCTCACCTTCGCGGTGCCCGCGATCTTGGTGCTCAAGCAACCCGATTTCGGAACCTCGCTCGTGCTCTTGGCGATTCTCACGACGCAGTTGTTCTTCGGGCTACCGCGCCTCGGCGGCTTCGCCTTGTATTGCGCGGGGCTCCTCGTCGCCGGTGCGGTGACGGCGGGAACGAACCTGGTGCTCAAACCCTTCCAGAAGGCGCGCTTGCTCGTCTTTCTCAATCCCAAAGCCGATCCGCAGGGCGCCGGGTACAATTTGAATCAGGCGAAAATAGCGGTCGGCAACGGTGAATTCTTCGGGCGCGGGCTCTTTCACGGAACGCAGACGCAGCTCTCGTTCGTCCCGGAGCACTCGCGCGATTTCATCTTTACCGTTCTCGCCGA
>JAJYHP010000186.1 GCA_021784715.1 bacterium
CGATCGCCTATCCCATCGTCTTTCTTCTCCTCGCGCGTTTTTGGAGCATCGCTCACGAACGCGGATACATGACCGCCGGCGATTTCGTCCGCGGCCGCTATCGGAGCCGTTCGCTCGAACTCGCGATCGCCGCGACCGGCGTCCTCGCCGCGCTCCCTTATATCGCGCTGCAGATCGTCGGTATGAAAGCCGTCCTCGCCCAACTCGGCGGCATCTTCGCCATCGGCGGCGGTGCGATGCCGCTCGCCGTCGCCTTTACGTTACTCGCGGCGTACACCTATATCGGCGGGCTGCGCGCACCGGCAACGATCGCGGTCTTCAAAGACATCCTGATCTATCTCACGATCGCCGCCGCCATCGTCGTCATCCCGCACGCACTCGGCGGATGGCGCGCCATCTTCACCGCCGCCGATCGCGCGCTGGCGAGCCCGCTGCACCCGTTCCCGCTGCTCGTCGCACCGCAGATGCAGTTTGCCTACGCGACTCTCGCGCTCGGCTCGGCGTTCTCGCTCTTTCTGTACCCACACGCCATTACGTCGTTGCTCTCCGCTCGCAGCGCCGATGTCGTGCGGCGCAACGCCGCGCTCCTTCCACTCTATTCGATCTTGCTCGGCATCATCGCACTCCTCGGTTTCGCCGCCCTCGCCGCCGGCATCCACGCACCTCCGAACGAAATCGTGCCGATTCTCTTCGCTCGATTTTTCCCACCGTGGTTCGCGGGGCTCGCCGATGCCACGATCGTGATCGGCGCGCTCGTGCCGGCCTCGATCATGGCGCTCGGCGCGGCGAATCTCTTCCTTCGCAACGTCGTTTCGCCGCTCTCGGGGCGCACACCGAGCCGCGATGCGAAGAGCACGAAATGGTTGACGCTCGCGTTCTGCGCGCTTTCATTGGTTCTGGTGCTCTTCGTAAACGTAAAATTCGCCATCTACTTTCAACTGCTCGGCGGAGCGTGGGTGCTCCAAACCGCGCCCGCGATATTCTTCGGCCTCGGCGAACGCTCGCTCCCAGCGCGGGCGTTGCTCGCGGGCTGGCTCGCCGGCATGATCGCGGCAACCTCCTTCGCGCTCGTCGACGGCTTCTCGCCGAACATCGCGCTGCACGTCGGCTCGTGGACGCTGGTCGGATTTATCGCGATCTATGCCGTGGCGATCAATCTCGGGGTCGCGCTCGTCGCCACCGCGCTCCTGCGCGTTCGCTCGCCGCAAAGTGAGATTGCATGAGCGAGCGGATCGAACCCGATGGATGGGCGCCGCCGAGCGGCTATGCAAACGCCATGCTCGCGTCGGGACGGATGCTCGCCATCGCCGGACAGGTCGGCTGGGACGCGCGGCAGCATCTCGTCTCCGACGATTTCCTCGCGCAAGCCGCCCAAGCGCTGCGCAACGTCGCCGACGTGCTGCGCGCCGCCGGCGGAGATCCCGAGCATCTCGTGCGAATGACCTGGTACGTGCTCGACGCTGCCGAGTATCGGGCGAACGCAAAAGCGCTCGGCGCAGCCTATCGGGAGATTTTCGGCAGCCATTTTCCGGCGATGACGTTGATCGTCGTTGCCGGACTGCTCGAAGAGGGTGCGCGGTTGGAAATCGAAGCGACGGCGATCCTTCCCGCGCTCGACCAGTAGTTCCCGAATGCTTCAGGCCGGCTCCTAGGAACGCTCGCGAAGTTTGTAGCGCTGCAGCTTCCCCGTCGCCGTTCGCGGAAGCGCATCGATAATTTCAATCTCGCGCGGCGCCTTAAAAGGAGCGATCGTCGCCTTGCAGTGCTCGATCAATTCGGCAATGCATGCGTCGTCGCCGTTACGACCAGCGCGCAGTACGACGAACGCTTTCACCATCGTTGTGTGGTGGGCCGGATCGGGTTTCCCGACGACGGCGCATTCGAGAACGTCGGCGTGAAGCAAGAGCGCCTGCTCCACCTCCGGGCCCGAGACGTTAAACCCCGCTGAAACGATCATATCGTCGGCGCGAGCGACGTAGGTGAAATACCCGTCGCCGTCGACCGAATAGGCGTCGCCGGGATAGTTCCACCCGTTCCGAACGTAGGTGCGCTGCCGCTCGTCATCGAGATAGCGACATCCGGTCGGCCCGTATACCGCGAGTCGACCGACCGTCCCGGCGGGCACCTCATTACCGAACTCGTCGTGAATCTGCGCGACATACCCCGGCACGACGCGCCCGGTCGATCCGGCGCGCGTCGCGTCGGCCGGTGAGGCGATAAAAATATGCAGCATCTCGGTGCTGCCGATCCCGTCGACGATCGAGATTCCGGTCGCGGCACGCCACGCTTCCCAAACGACGCCCGGAAGGGTCTCGCCGGCCGAGACGCAGATGCGCAAGCTCGACCAGTCGCGCTTCGACGCATGCGACGTCAACGCACGATACGCAATCGGTGCGGTAAAGAGCACGCTGATCTGGTGGCGTTCGATCGCCGCTGCGAGTTCTTCGGTCCCCGCGCGTTCCAGAAGCACGGTCGATGCTCCGATAGCGAACGGGAATAAGAGTATCCCGCCGAGACCGTAGGTAAATGCGAGCGGCGGCGAGCCGCTAAAACGATCCTCCGGATCGGCTTTGAGCACCTCCGCGCCGAAACTGTCGCAGGTAGCGAGAAGATCGCGATGGACGTGCATCGCCGCTTTGGGAAGCCCGGTCGTCCCGGAGGTAAAAGCGATCAACGCGACGTCCTCCGCGGCGGTCGCAACGTTCTCGAAATTCGGCCTCTTGTGCGCGGCGCGACGTTCGAGCGACTCGTCGCTTCCGTCGCCCCAATAGCATATCGTCATCTCGGGCCGGGATGCGCGTGCGCGTTCGAGCTCCTCCGCGAGGCGAGCGTCGCAGAGCGCGATCGCAACGCGAGCGCGTTCGCTCACGGTCTGCAGTTCCTGCGTGCGATAGAGGGGCATCGTCGTCACGACGATGCCTCCGGCCTTGAGAACCGCGAACCAACACGCGAGCAACGTCGGCGTATTCGCCGAGCGCAGCAAAACGCGATTTCCGGTCACCAGCGCGAAATCTTCGACGAGAACGCGAGCGATCCGATTCGCCCACTCCATCATCTCCCGATAGCTGTAGGTCGTGCCGTCTTCGGCAATCGCACAGGGACGATCTCCGCGCCCCTCTTCAATATGACGATCGAGAAAATACCATGCGGCGTTGATCCGGTCGGGATAGCGCATGCGCGGCAGCGTGAAGGCGAAGCGCGGAAGCAAAGCCTCGGCGGGAAGCCGGTCGCGAGCGAAGGTGTCGAGATGCGCGCTCTCAGCCACGCGAAGCCTCATTGAAGAGGCTACGAGCGATAACGATTTGTTGCACTTCGCTGGCTCCTTCGTAAATACGCAGCGCGCGAACGTCTCGATAGAGCCGCTCGACGATCTCTCCTCGCGTCACACCGCGCCCGCCGAAGAGTTGCACCGCTCGGTCGCAGACGCGGCCGGCTGCCTCGGTCGCATACCATTTTGCCATCGCCGCCTCCCGAGTGACCCGTTCCGCTCCCGCGTCTTTCGTATAAGCTGCTCGATAGACCAACAGCGCCGCGGCATCGATCTCGGTCGCCATCTCGGCGATCGTTCCCGATACGAGTTGGAGATCGGCGAGTTTCGCTCCATATATTTCGCGCTGCATGACGTGCCTTCGCGACTCGTCGAAGGCGCGTCGCGCGAACCCGAGCGCCGCCGCGCCGACGGTGGTCCGAAAGAGATCGAGCGTCGCCATTGCAATCCGAAAGCCGTCCCCTTCGTTCCCCAGCAGCGCGTCCGCGCCGACCCGCACGCCCGAGAAACGCAGCGCCCCTAAGGGATGCGGAGAGATCGTTTGAATCGACCGCGTTTGCACGATGCCCGGTCGCCCGGCCTCTACGATGAACGCGCTCAATCCCTTCGTCGGGTGATCGCCGGTGCGTGCGAAGAGCACGTACGCATCGGCGATACCGGCGTTGCTGATCCAGCATTTCTCGCCGGTGATTTCGTACCCATCGCCGCTTCGGTGCGCGCGCGTCGTCAGCGCCGCTACGTCGGAGCCCGCGCGCTCCTCCGAGAGTGCGAACGCCGCGAGCGAGGTTCCGGCAAAGATGCCCGGCAAAACGCGTTCGCGCTGCGCCGTCGTTCCAAAAAGCGAGATCGCTCCGCTACCCAGCCCTTGCATCGCGAATGCAAAATCCGCGATCGCACTGCGATAGGCGAGCTGTTCGCGCGAGAGCGCGATCGCGCGAACGTCGAGGCGTTCGCAGGGCGCGAGCCAACCGCCCGCTCCGAGCTCTCGCGCCCACGAGCGCGTCCGCGCGGCGACGGAGGCATCGTCGATCCCATCGTCATTAAAACGCTCGCGCGGCACGGCGTCGAGCCACCGCTCGAATGCCTCGGCCTGCTCGCGATGCGCGCGATCGAAAAACGGCCAGGCGAGGGTCGCGTCGAGCCGCATTAATTTCCCTCGAAATGCGGCCGGCGTTTCGCGATGAAGGCCTCGTACGCGCGGCGGAAATCGCCGCTCGCCATCAACGCGGCTTGAACGCGCGCTTCCATCGCGATTTCCTCGCCGAGCTCCATTCCCGGTGCCGCCTCGAGCATCGCCTTGGTGACCTCGTGTGCGCGCGTCGGTCCGTTCGCAATCTCCCGCGCGCACAATCGCGCTTCTTCATCGAGCAGTTCCGGCGTGCAGAGCCGGTTGAAGAACCCCCACGAGAGCGCTTCCTCCCCGGAGAGTTCGCGCCCGGTGTAGAGCAATTCGCTCGCTCGGCCCAGCCCGAGAATGCGCGGCAGCATCGCGCAGGCGCCCATATCCGCCCCGGAGAGCCCGACTAGCACGAAGAGAAACGCGACCCGAGCCCGCGCGGTGCCCAGGCGGAGATCGGAGGCCATCGCGAGGATCGCGCCCGCACCCGCGCAGACGCCGTCGACGGCGGCAACGATCGGCTGCGGGCACGCGCGCATCGCCGTTACGACGGCACCGGTCATCTCGGTAAATTGCAAACGTTCGTCGGGTTCCATCGCTACCAGCGGGCCGATGATCTCCCGCACGTCGCCCCCCGAGCAAAAATTTCCGCCCGCGCCGCGCAGCACCACCGCGCGCACGCTGCGATCGCTTTTTAACTCCCGGAAACCGTCGCGTAAGGCCGCGTAGATCTCAAACGTCAGCGGATTTTTTCGCTCGGGACGCGCGAGCGTCAGCGTCATGACGCCTCCGTCGAGCGACCGCTCGAGGCCGTCGGTCTCGATCATCGCATCACCGACCGAGGCTTTCGCTCGCTCCGCGGGCCGCCATGCGAGAGCGACCTCTTCACTATCCCCACCGTTGCCATATTCTTCGAGACGACGAACCTTCCGCTCCGCGCTATGCGAGGACCAGCTCTTCGCCGTTCCGATCTCCGGTTAAGAACTCCATCGCGCCGCGGACGACCGTTGCGACCTCGATGATGCGCCCGCTCGGATTCATCGCCGCAAGCTGCGCGCGCGCATCTTCCGGGCTCGCGCCGGTGTGACCGACGATCTGATCGACCGCCTGCTGCATCATATCGGTCTCGGTATATCCCGGACAGATCGCGCCGATGCAAGCCCCCGATCCCGCGAATTCGGCGGCGAGCGCGCGCGTCAGCCCGATGACGCCGTGCTTGCTCGCACAGTAGGCGGCGATATACGGCGCTCCGTAGAGTCCGGCGATCGATGCAATGTTGACGATGCGCCCGAAACCGTTGGCACGCATCTCGCCGATAGCGGCGCGCGAACAGAGAAACGTTCCGGTGAGATTCGTGGCGATGATCTGCTGCCAAAGCTCATCGCTCGTGCGCCCCAGTGGCGCCGAGGCGGCGATCCCGGCATTATTGACGAGCATTGCGATCGTTCCGTGCCGCTCGCGCGCCATGGCGAAGGCTCGCTCCACGCTCGCCGCGTCGCCGACATCGCACGCGATCGCATCGATACCCGGCTCGCTCGCACCGGCGCGGCTCAGTCCGCTCACCGCAGCGCCGGCTTCGGCGCAGGCACGAGCGATCGCGAGCCCGATGCCTCGCGACGCACCGGTTACGACGACGTGCCGTCCCCGAAGATCGAATCCGTTCATGATGGTTGCTCCAGTCTGCGCGCGATCGCGCGTTCGAGTTGTTCTTTTCCGGGCAGGTAGGGTTTCGGCCATCCCGGATCGCGATAGCCGAGTTCGGCCGCCGCGTGAAGGCTCCAGTAGGGATCGGCGAGATGCGGTCGCCCGAGCGCGACGAGATCGGCGCGCCCTCCTGCGATCAGCGCGTTCACCTGCTCGTGATCGGTGATGTTTCCAACGGCGATCGTTGCGATCTCCACCTCGTTGCGAATCGCATCGGCGAACGGCGCTTGAAACATGCGCCCGAAGCGCGGGCGGCTCTTCGGATCGGTCTGACCGGTCGAAACATCGATGAGATCGGCACCCGCGGCTTTGAACGCGCGCGCTATGTCGAGCGCGTCGCGTTCGTCGTTTCCGCCCTCGCACCAATCGGTCGCCGAGATTCGCACCGAGATCGGGCGCTCGGCGGGCCAACGCGCGCGAATCGCCTCAAAGACCTCGAGTGGAAAGCGCAATCGATTTTCCAGCGATCCGCCATAGCGATCGGTACGCCGGTTCCGGAGCGGCGTAAGGAAGGACGAGAGCAGGTAGCCATGCGCACAGTGAAGCTCGAGCATATCGAAGCCGGCCTCGATCGCCATATCGACCGCCGCGACAAACGCATCGCGAATCGCGCGCATCCCCGCCTCGTCGAGTGCGAGTGGAACCTGGTTTCCGGGAGCATACGGAATCGCCGAGGGCCCGACGACCGGCCAGTTCCCCTCCTCGAGCGGTTCGTCCATCCCCTCCCACATCAATTTCGTCGAGCCTTTCGGACCCGAATGCCCGAGTTGGAGCGCGATCTTCGCCGGCGTGTTCTGGTGCACGAATTCAACGATGCGCTTCCAGGCGGCAACGTGCTCCGTGGCATACATGCCGGTACATCCCGGCGTGATCCGCCCCTGCGCGCTCACGCAGGTCATCTCGGTAACGACGAGCCCGGCGCCGCCGAGCGCGCGGCTTCCATAATGCACCAGATGGAAATCGTTGGGAGTGCCGTCGACGGCACTATAGGTATCCATCGGCGAGAGGACGACCCGATTGCGCAGCGTGAGCCCGCGCAGTGCGAACGGCGAGAACATCGGCGGAATCGGAGGACCGCCGAAGCGCGCCTCCACGCTCTCGACGTACGCGGCGTCGCGCGCGCGAAGATTTTCGTGCCCGATCCGTTGGCTCCGCGTCAGCAGACTATAGGCGAAGGTTTCGGGATCGAGCCGCGCGTAGCGCTCGACATTTTCGAACCAACGCGTCGAATTTCTCGCGGCGTTCTGTAATTTGAGCACTTCAAGTTTCCGCTCGCTCTCGTACCCCGCAAAGGCTTCATCGAGACGGTCGCAACGCTCGAAGGACTCGACGAGCGCGATGGCATCTTCCATCGCCATCTTCGTTCCCGAGCCCACCGAAAAATGCGCCGTATGCGCGGCGTCGCCGACGAGGACGAGATTGCCGTCGTACCAGCGCTCGTTCTCCACAAAGGTAAAATCGATCCACGCGCTGCCGCGGCGGTGCCCGGGGTTTACTCTCAATCGATGGCCGCCCAATTCTTCGGCGAAGAGCGCCTCGCAGAACGCAACCGTCGCGGCCGCATCGGCACGGTCGAGGCCGTGCGCTCGCCACGTCTCTTCGCGACACTCGACGATGAAGGTGCTGGTGCTTTCATCGAACCGATAGGCGTGAACCGTAAACCATCCGTGTTCGGTGCGCTTGAAGAAAAACGTGAACGCATCGAGCGGAATCGTGCTTCCCAGCCAGACGAATTTGCAACGTCCGCCCGAGACCGTCGGCTGGAAAACGGAGGCGTAGCGATCGCGGGTGGACGAATGGACGCCGTCGGCGGCGATAACGATATCGCAACCAGCGCGAAAAGCATCGAGATCCTCGACGCGTTCGCGATAGCGCAGCTCGACGCCGAGCGCAAGAGCCCGTTCGTGAAGGATTGCGAGCAGATGTTTGCGCGAGATGCCCGCGAACCCGTGCCCGCTCGAGCGAACGCGCGCGCCGCGAACGTGAATCTCGATATCGTCCCAATGCACGAAGCTGCGCTCGATCCGCGCGAAGCTCTCCGGATCGGCGACCGCGAGCCCGTCGAGCGTTGCGTCGGAGAAGACGACCCCCCAGCCGAAGGTATCACCGAACGGATTGCGTTCGACGAGTTCGACGCGCCATTCGGGAAAGCGCGCCTTCGCAAGCAGTGCCGCGTAGAGCCCGCCGGGGCCGCCTCCGAGCACGCGCAGGTGCA
>JAJYHP010000117.1 GCA_021784715.1 bacterium
CTGGAGTTACCATGCTCGGCGATAACTCACAGGCCGCACTCCGGCTCGCCGCCTCGCTCGCCGGCGGAGAACGCGCCGCGCTGCTGCTGGAGCGATTCGGCACCGCGCATCTCCAGGCAGCGATCGCTCCTGAGGGAGACCCCCTTGGCGATCTGGTCGGCACGATAAGCGAACCATCCCTGGAACTCCTCGTTAGGCGCATCGACGCCGATGCTTCGTCATTTCCATTCGCAACGACGAGCGGTCGAGGGATGTTGCTGCTCCCCGGGATCGCGGAATCCGAGATCGCCGACCGTTCGCGAGAACAATTGGCGTTGCTAGCGACCTCGCTTGCGGAATCAATCGAGAGATATTCCCTTGTGGAGTACGCCGACGAACTCTCCGAAGGGATTACCATCTTTCGGTACCCCGACGACGAACCGGAGATCGAATACATCAATCGCTCGGCGGCCGAACGGCTCCGCTCTACGCCCGCCGAGCTACTCGCCAATCCTCGGCGGCTCTTCCAGGGCGCAGAAAATCGGCGCTCGGCGCTCGGGTGGCTTGCGCGAGCACGCGCCGGCGACAACTCGCCCATCGAACAACGATTTCAGGCGACGAACGGATCGTATTACTGGATTAGCGTCCACGCACGGCCCCTTCCCGATCGCGGCGGCGTTCCTCGCGCGCTGGTGTTCACCACGGATATCACCTTTAGTCGCGCTAGCGCCGAACGGGAGCGGACGCTTGCCGCCTGCATCGACGCCTCCGACGATGCTATTGCCATCTATCGCGTCGGTAGGTCTGAACGAAGGCTCGAGTCCTTCGTGTACGGGAATAAAGCATTTCACGCCCTTGCCGCCCGTGAAAGTCCGCGAGGAGTGGTCTGGCTTTGCAATGCGAACGGGGACAATCTCATTCAAGGTACCTTTGCATCATTACGGGCCGACGGCACACTACGCTCCGAAGTGCAGGTTCGCGATACCGACGGACGGATTCTGTCGATGGAAGTGCATGCCCGATATTTGCATAGCGAAGCCGGGAACGTCGATTTTTTCACGCTCTCGTTACGAAACATCGGCGAGCGAATCGCCGCCGAACGCGAGCGCCGTATGCTCGCCCATGCGATCGACGAGTCGCTCGATTTTTTCGCGATCGGCGATTTCGTCCCGCCGAGCGAAGGCGGATCGCACATTCGATATATCAATCCTGCCTTCTCGCATCTCGTCGGCTATGAGGCTGACGAGTTGATCGGAAAGACATCGGGCATTCTGATTTCGCCAAATAATACTAAGCAGGCCCTCAAGACGCTAACCGAGAGCATCGAACGACGCAAGACCGTCAGCCTCGAGCTCATGATGCGAACGAAAGACGGCCGCGATATTTGGTGCGAATGCGTAGCGCAGCCGATCTTCGACGATAGCGCCGAAGGCGGCTACTGGTTGACGGTGGGGCGCGATATCACACTACGCAAACAGTCGATGAGCCAGCTCGCGCTCCTCACCTGGGTACTCGATGAAATCACCGCACGCGTCACGATCTACGAACCCGTCCTGGGTAGCGATTTTCAGGTCGCCTACGAAAATGCCGCCTCCGCCGAGCGAAACCGCTACCTTTTTCTCGAACTCATTCGCGAGGGTGGTGTCGTCAGGAAACTCGTGAACGACCGCAAATTCGCCGCCTCCCCGCTTCGCACGATGATCGCCAATGACGACGGAAACGGGGTGATCGATATCGAGATCCGCGCGCTCTTCGACGGCGCGGATCACCTCGCCGCAGTCATCACCATCGAACGGGATCTTACCGCTACGAGCAGCCCGGAAGGCTACCCGAGCGCCGCGCGGCTCGCGCTCGTCACCGCCGGCACGCAAAATATTCTCCACGCCCCTTCCCCGGAGGCGCGCTTGCGCGCGCTGAGCGTCACGCTTCGCGAAGGCTTCGACGCGTCGCTCACGGTAGAGCCCTGTGGCGATTCGCCGTACGACGGTTTACGTTTCGATCCGCAGCATCACCGCGCGACAATGTCCTATTTCTCCGACGCGCCGAAATGCGCCCTCGTAACCTGGGAGGCTCCGCTTGGCGAATTGGAACTCACGACGATGCGCCTCGCCCTGGAGACCTTTATCGGGAGCGTTCAGGTCGGCAGCTGAAAAAACGCCGCGAGATCGAGTTCGCTCGCTACGCTGTCGGCGAGGCGGTCGAGCGAACGCTCGCGATCCCTCGCGACGAAGCTCCATCGCGCGCTCGCGCTCAGACCCAGCGAGTCGCGGAGACGCCGCAGATACTCGTGTCGAAAGCGATCGTCGTCGAAAACCCCGTGCAGATAGGTACCTGCGATGCGTCCGTCTTCGGAGCGCGCGCCGTCGAGGCGTGCTACCGCGCCCTCATCGCGAATCTCGGCGAAGGCGAGGCGACCCTCGTCGTAACGCGTTTCGCCGACGTGAATCTCATAGCCGCGAATGGCGAGGCCGCTCTCCAGGTGCGTGCCGCTCACGCGCTCGGTTTTCTTCTTCTGCATCATCGTCGTCGAGAGCGGCAGCAACGCGAGGCCGAGATGCGTTCCGCCGGCCTCCACCCCATGCGGGTCGTCGATACGTCGCCCGAGCATCTGCATGCCGCCGCAGATACCGAGCGTGCTTCGAGCCCGTCGCAGCGCGCCGTCGAGGTCGCGCTCGCGGAGCCATTGCAGATCGGCGATCGTATTCTTCGAACCCGGGAGGATTGCGAGATCGGCGTTCGCCACGTCATCCGGGCGCGCGGTATAGCGCAGCTCCACCGACGGCTCGGCTGCAAGCGATTCAAAATCAGTGAAATTCGAAAGGTAGGGAAACGCGATAACCGCGATTCTCACGCGCTCGTCCTCCCGGCGCGCGCCCCAAGGAGCACCGAGCCGGCGCCGTTCGAGCGGGAGCGAATCTTCTTCGTCGAGTTGCAGATCCGTCAGATAGGGAAGTACCCCGAAGCAGGGACGCTCGCAACGCCGTTCGATCTCGACGATTCCCGGCTCGAGCAGGCTCCGGTCGCCGCGAAATTTATTGATCGTAAACCCCACGATCCGCGCACGGTCGCGCTCGTCGAGCAACGCGAGCGTTCCGAAGATGGAAGCGAAGACCCCGCCGCGATCGATATCACCGACGAGCATACAGCGAGCGTCGGCAGCGTGCGCCATCGCCATGTTGACGATATCGCCTTCGCGAAGATTGATCTCCGCAGGCGAGCCGGCCCCTTCGAGCACGATCGCGTCGTATCGCTCGGCGAGGCGTTCGTACGATTCGAGTACCGCGGGCCAGAAACGCTCCCGATTCCGTCCACGATAATCCGAGGCGCGCACCGTTCCGAATCGCTCTCCCTGAAGGACCACCTGTGCGCCCTCGATCGAACTGGGTTTGAGAAGCACTGGGTTCATATCGGCGCTCGGGGCGATCCCCGCGGCCTCGGCCTGAAGCGCCTGAGCCCGACCGATCTCCTTACCGTCGGGAGTGACGGCGGAATTGAGCGACATATTCTGCGCTTTGAACGGCGCGACGGCGATGCCGAGCCGAGCGAGATAGCGGCAGAGGGCGGCGACGACGAGCGATTTCCCGACGTCTGAGCCCGTCCCGAGAACCATGAAGGCCTTCGCCCGCCGCGCGCCACTTCTCGTACCATCCGTCTTCATGCGGCGCCTCCGATTCCCGCCCGGCGCGCCGGAGCCTTGTACGGAGGGCCGGCGACCCAAGCGGCGAAAGCCGATGCTTTGCCGACGCCCGAAGCGATACGGGCGTTTTTTATGCCGAGCCGCCTCATGCGGCCATTCTTGGCGGAGAGCCTACCGATGAACGAGCACCCAACCCTCGAAGCGCCCTCGCAACACCTCATTGCCGAAACCCCTCCAGCCGTTGAGGCGCTCGCCGAACCGGTCGTAGATCCCGCCGCCGCATCGGCCGCGGCCGAAGCCGTCGCCGTCGAACCGGCCGCTGCCGGAGCCGCCGCCGTGGAGCCGGCCGCTGCCGAAGCCGCCGCCGTCGAACCGGCCGCTGCCGAAACCGTCGCCGTCGAACCGGCCGCACAGAAAGGGCCGACGCCCGAGCAGCTCGCGGCGCGCCAACGCGCCCAGGAGCGTTGGGAGCGACTCGTCGCCGCACATACGAGCGGTGAGAGCCGCGAAGCTCGCGTGAAATCGCTGGTGAAGGGCGGGCTTCTGCTCGATATCGACGGCTACCGTGCCTTTCTACCGGCGAGCCAGAGCGGCGAGCAGCGCGGAGCCGCTCTCGACCCGCTCGTCGGCACGACGGTGCACGTCAAAGTGATCGACGTCGACGAGACGCGCAAGCGCCTCGTCGTTTCGCGGCGCCGCGCGCTCGCGCAAGAGCGCCGCGAAAGCCGCAGCGCGACAATTGCATCGCTCGAGGTCGGAAAAGAATGCGAAGCGACCGTCGTCCGTCTCACGGACTTCGGCGCGTTCGTCGATCTCGGCGGCGGCGTCGACGCCCTGGTTCCCATGAGCGAGCTCGATTTCGAACGCGTGGCGAAAGCCTCCGATGTCGTGAGCGTCGGCGAACGTCTCCGCGTTCGTATTTTGCGCGTCGAGGGCAATGGAAAGAAAATTGCGGCTTCGCGAAAGGCGATGCTCGCAGACCCGTGGCGCGACAACGCCGCGTTGCTCCGCAACGGCGCGACCGTCGAAGGAACGGTCGTCGCGCTCGAACCGCGACTCTCCGTTGAGGTCGCTCCCGGGATCGTCGGGAACATCTCCGACCGTGAAGCCGACCCGGCAGACTATGCCATCGGTGAAAAGGTAGAAGTGACGATCCGTTCGCTCGATATGCGCGCGCGCCGCCTACGTCTGAGCGTTCTCCACGGAACGCCGGCGATGACCTCGACCGGTTTCGCTCCGCTCGGCCAGGAGCTGCGCCGCTAGGCGCAACTCCCGAGCCGACCGCATCGAGGGCGGCTAGCGGAACATCGTCGGCGCGCCGCCGACTGCGAAGCGCCCACGGAGTGCGGCATTCGCCAGCGCGCGTAGCGCCTCGAGATGAGCCCGCACGATCTCGTCGAGCCCCTTACGCCCGAGCCCGGCGCTCGTAGCATCGCGGAGGTTGACCAGCTCGGCCCGAGCGAGTGCCTGTGCGTCGCTCGGCGATCCCGGCATCGGCTGCAGCCACATCGCCGCAAGACGTTTCGCAAACGCCATCTGGAGATTGCGCTTGATGACGCCATCGTGCGCGACGAGGCCGTTGGCGATATCGCCAAAAATCGTCGCCTGCGCCCAGGTGAAGAGATCGCTCAAACTCATCGTCGAGTTCGCGCGATACTTCGTATGGATATCGGCGATACGCTGAAGCGTCAACGGGGCGAACACCTCGTCGAGCGCCGCATTTTGCGCCGCGTTAACGGTTTCCACCACCGGCAGGTCGTGTCGCGGCGGCGGGTTATAGGCCCACGTACCAGTGGTAAACGAGCTAACTTCGGAGTACGTGAGACTCCGTAAGACGTCTGGGTTAAAGTTCCATGCGTTGTTATCGAAGAGCTCGCTTGCGAGGAGGTTCCACGCGCGCACTTCTTGTTTGCGCGGCACCGCCGTGAGCGGAAGCGTCGCGTGCGGATCGGTACGGCGCGAGCGAGAGAGATACTCTCCGCCAATCGTGTGCGCCGCCATGAGCGAACAGCGCAGATCGTCGGTGAAGGGATAGGTGAAGGCGAGCCGCGCTTCATCGTACGCGTGCCCCGGCGAAGGAAAGCGCGCGAGCACTGCGTTCATCAGTCCACGCATCATGCCGATCTGTCCCTCGCACCAATGCAACGGATGGTCGGTAAGCATAAACTGAAAGACGCGCGGATCGATCGCATGCCCCGCAGCGAAATCGACATCTTCGTCGGAAGCGAAGCGATCGTACGGATTCGCCCATTTTGAAGCCCACCGTTCGAGGGTCGGGAGCTCTGCCTGCGGCGTCTTCGCCCCGATATATCCGTAGCCGTATCGAATGGCGTGGTAATCGTACGGTCCGAGAACGAGTTGCTCGTAATCCCCCTGCGGAGTTCCCTTCGGCCAAAGATTGATCGGGTTGTACGCCATCACCGAAGTCGAAATGCCGTATTTTTCGGTAAAGGCTTTGCTCTGTAAATCCTTCGCCGTATAGGCCATCGCACTGATGAAATTGTGCTGCAGACCGAAATCGTGTCCGGATTCATGGAGTACCGTCGAGCGAATTGCCTCGAGAACGAACTTCTTCTCGGCGGCTGCTGAATCAGGAAGCCCGCGCGCGGGGGCGATGAGAAAGCGATAGGCACGTCCGGCGGTTCCTTCAACCGCGTCGACGTTAATACCGACATTGAGTTCTTCGCCAGTCCGGGGATCGCCGATTATGAGGGCTTCCGCACCATACTGCGGCTGCGTCGTGTCGACCCAGCGCACGACGTTATACGAAAGATTCTCCGGATCGGCATTCGCCGGAAGCTGTTGCACTTTCACGGCATCGAGAATGCCGATTTTCTGGAATGCATCGTTCCAGGTCAGCAACGCTTTGCGAATGGTCGCACGGTAGGCGACCGGCACGTCGTTCCCGATGGAAAAGACGAGCGGATGCGTTGCGACGGAGGGTTTGCCCGGGTTCTGCGGCTTGAAATTCCAACGAAGAATGTAGTTGACGTTCCGCGTTTCGTGATCGTCGCTGGCAAAATTCAGGCGCGGGATGCTGAAGAACCCGACGCGCGGGTCGTAGATACGCGGGACGAAACCGTCGTTGGGTTCCTGGAGAATATTATAGGTCATGCCCACCTCGATGCTGCGAGCATCGGGCGCGTTATCGATGAGATTCGGATCGAAGCTCGCCCAGGTCTGCCGAACGTGCAACACATCGTTTTTCGGGAACGCCTTAGCAGTGCTAAAGAACGTACGCGATGGATCGAGGTGATATCCGTGCATCGGATTGTGAATCGCCTGCGAGAACACCGCGTAGTAATTGGCGATGTCGCCGAGGAACGGTGCTGCGGAAACAACGACGTCGCCGGTCTTTGCGTCGCGCGCCACGATGGGGACGACGGCGACGACCGAAGCCGGCATCGATTGCTTCGCCGCGAGTGCCTGCGGCGTTCCCGGCACCGTCTGCGCGATGCGGTTGGGCCAACGCAGAGCAATCTTCCCGTCGGCTTTGTCGAATTCGAAAATTCGGGCCGGAGCGACGTACGGCTCGCCGGCGGCAGGGCCGAAGCCTCCGAGCCCCGTGGAAGGGACCGAGGTCTCCACGAAGGAGCGGCCGATTTGTTTGGGAGAGAGAACGAAGTAGTACATCCCAGCCTTACGGATCAGCGGGATGAGCCCCGGTTCGACCTTCGCGCCTTTGATAAAGACCGCGTAAGGTGCGGGCTGTGGCCCGGCACCAGGGGCCATCTGCGCGCGGGCCGGTCCTCCCGCCGAAGCGGCGAAGAGCCCAAGCGCGATCGCACCTGCCATCGCAAAACGACGCACGAAACCTCCTAAAACATGCACCCCGTCACCGGGGAACGAGCGAGCGAGAAAAGTCTTTACAAAGATGTTTCGCACGCACGCAGGCGCGCTCCCGCTTCCGGGTTGCCGGTCTCCCCGGGTCAATGGCTGTTAGCGCACGGCCATGATGTCCCCGCCCAGCACGTCAGAGATGTCCCCTGGCTTTGGCTGCGGCGAGTTGCATTGAGGTTTGCCAAGGGTGATTTTTTGCTGGTGGGTGAGCTTTTTTCGGATTGGGTACTCGGCGGTCGATGTGTTCGTTGAGGCGTTTTGTTTCGACGATGCGTGCGGTGCGCTGGCGTAGACCGACGAACCGCGGCTCGATGCGCGAGTGTTTGTGAATGACGAAGGGTTCTCCGGTACGGGTCATTCCAACGGTGATGCGCATGCCTTTGCGCAGGCGATGCAGCGGTGACGGATCGATCGCGAAGATTCGGTCGTGGATCTGAAAGGTCAGATTGCTGGTGAGTACCCGTTCGTAGCGTTTTGCGAGGATGCTTGTCAGCGGCAGTCCTTCGCTGGAGCGATGGGCATCCTCGCACTGGCGTGGTTGGATCGCGAAGCGGCGGTTGAAATCCTTGAGGTAAGCCGGAAGCGCACGATTGGCTTCTGCAATGCTGCTGATGCCGACAAGACGAAACTCTTTGACCAGCCGGTCTTGGAGCGTGCGATTGGCGCGTTCAACGCGCCCTTTGGCCTGCGGCGAGTTCGCGCAGATCAACTCAACGCCAAGCTCGCGCAAAGCCCGCTGGACATGGGTTTCGTGATCCACCGTCGCTCCTGGATGATTGATGCGAAAGACTCCGTGCTTATCGACGTAGAG
>JAJYHP010000069.1 GCA_021784715.1 bacterium
GCTCTGAATCCGCAGGCCGACGGCTCCGCCCTCCTCGGCCGCAAGTGCGAGCGCCGCGATGACGCCGGGGTCGTCGAGCGCGCTCCCCGATTTCGCCTGCACCGAGACGATGAGGCCACCGCGAATGGCGTCGAGCGGGTTCATCGCTCGCTCAATTCCGGCGCGGCGATCCCCGCCTCGGCGAAGGCGAGCAGCGCGGCGCCGAGCGCACCGTCGTAGAGCGCTCGCCGAAGACGCGCTCCGGCAACGTGCGAACGCAATGCGCCGCGCAAAGCCCGCGCAAAACGTGGATCCTCGCCGAGCCCGCCGAGCAACGCCACAAATGGGGCGTGCAAACGCGCGCGCCGCGCGGCCGTGCGAATCTGTTCGGCGAGCGCGCTCGCGTGGGCGAGCACCAGGGTGCGAGCGGGACGATCGCCCTCTTGTGCCCGCGCGAGTATCGCCGGTGCGAGCGCAGCGATCTCCGCCCGTGCAAGCTCGCCGTCGTAGAATCGTCGCGCGCACTCCGCTGCAGCGCAGCCGAAGTGCCGCTCGACGGCGACGAGCAAGCCGCTTGCACGTCGCGCGTCGGCTGCAACGAGCGCCGCCCGCAGGGCATCGCGGGCGAGGCCGAACGCCGAGCCGTCGTCGCCGAAAAGATAGCCGTGCGCGCCGACCCGTATCTCGACCCCAGCTCGCGCCCGCGCCACGACGACCGACCCCGTCCCGGCGATCGCCGCGATCCCCGGTTCGCCGCCGTGCGCCCCGGCGAGTGCGTTCTCCGAATCGTGGGTGTAGCGGAGATGGCGGGCGGCGATCCGCGGGGCTCGCCCGCGCAGGCGCCCGTCGAAGCCGCTGATCCCGACGACCGCGCTCTCGATCCGCGTCGATGCCGGCAACCCCGCTCGGCGGATCGCCGTCGCGAGCGCCGTTTCAACGGCCTCGCGTAGCCGCGTCGAGGTCGCCCCGAGCCCCAATTCGTCGCCGGCTCCGCCGCTCGCGCGGGCGAGAACCAGACCGCGTTCGTCGACGAGGGCGGCTTTCGTCGCACTCTGCCCGACATCGATCCCGGCGAAAAGGCGCATCGCTTTCGGCGTCAATCGATAGCAAGCAACGATCGCGCGTACTCGTTCGCTGCAAATTCGCGGGTCGCGCGATTCTCCAGCCGAGCGACCTCGTTGGTTCGCTCGCGGTGATGGTAGAGCTCGTGCCCGACCGCGAGCGAGATGAACTCGCCGAGCTCCGATGAGGGTAAGTGCTCCGCGATTCGCAGGTTCACGCGAATCGTCGGCCCCTGCGGATCGTACTCCGAACGTAATTCGTCGACGCCCCATTCCCCGAGATCGGCGAACTCCACGGCGACTCCAAGCGCTCGCGCGCGGCGCAGTGCTTCACTCATTCTTTACGCTCCCCCAAGTCGACTCCATCGTTTTGTAACGCAGCGCGAAGCGCGAAGATATCGATATCTCCGACCGAACGCGCGCTGTTCTTCGCTATCGCGGCGGCAGTTCCGGCTGCCTGCCCCAGCGTCATGACGGTCGGCGTTAAACGCGCCGACGCCAACGCTTCGTGCGTCGTGGAAATGCAGCGGCCGGCGACCAACAAACCTTCGGCACGTTCGGGAACGAGGCAACGGAAGGGAATCTCGTACGCTCCTCCCGGAGCGACGCGATGCGTGGTCGTTCCGATACCCGACGGATCGTGAATATCGATCGGATAGGCGCTTCGCGCGACGGCGTCGGGGAAGCGGCGAGCCGAGAGCACGTCATCGCGGGTGAGGGTATAACGACCGACGATGCGCCGCGACTCGCGGATCCCGACTTGCGCTCCGCTGGCGAGAATACGCGCGCGTTCGAAACCCGGAACGTATTTGTTAAAAAAACGAATCAGCTCCAAGGCTTGACGACGCCCCTCGATCTCGGCCCGCGTCAGATCGAAAGCGTCGAGCGGATCGACATCGAGCACGCGCGACATATTCACCGTCATTTCATCGGGATACGGCGATGCAAAGAGCGAGACGATATCGCGAGGAATCGTTACGTCGCCGCGTTCGCGCGCGAGGTTCCAGAGCTCCCAGAGCCCGGCGATCGCCGAGAGATTCTCGGGGCGAAGATCGGCGACCGGCAACGAACTGCGGATTTGGTCGGGATGTGCGCGCAGATAGGCGGCGAGCGCCTCGCCGTCGACCGGGCCGATTCGCAGCATCAAACTCGCGGGCTGCACGCGTCCGCGTTCGTCGCCGCGGCGAGTCGCCGCCCCGGCGGAATGCGCGACGAGCGCGTCGGCGGTAGCGTCGATCGTCGTCGTCCCGAAAAACTCGAGCTCGCCGCCGATCGTCGCGACGCGCACGCCGAGCGTGCGCTCTCCCTCGCAGATCGCGGCGAGAAACCACGCATGCAAGAGCAGCGTCACGCCGGCTTCGGCCATGAGTTCGACGAGTAACGCTTTATGAAGCTCGGGATCGAACGGCGTGATCGTCGCGACATAATCGGAGCTATCGTGCCGGTGCCCCGGCGAGCCGCCCATCGCCGTCAAGCGCTCGACGATCTCCTGAGCGATCCCGCCGACGATTCGGCTTTCACCGGAGTGAAAGGTCATCCACGGGCCGACCATCGCCGCGGTCGCCGTTCCCCCGAGGAAGCCGTAGCGTTCGATCAGCAGCGTCCGGGCACCATGCCGGGCCGAGGCGATCGCGGCGGCACAGCCCGCATTCCCGCCGCCGACGACGATGGTATCGAAGGGCTCCATCGCCCGGAAGTTCCCAGCTCGGGGCTCGCTCCCTGGCACCGAGCTCCGCCGGGCGAAGAAAAACAAGGGCAATGCGCCTCGAACGGGTATTGAGGGCCTTCATGCTGCTACAACGAGTCAAGCCGCTCTCGCGCCTATTGGCCGAGGCAGGCGACCAAAAACACGCTCTCAAGAAAACACTCGGCCCCGGCGCGCTGACCGCGATGGGTATCGGTGCCATTATCGGCACCGGTATTTTCGTCTTGACCGGCGTCGCCTCGGCGAAGTACTCCGGGCCTGCGCTCACCGTCTCGTTCATCATCGCCGGCATCGTGAGCGCCTTCGCTGCTCTCTGTTACTCCGAGGTCGCAAGCCGCGTGCCGATCGCCGGAAGCGCCTACACCTTTGCCTACGCATCGCTCGGCGAATTTGTCGCCTGGATCATCGGTTGGGATCTCGTCTTAGAGTACGCGCTCGGCGCCGCAACGGTCAGTATCGGCTGGTCGGGTTACTTTACGAATTTCCTCAGCCACTTCGGCATCAACATTCCTGCCGCATGGCAACATAACTATTGGGATACCGGGCCGTCGGGCGAGCCGATTCACGGCATCATGAATCTACCCGCGTTTTTGATTATTTGCCTCATCGGCATTCTGCTTATTCGCGGCACGCGCGAATCGGCGGTCGTGAATTCGATTATCGTCACCATCAAGGTGGCGATCGTCCTCTTCTTTATCGGCGTCGGTTTCGCGCATATCAACACCGGGAATTGGGTGCCGTACTTCCCCTTCGGCTGGGGCGGCACGCTCTTCGGCGCGTTCTTCGTCTTCTTCGCCTACATCGGGTTCGACGCGGTCTCGACCGCCGCCGAAGAGGCGAAGAATCCGCAGCGCGACATGCCGATCGCTATCGTCGGCAGCCTCGCAATCTGCACCGTTCTCTATATTATCGTTGCGGCGATTCTGACCGGGATGGTGAAATACACGCACCTCAACGTTCCGCAGCCGGTCGCCTTTGCCGTCGAACAAGTCGGCCTTCCCGGCTGGATGAGCCTCGTCATCTCGATCGGCGCGATCGCCGGCCTTACCACCGTGCTGCTCGTCATGATGTACGGACAGACGCGCGTCTTCTTCGCGATGTCACGTGACGGATTATTGCCGGCGGTCTTCTCGAAGATCCATCCGACGCTGCGCACGCCTGCAACCTCGACCGCGATGTTTACCGTGTTCATCGCGCTTATCGCCGCGTTCACGCCGATCTCGGTTGTCGGATCGCTGACGAATATGGGAACGCTCGCAGCGTTCGTCCTGGTTTCGATCTCGGTGCCGATCCTGCGCAAGCTCTATCCTGAAGCGAAGGGCTTCTCGGTACCGTTCGGACCCTATATCGTGCCGATCACCTCCGCCGTGCTCGCAACGTTGCTATTGCTGGCACCGTTCGTCGACACGACGGTCCCCCGTATCCTCGGGCTTCCGTTGCCATGGTTCGGGTTCATCGTGTGGTTGATCGTCGGGCTCGGGGTCTACTTCCTCTACGGACGCTCCCACAGCCACGTCGGCATCAACGAGGCATCGAGGCCGAACGCGTAACCGCGCCGGTTCTTCGTACGCGCCGAGTTAGACGCTCTCGGCGCGCACGAACACCAGCGTCACTCGCTCGTCGCGGTCGCATCCGCGAAGATCCTCGCCGAGCAACGCAACGATCCGCTCCGCGTCGGCAAAGCCGCGCAACTCCGAGATCCGCCCGCGTCGCAGAAGGTAGAGATCGGGCAATCGCCGTCCGACATCGCCGAAGCGTGCGAGAAGTTCGATCCCTGCGCTTGCATATCGCTCGATCTCCGCGACGCGCGCGCGCACCAGACGAGCGAAAGGGGTCGCAAGCCGTACGACGCCGCCGGTATCGACGACGCGCAGATTTTTCTCATAACGAAAGCCGAGAAGTTCCTCGCCGAGATCGATCCGTTCGAGCCTCTCGACCGAGACGCCGAGACTCACCGCAGCCGTCTTCGCGCGCTCTGCCTCACCGATTTGCACGCGCGCGGCAACCGCTCCACCGACCGCGCCGCCCGCCGTGGCGATAACCCGGTTACGAATTGGATCGATCGCGATATCGACCTCGATACTCGCTGGGTCGGCGCCGTTTGCAATCGCCCGGTCGCCGACCTCGCGCCGCAAGCGCGCGAGTTGTTCGACGCTGGGATCGACGATCTGTCGCTCGATGCTATCGCGCACGAGTGCGAGCGCGACGCCGACCGGAGAGATCACTTCGTGATCGCGTGCGATCCGGAAGCGCAGATTCATCGAGCGCGCGAGATGCGGCACGAGCGCGCGCGCCGCACCGCCGCCGCCGACGAGTTCGAGGAGATGTGGATCGAGCCCGTACTCGGCGATGAGAGCGCGCACGGTCGGAGCGAGGCGTTCGCAGGCGCGCTCGAGAATCGCGGTCGCGAGTCGTTCCGGTGCCAAATCGTGTGCGGCGGCGGCGAGCGCGAACGCATGGCGTAGGGCGGCGTCGTTCCCGCGCCCGAACGCGCCGTCGGGAATCTCGCCGAGAAAGTTCGCAGCGCAGCTCGGCGTCAGCGCGATATCGTTTCCCGCGGCGCTCCGCAGCGCGAGAATCTCGCCCTCGGCGACGCGAGCGTCGCGCAGTTCTTCGGAACTACAGAAGGCCGCATAACGATAGCCGGCGATATGCGCGCTACGCGGACCGACCGCCGCGACGCCGGCGGCATTCATGCGCACCAGGCTTCCCCCGGCGATTCCCAACGTGCGCACGTCGAGCGTTTGTAGCAACAGACGGTGCGTCCCTATCCTTCCCGGACGCATCTGCGCGCGTCCGCTCCGAATGACCGAGCAGTCGGAGCTCGTTCCGCCGACCTCGATAAAAATCGCGTCGGTAAC
The DNA here is from genome assembly GCA_021784715.1 of bacterium. Next base: position 5,607 of record JAJYHP010000069.1, read on the forward strand.
GTTTTCGTGGAGCAACGCCCCGGCGATCCCCGCCGCGGGGCCCGACAAGAGCGTCGCGAGTGGACGCCGTTCGATCTCATCGATCGCCATCACGCCGCCGTCGCTGCGCATCACCATCAACGGAGCGCCGATTCCCGCCGCCGTCACCGCCTGCGTCGTGCTGCGCGCCGATCGCAACATGCGCGGCAGCAATGCGGCGTTGAACGCCGCCGTGCGCGTACGCGCGCGCAGGCCGTAGAGCGAACTCGCATCGCTCCCCGTGGTCGCAGGGAGCGTGAGCTCGCGCGCGATCTCGGCGGCACGCCGCTCGCCGGCGCGTCGATCGACGCCGAACGCGCGCGTCACCGCGAGCGCCTCGATTCCGCATTCGCGCTGCAACGACGCAATGCACGCTCGCTGCGCGCGCTCGTCGTCGGCGTCGGCAAAAGCCGCCGCGAGCGCGAAGGTACGATCGCCTGCCACGAGCGACGGAATACGCATCTGCATGCGAGCGAGCGTTCCGGAGCCGTCGGTCAGGCCGAGAATACCGACGCGTGCGAGATCGCCTTCGAGCAATGCGTTCGTCGCCTGCGTCGTCGAATGCGCGACAAACGCGATCTGCGCCGGGTCGATGCCGGTCGCAAGCAGGCGTTCGATGCTCTCGCGGATGCCGCTTGCGACACCATCGGAGGCGGTATGCGTCGTCGGAACTTTCACGCGCGCGACGACGGTGCGCTCCCGTGGATCGATTGCAACGGCGTCGGTAAACGTTCCGCCGACGTCGATGCCGACGCGAAGCGGGGTTAGCGTGCCGATCGCTCTCGTGCCGGGAGGCTCTCGGCGAGCTCGTCGTAGAGCATCGCCATCGTTTCGATTCCGCCGAAGAATTGTTTGAGCGAAAACTTCTCGTTCGGGGCGTGAATGCGATCGTCGGGAAGGCCGACGCCGATCATGACTTGCGGCAAGCCGTAGATGCGGTCGAAACTTCCGACGGGCGTGATCGAGCCGCCGGTACCGATGAATACCGGCGCTTTGCCGAAGCCGCGCTCCATCGCTTTGGAGGCCGCAGAGACTGCCGGATGATCGCGCCCGATGAGCACGGCGCGCGCCGTACCTTCATCTTCCACCTCGACGCGCACCCCGGCCGGTGCGTGCGCGAGCAAATATTTCTTTACCGCGTCGCGCACGGCAAGCGGATCTTGGGCGCCGACGAGACGCGCCGAGAGCTTCGCACACGCGTACGACGGGATCACCGTTTTATGACCCGGCCCTTGGTAGCCGCCCCAAATGCCGTTGCATTCCAGCGTCGGGCGATACCACATACGCGCGAGGGGATGGACGCCGCGCTCGCCCCACAATTGCGGGACGCCGAGTTCGGTAGCCGACGCGTTCTCGTCGTATGCGAGCTCGCGGATCTGAATCTCCGTCGCTTCGTCGACCGCCGGTGCGCCATCGTAGAAACCCGGCACGCGCACGCGCGCTTGTTCGTCTTTGAGTGAAGCGATTGACATTGCCAACGCTTCGATCGGGTTGCGCACGAGCCCACCGAAATATCCCGAATGTAAATCCTCGCTCGGGCCCGTCACCCGCACGTCCCAATGAACGAGACCGCGCACCGACGTGGTAAGCGCAGGAGTATCGGCGGCGTAAACGGCCGTATCGGAGATAATCGCGAGGTCTGCCTGCAGAAGCTCGTGATGGCGCTCGAGCGCTCGCTCGAAATTCGGCGACCCGACCTCTTCTTCACCTTCGATGAGAACGATGACGTTGAGCGGCAGATCGCCGCGCACGCGAAGGTGCGCTTCGAGCGCCGCGATATGCATGAGCACCTGTCCCTTATCGTCGACCGCGCCGCGACCGTAGATATTTCCGTCGCGGAGGGTTCCCTCGAACGGCGGCGAGAGCCAGAGTTCGAACGGCTCGGCGGGTTGGACGTCGTAATGCCCGTAGATGAGCACCGTCGGTTTCGCGGGGTCCTCGCCGAAGCGACCGTAGGCAAACGGCGCTCCGTCGGTCGGCAATAACTCGGCGTGAAAGCCGATCTCGCGCATCCGCTCGACCAGGAGCGTCGCACAACGTTCCATATCGCCGCGATGCTGAGGATTCGCTGAGACCGAGGGAATCGCGATCAGCGCCTTCAGTTCGTCGAGGTACCGCTCGTGCGATTTGCGCACGTACGCAAGTACGTCCTCATCTCGGTCGATCATGGTCGGGTTATTCGCGCAACTGCGCTTCTACCTCTTTCGGCAATACGGGGCCGCTTAGGCGGATCTGCCGCGCGATCGCACCGACACGTACCTGGAATGAATGCGCTTTGCCGTCGTACGACCGCGCCTCGGACTGAAAAGTTCCGTAATCCCACCACCAACGGCCATCGATCTTATCGACGATCTCGCCGCTGCGCATGCCCGCGGCCCAGGCCGGGCCGCCGGCACGCACGTAGACGCGCATGTATCCGTCGACGGTTTTGAAGAGCGCGAAATAATAGGTGGGCCGGAGATTTTGCGGCAACGAGAGCCCGTGTACGAAGAGCACGTGCGCGCGCACGGGGTGTCGCGCCCGCCACGCCAGGAGCCGTTGCGCTCCCTGCAGCGCCAAGCGGCGAACGAGCGCTGCGTCGGGATGATGACGCACGGCATGGTCGTGCCACTCGCGTACGACCCAGCCCCCGCAATCCTCA
>JAJYHP010000152.1 GCA_021784715.1 bacterium
GTGGAACGGGTTGAACGGATCGCTGCTCGATTGCGTCGTCGCATCGGGCTTCTGTGCGAAGACCACCAACTGCCGCTTGAACGCGCCGCCCTGCGGCGTCAGCGTCGTGTTGGCGTTCGCGATGTTATTGGCGATAACGTCCATCGCCAGGCGCTCTGCGGAGAGCCCCGACGCGCTAATATCGATCGCGGTATAAAAGCCCATCTTACGGTTGTTCCTTGATCGCTTCGGAGTATCGGTTGTACTGCTGCAGGAGCAACTTCGCCATGTCCTGCGCGTACCCGGCGTTCATCGAGAGATGCGCCATCTCTTGATCGATATCGACGTTGCTGCGGTCGACGCGCATCTGCGTGCCGGTATCGATGATGGGAACCGGGTCGAACGGCTTGGGCGGCGCTCCGTCGCCGATGGCGAACTGGCGCGCGCTATTGGTCTCCATCGGCAACTCGCTCGTCGAGGGCGGCGTACCCAACGATTCGGCGAGCAATTCCTTGAAGTCCGTGGTCGTCCGCCGATAGTTCGGCGTGTTCACGTTCGCGATGTTATTCGCAATCTGCGTTTGCTCGAGACCGGCGCCGGACAAGCCCTCCTTGAGGACGTTGACCGTCGATCCGAACGAGAGCCCTGGAATCTCTGCCATCGTCTTCTCCTATCGGCGTCCGCGCCGCGGAACTTGAGTCTCGCGCCCCCGGCTCACGCGGGGTGCGCCGCGAACTGCGCCTCGTAGAGCGCGGCATAGGCGCCCCGACGCGCCATGAGTTCCTCGTGGCTCCCCGACTCGGCGATGCGCCCGTGCGCGAAGTACAGGATGCGATCCGCCCGTCGGATCGTCGAGAGGCGGTGCGCGACGATGAGCGTCGTCCGGCCGGGAAGCAAGCGATCGAGCGCCGATTCGATCAGCGTCTCGGAGTGGGTATCGAGCGCGCTGGTCGCTTCGTCGAGGATCAAGATCCGCGGATCGCGGAGGATCGCCCGCGCGATCGCGATCCGCTGCCGCTGTCCGCCGGAGAGACGAACGCCGCGCTCGCCGACCTCGGTCTCGTAGCCATCGGGGAGCTCCGAGATGAACTCGTCGGCGTTCGCCTCCCGAGCGGCGGCGATCACCTCGCGTTCGTCGGCTTCGAGCCGTCCGTAGCGGATATTCTCGAGGATGCTCCGTCGGAAGAGCTGCGGATCCTGGGGGACGATTGCGATCGCGGCGCGGATATCTGCGAGGGGGTAGGCGTCGAGCGGATGCCCGTCGATCGAGATCTGACCCGACTGCGGCTGGTAAAAACGTGGGACGAGATTGATAAAGGTCGTCTTCCCGGCGCCCGAAGGGCCGACGAGCGCGACGATCTCGCCGGGCGCGATATCGACGCTGACGCCGTCGAGTGCCGGGCTCTCACCCTCGGCATAGGAAAACCGAACGGCGTCGAACGTGATGCGGCCGGCGATCGCGGGAGCGGAGAGGGAGCGAGGAGCCTCGGCTTCTTCGGTCGGCAGATCGACGATCTCGTAGATGCGTCCTATCGCGACGATCGCCCGGTTGAGATCGCCGACGAACGCGGCGAAGCGGCTGAGCGGGTTGACGAGATTCACGAGCAGGAGGTAGTACGTAAAGACCTCGCCGACGTTCAGACGCCCGACCAACACTTCGCGTGCGGAGAGCCAGATCACCACCGTCAACGCGAGAACCATAATCGAACTGACGACCATCGGCTGCGTCTGCACGAACTGCGTCATCTTCAACGAGGCGGTGACGTAATCGTCGGTTCGTTCGCGAAAACGCCGGACTTCATAGGATTCGCGTCCGAAGGCTTTGACGATTCGCTGCCCTTGCAGCACCTCGCTCAGCGCCGCAATCACTTCGGCGATGCGCATCTGCGTCGCCGTCGTACTCCGCGTGATCAATCGCGAGAAACGCGAGACGGCGAGCGAGATGATCGGAGCGACGAGTACCAAGACCGCGGTGAGCAACCAGTCGAGCCGGAGCATGATCGCGAACGACGAAACGAAGGTGACGACCGCAACGATGAGCTGCGGCAGCGAGATCGTCACGGCGTCGCTGACGATCTGCAGGTCGGAATTAAAACGCGAGATGAGGTCGCCGGGGCGCCAACGGTCGAAAATCGGCAGCGGAAGCCGGAGGATCCGGTCGACCAGTTGCAGACGCAGCATCGCGATAAAGTGTTGCCCGCACCACGCGGTCGCGTAGGTCTGGGCGTACGTCGCCCCTTGCGCGGCGATCAGCGGCAGGGCGATGAGCCCCAGCATGCGGTAGAGCACTCCCAGATCGGGGTGTTTCGCCTCGAGAACGCGGGAGATGATCTGGCCGAAGGCCCAGGGCGGAACCGTGGTGAGCACGCCGGCGACGGCTCCCAATCCCGCAGCGACGGCGAGGCGCCCGAAATAGGGGCGCGCTTCGCGCGATAGACGTCGCAATGTTTCCTGTCGTGTCATGATCTCGGCGCGAAGTTGCCGCAGTGCGCCGATGAAACCTCTCGGGGCTCCCGGCGGTACGTGCAAGCAAAGGGAGAATCGAGAATGGACTGTTTCTTTCACGCTCGCGTCCCGGCGGTCGCCGGATGCCCGACCTGTTCGAAGGGGATCTGTGCGACCTGTCGCGACAGCAGCGGCCTCTGCCCGAGTTGCCGCCTCGCGGCCCGGATCGAGGGGGCGAGTTCGCAGACGACGTTAACCGGAGGGCGCGCGCCCAATCGCGGCACCGGCGCGACCTACGACGGCGGCGCCGTCGTGCCGCCGCGGGCGGCGACGGTGAGCGTCGGCGACCCGCTCGACCCGGTCGAATCGCGCGCGCTCGTCGCGCTCGGCTATCCGCTTCTCCCGCTCGCATTGCTCTCGCTGCTCGAACGCCGCCGCTCGCGCTTCCTCAAGCGCGCCGCGATGCAGGCGATCGGTTTCAACCTCGCCTTCGCCGCCTTCTGGGGCGTCCTTCAACTCATGAGTTCGCTCGCGATTCCCTGGATCGGGGTCGAATCGGCGATCCTCATTCCCTTTCTCGTCCCACTCTTTTTGGTCGCCTCGGTCTACTACGGCGTGAAGACGTGGCACGGCGACGAGGTGCGCGTACCGATCGTCACCGACTGGATCGAAGAGCACCTACCGGCTGCGTAGCAGCGCGCCAAGCGGCGTACCGCTCCAAGAATGCGACGGCGCGCGCGCGGTGGTCGAGCATCGGTCGGGGATAGCGCTCGATCTCGAAAAAGTCGAGCGCGAGTTGGCGATCTTGCCATGCGTGCAACTGTCGCGCGTCGGAGAGCAGCGCGAGTTCGGGAATCCAGCGCCGAACGTATCGCGCCTGCGGGTCGCCGCGGAGGAACTGCCGTTGCGGATCGATGATGCGCGGGAAATGCATGTCGACGCGGAGGCCGGCGCTCCAGCGCCAATTCCCGATCGCAAGCGCGGGCTCGTCCTCGGTAAGGTAGCGCTCCCATTCCTCCATCCCGACGCGCCAGTCGAGCCCGACGTCGAAGCAACAGAACGAGGCGACGACCGAGCGTACCGCGGGATGCATCGTTCCGGTGGCGACGAGTTCGCGCATACCCGCGTCGACGAGCGGAAACCCGGTGCGCGCCTCGGCGAGCGCCGCGAACTCCGCGCTCGCGCGGGTGAAGAGCCGCTCCTCCGGTTGCGGTGCTTCATCGCATCCGGCGAATAACAGAAAATCTCGTCGCGCCATCGCTCGGAGAAAACGTTCGATCCCCGCCCGCTCCTCGGCGAGCAAAAACGGATCTTCCAGGCGTTTGCAGACGGTGCGAACGACGTCGCGCCCCGAGAGCAATCCGTAGGAGAGCGGTATTCCAAGCCCCGAGGTCGGAAGCGCCGGTGTGCGAATCGCACGCGTGTATTCGACCAGGCGGTCGTTGACGAAACGTTCGAGATCCGTTCGCGCGATGCGTTCGCCGATCGCACCGGGCAGAGGCGAGGCGGCGAACTCCTCCGGGCGCGGCAGCGGCTCGCTCGGTAGGACGCTCGGCGAAAAACGTGCGGCGGCATCGACCGGCGCTCGCAAACTCTCGGGCGCGCGCCAGCGCCGATAGAACGCATTGAAGGAACGAAAACCCGCATCGTCGTCATCGTCGATCGCGAAGCGTTCCGGATCGACCGCGACCGCCTCGTGCGCGACGAGCGCGCGCATGCCATGCTCCTCGGCGATCGCTTGCAAGCGCAGGTCTTCGCGCGCGCCGGCGGGATCGTATCGTTTGCTCCACGCGACGACCCGAGCGCCGGTCGCTCGAGCCACCGAGCGAATCGTCGTATCGAGCGGCGCTCGACGGACGAGCAATTGCGATCCGCGGAGCCGCAATTCGGCGTCGAGCGATTCCACCGCCGAACAAAAATACGCCGCGCGCCGGGGGTTACGAGCGATGCGTTCGATACGCCGCCGATCGAGAACCAGGAGCGGAACGATCCGCGTACCCGGCTCCAACGCTGCGAAGATCGCTCGATCGCCGAGCCGAAGATCGCGGTCGAAACAGAGCAGCGTCGGATTCATTTTTCGGCGGCGATTCGGTCGATATAGGCTGCAACGTCGGCGAGATCGCGGCGCGTCAGCTGTGAGGGATAGAGTTTTGGCATCGGCGCTTCGGGCTCTTCGATCGCGGCGAAGATCCGCTTCTCGTTCCACGTCGGTGAGAGCGCGCGCAGCGACGGCCCGAGGCGCGATCCGCGCGCCTCCGCCCCATGGCAGGCGGCGCAGCGCTCGAGATAGACGCTCCGCCCGCGCGTACCGTCGCCTCGTATGATGCCCGCGCGCTCGCCGCTCGCATGCCCGGAGCATGCCGTCAGGAGGAGGGCGAGGCTCGCCGCGCTTGCTCGATTCTTCACGCGGCACGCGTTCGCTCCGTGCAGGCGCTTCTCCCCACCATTTGGAAAGGAGCGGCCGTGGCAGGACGCAAGATTTTCCTCCGCTTCGCACAAGCAAGCGATGTGGAACGCCTGACGCGCGAGGGCGTCATCACGGCTCCCCCACCAGCGAAAGAGACGTGGAACCAACGCATCGTTCGCTGGCTCTCCGAACAACGCGCCGGGCGGCGCGCCGTGCTCGTCGCCGAAGACTCAACCGGCCTCCTCGGGATCCTCCACCTCGTCTTCGAACTTCCCGTTGGCTTTAAGGATCCCGAAGCGGCGAACGGCTTCGATATCGCCATGATCGAAGGGCTGCATATGCGCGCCGGCGTCCCGCCCGAAGTCGGCAACGAGATGATCGAAGAGATCCAACGGATCGCGACCAAGCGGAACGTTACGACGCTCACCTTCTGCATTCCGATGAATCAGCCGCGTGCGATTCGCCAGGTAAAAGAGTGGGGCTTCGAGGAGTTTCGCATTATGGCCGAGCCGTCGAAGATGCTCGCGTTCTTCCGGAAGACCGTCTAGAACCCCGACGGATCGAGAGCGAGAGCGCCCGGTGTACGAGGTCGAGAAACCGATCGAACTCTTTCGCAACGCGCAAGCGCACTATCGCGCGCGGCAGTTCGAGGAAGCGGCGGCGGGGTATCGACGCTGCATCGCCCTCGTGCCGGATTTTGCGACCGCCCACATGCGGTACGCGGAGCTCCTCATGCAACTCGGGCGCGCCGATGCGGCGCTCGCCGAGATGCGCGCCGGGTTCCGGCCGGTCTCCGGACAAATATCTCCCTTCCGCGGAATCGGCGAGCCGATACGCGTGCTCCAACTCGGCTCGTCGTCGGTGCAGGGGCAGACGGGAACCGAGCACATCCTCGATCCGCAACTCTTCGAAACGACGACGATCCTCGTGCAATACTGGGATCCCGAACTCGCGCTGCCCGCGCACGACCTCGCGTTCAATCTCATCGCCGACCCCGATATCGACGCACCCGCGCTCGCGATGGCGACCGAATTGCTCGCCACCGATCCCGCGCCGGTGCTCAACCCTCCGCACCTCATCGCCACGACCTCGCGCGTCGCTCACCCGCTCCGGCTCCAAGCGATTCCCAACACGATCGCGCCGGTCGCGCGTCTCCTTCCGCGAACGGAGATCGAAGCCGAGCGTTTACCGTTCCTCCTCCGATCCCCCGGCTACCATAACGGCGCGCACTTCGAACTGATCGCGACCGAGGCGGAGCTCGTCGGCGCGCTCGCGACGTTACCCGGTTACGAATTACTGCAGATCGAATACGTCGACACCGCCGCCGAAGATGGCCGTATCCGAAAATATCGCGCCATGATCGTCGACGGCATTCCATACCCAGCTCATCTCGCCATCGCGCGCCATTGGAACATTCACTATTTCAGCGCGGAGATGGGCGCAGCCGAGCGTGCCGAAGAGATTTCCTACTTGAGCGACCTTCGCGGACACCTCGGCGACCGCGTCACCGACGCACTCGTCGCGGTCGGGCGTTCGACCGAACTCGATTACGTCGGCGTCGATTTTTCCGTCTCGCACGACGGGCGACTCGTGGTCTTCGAAGCGAATGCGGCGATGACCGTCTATTTGCCCGACGAGAGCGCGGGCGTTCCGGAACGTCGAGCGGCGGCCGTTCGCATCTTTACGGCGACGCAAAAGATGATCGCCGAGCGCGTCGCTAGCCGCCGATCTCGCTGAACGCGCGCATCTGCGACGCGGCCTCGCCGACGCGCAAGTGGTGGCGTTCGGGCTTCACCAACATCGATGCCGATATCCGCTCGCGAATCCGTTCGTCGCTCTCGCCGGCGCGCAGCGCTCCCTTGAGGTCGAGATGGTTCTCGCCGAAGAGACAGAGCCGCAACCGACCGTCGGCGGTGAGCCGTACGCGGTTGCAGCGCTCGCAGTAATCGTGCGAGAGCGGACTGATGACGCCGATCGTTCCCACACCGTCGGCAAAACCGAAGTAGCGCGCCGGGCCGTTGCCGGGCGGTCCCGCGACGGGGACGAGCGCATCGATCGCCGAGAGCCGTTCGAGAATCTCTTCCGCGGAGATATAGGCATCGGCCGCGATGCCGAGGTTTTCGCGGACCGGCATCAATTCGATAAAACGCACCGCGACGTCTCGCTCGCGCGCGTAGCGAGCGAAGGCCTCTATTTCATCGTCGTTGCGCCCGCGCATCGCGACGCAGTTGATCTTCACCGGTCGCGCGCCGGCACGCACGGAGGCATCGATCGCCGCGAGAACGTTCCCGAGCCCGGGACGGCGCGCGAGCGCCTCGAAACGATCTTCGCGTAACGTATCGAGCGAGACATTGACGCGCGTGAGGCCGGCATCCATCAGTTCGGGAAGCCGCTCTTCGAGCAGGATGCCGTTGGTCGAGAGCGCGATCTCTTCGATCCCGTCGACCGCAGCGAGCATCCTCACCAGCCGCGGAAGGTCGCGCCGAACCAACGGCTCGCCGCCGGAGATGCGCAACTTGCGCACGCCGACCGAAGCGAAGATCCCCACGAGTCGTTCGATCTCCTCGAAACTCAGCAATTCGTCGCGCTCGATCCACGCCAACCCCTCGGCCGGCATGCAGTAGATGCAGCGAAGGTTGCATTTATCGGTAACCGAGATGCGCAGGTAATCGATCCGGCGCGCGAATGCGTCGGCGAGCGGGGCGTCGAGCAGATCGATCGTTTTCACTCTGTAGCGCCTCTAACGCCGGAGAGAACGCTTTTGGATGCAAGCGCGATCTCCTCGAGCACGGTCGCCTCCCGTTCGTTCGCGCGCGCTCGCTCCAAGTGCCCTCGCGCCGTCGGGCCGCCGATTCGGCCGAGCGCCCAGGCCGCAGCGCCGCGCACGAGCGGATGGGGGTCCTCGGCGAGCGCGCGAGCGAGCGCCGGAATCGCAGCGCGGTCGAGCGCGTTTCCCAATCCGATAGCGGCATTGCGGCGCAGCACCGCGGCGCCGCGCCAGCCCATCGCGGTCGGGCGATAGCGGCGCTTATAGGTTCCGCTGCGCAGAGCGAGCAGTTCCTGAAGATCGGGAGCGGCGAGTTCCTCGTCGAAAGGATCGAACGCCGCGTCCCCGCGCGCTCCCGCGCGAACCGTCGGCGGACAGATATCCTGGCAGAGATCGCAGCCCCAGATCCAGTCGCCGAGCAGCGCTCGCAGCTCGCGCGGAATCGCGTCGACGCGCTGCGTGAGATCGGCGATGCAGCGCGTGGCGTCGATCGTATAGTCGCCGCGGAGCGCACCGGTCGGGCAGACGTCCACGCACCGCCGGCAGCTCCCGCAATGGGTCTTCAGCGGTGCGTCGGGCGTCAGCGGGAGCGAGCAAAAGATTTCGCCGAGAAACACGTACG
>JAJYHP010000087.1 GCA_021784715.1 bacterium
ATCTTTTCAATCGCGATGCGGGCGCCCGCTTCGGTGATGATCCGTAGCGTGGCGTCCATGATCTCCGGGCCGATGCCGTCGCCGTCGGCAACGGTGATGGGAACGCGTTTTTCATTTGCACTCATAGGCCGATGTAGTTAGACGTGCCTTGGGGACCGCCTCTTCGCGCAATCGTTTATCGAACGCGCCGATATCGGCGTACCGCAAGACGAAGGAGGTTCGATGCGTCGCGCGCTCGGTGGCTTCGAGGATCAGCGAGCGGCGATCGTCGGCCCCGCCGCGAGTAGCTCGTCGATCGCGCTTGCGGGGAGCGGTGGCCGGTAGAGAAATCCTTGGGCGAACCGGCAACCGTAATCGCGGAGAAATTGCGCCTGCCTCGCGTGTTCGACGCCCTCCGCTACGGTCTCTAGGCCTAAGCTATCGGCCATTCCGACTAACGTTTTAACGATCGTCTCATCTTCGCGTTCGTTCCCGATACCGTCGACGAACGATCCGTCGATCTTCAATACGTCGAACGCAAATCGGCGCAGATAAGCGAGTGACGAGTAGCCGGTTCCGAAATCGTCGATCGCCGTGCGGATGCCCGCACCTTTTATATCTCGCACGATCGCAATCGCATGCTCGACATCGCTCATCGCGACGCTCTCGGTAATCTCCAACTCCAAAAGTTGAGGGTCGAGCCCCGAGATATCGAGCGCTCCAAGAATCTCTTGCCGTAAATGCCGGTGGTGTAACTGGCGGGCGGAGAGGTTTACGGCGATGCGCAGCGGACCGAAGCGTTTCACCCAGGCGGCAGCCTGCAGTGCGGCGGTCTCGAGCACCCAGCGCCCGAGGTGAACGATGAGCCCCGAGATCTCGGCGCTCGGAATGAAATGTCCCGGCTCGATCAACCCGGATCCGGGATGTTGCCAACGGACCAAAGCCTCGAGTCCAACGATCTTGCCGTCGAGGAGAGCTATTTGCGGCTGATAATAGACAAGAAACTCGTTGCGGTCTAATGCTCGGCGTAATAGCCGTTCTTGCGAGAGGCGCATGAGAATCGGCGATTCCAGCGTGGCGTTATAGAAATAAAAGCCGCCGCGACCCCGATCTTTCGCACGCGACATCGCGATATCGGCGTTCTTCACCAAGGCGTCACCATCGGTTCCGTCCTCTGGATATACCGAAATGCCAATGCTCGCGGAGAGAAATTGTTCGAAATCGTCGACGGGGAAAGGCTCTTCGATGGCGGCGATGACTTGCTCGGCGAGATCGCGCAGGCGATCGTTCGAGCCGGCGTCCTGAATCATCAGTGCGAATTCGTCGCCGCCCATACGAGCGACGGTGCCGACCGATGAGAACAAGCCTTCGATACGGGTTCCGACCGCTTGTAGCAGCCGGTCGCCGAGCCGATGCCCGAGCGTCTCGTTGATATCTTTGAATCGATCGAGGCCGAAGAAGAGCACGGCAACCCGCTGCATTCGAAGCGGAGCCGCTTCGATCGCGGAGCGCAAGCGATCGCGAAAGCCGCTTCCGTTGGGGAGGCCCGTCAGAACGTCGACATAGGCCATCCGTTGAAGGTGAAGACGGACGCGGCTCCGTTCGATAAAATTCTGCAACAAGCTCGCGATCAGGCCGAGAAACTCGGCGTCGGTTTCGGTGAAAACTCTATTTCGAGAAATATGCGAAAAGATCGCCGCTCCGAAACGTTCGCCGCCGACATCGATGGGTGCGACGAGCGCATCCTGCGTCACGACCGGAGAAGCGTTGGGACCGGATCCGGCGCTCCGTAGGGCGAGCGCGAGAATATCCGGGTCGATCTCCTCGGGCGACGACGAGCTTGCCGATGCCTCGACGTTCGGGGTGCGTCCCGTCGTATCGACGATTAGGCCGACCTCCGCTTCGAAGACACGACACCCGAGCTGGAGCGCCTGGACGATACCGACCAGAGGATCGCCTATCGCACTCGCAATAGCGTAAAGGTCGCGAACGCGCTGGGCTTGGATGCGGGCGCGCTCCTGCGCTTCGACTCTCAGTGTAACATCCTGGAGAACTGCGTAAACGCCCACGATGCTCTCTCCGCTATATTGAGGAATGAGCGTGACGTCGAGGGGAACGATACTCCCATCGATGCGATAGCATTCCAGTGCGAACGAACAACCCTCGCCGGCGATTGCCGTAGCGAAATTTCGGCGAGCCGTCGCGAGGTACGCTTCGGTAAGGAAGGTTTCGAAGGAGCGCCCGACGAGAGAGCCCACTTCGTAATCGCCAATCCGCGCCGACGCAGCATTAGCCTCGGCGATCCGCCCGAGGCGATCGAGCGCGATGACGCCGTCGGGATTCGCTTGAAAGAGTGAGTGTAGTCGGCGGGCACTCTCATATCGTTCGCGTTCGGTTTCGGCGAGCGCCGCTTGTTCGGTTCTTCGGAGCGTCTCGTCGTGCAGGATCGAATAGACGCCGGCGAACGCCCCATTTTCAAAGAGCGGAACCGTGGTAACGAAGAGAAACCGCTCGGTGCCGGCCTTGTCGCAGACGGTGATCTCATACTCTTGCGTGACTCCCGAACGCGCTCGTTCTAAATAGACGTCGAGTTCGGTGCGTCGCTCGACCGGTACGAGGTCGCGAAAATGTGAACCGATCGCATCTGCATACGCCGCATCGGGGACTCGGCGCGCCGTATCGTTGACGTCGATGATGAAGCCGTCTCGATCTACGATGAGAATGGGATCGGGATTATCGGCATAGATCGTTCGAAAACGAGCCTCGCTTTCGAGGATGCTGTCGCGCGCCGCATATTCTCTGGTAATGTCTTCGACGAAAGAGATAATGGCGAGACGGTCGTCGTCTTGTTCTGCGGCTCGCGTCCAACGACACACGATCGTTCTTCCGTCGCCCCGAGTATTTCTGTTAATGTGAATGCGTTCGCGTTGCCGTCCCTCGCGAAGACGGGCGCTGCTCTCCACGACGGAGACGTAATCCGCAGCGTGAACGAGCGCGCTCTCCTCTACGGTTTTCCCCAACATGTGTTGGGCGTCGATGCCGAAGAGATTCGTCGCGCTCTGCGACCAATAGGAGATACGAAGATCCCGATCCCATCCGACGATCGCCGTCCGAACGTGGACGAGGAGCCTCTCCATACGATCGAGGAGCGTTGCGTCGTAGGCGCTATGCGACATCGCTATTTATGCCAGGTATTCGCTAAGGCCGTGAACGCCGCCCTCGCGCCCGAAACCGCTCTCGCGGAAGCCGCCGAAGGGCGAGGCGGGATCGAAGCGATTGAACGTGTTGCACCAAACGACGCCCGCAGTCAGTCGCTGCGCTACAGCCATATTCGTGCTGCCGCGCTCGGTCCAGACGCCTGCGGAGAGTCCGTACGGTGTGTCGTTTGCTTTTTCGATCGCCTCCTCGGGGGTGCGGAACGTCATGACCGCCAGAACGGGGCCGAAGATCTCTTCGCGCGCGATGCGGTGCGCACTCTGCACGTTGGTAAAGAACGAGGCGCGATAGAAATATCCTCGCTCGGGGAGGTCGCAGCGCTGTTGCATCAGCGTCGCGCCCTGATCGACGCCGCTGCGGACGAGCTCGTCGATGCGCTCGAGCTGAGAGCGGGAGTTGATCGCACCGATGTCGGTATTTTTATCGAGTGGATCGCCGAGGCGCAGGCGGTCGATACGCTGTTGGAGCCGCGCGACGATCTCATCGAAAATGGACTCTTCGACGAGCAGTCTCGATCCCGCGCAACAAACGTGTCCCTGGTTAAAGTAGATGCCGCGCACGACTCCTTCGATCGCTTGGTCCAAAGGAGCGTCTGCGAACAGTATGTGGGCCGCCTTGCCGCCGAGTTCGAGCGTGAGGCGCGTCTCGCGCCCTGCAAGCGCGCGAGCGATCTCGCGACCGACCTCGGTGGAACCGGTAAATGCAACTTTATCGAGGCCGGGGTGGGCGACGAGGGCGGCGCCGGTCGCACCGTCGCCGGTTACGACGTTGAGCACGCCCGGCGGCAGATCGGCATCGCGCGCGATTTCGGCGAGCAGCAGCGCGGTCATCGGCGTGGTTTCTGCAGGCTTGAGGACGACGGTATTTCCGCAGGCCAGAGCGGGAGCGATTTTCCAGGCCGCCATGAGTAGGGGGAAATTCCACGGGACGATTGCGCCGCAGACGCCGAGCGGTTGCGGGCGTCGACCGGCGCGAAGCACCCATTCCAGTTTGTCCGCCCACCCGGCGTAGTAGAAGAAGTGCGCCGCCGCCGTCGGTACGTCGAAATCGCGCGCCTCGCGGATTGGTTTGCCGCCGTCGATCGATTCCAACACGGCGATCTCGCGCGAGCGTTCGGTAATCGCTCGTCCGATTCGGAAAAGATATTTCGCCCTCGTTGCCGGCTTCATGGGAGCCCACCAACGCTCGTACGCCTTTCGCGCGCTGCGTACCGCTCGCGCTACGTCGTCAGAGCCACCGTACGCGATGCGAGCGATCGGTTCTTCGCGGGCCGGGTCGATCGTGACGTCGTAACGGCCGCTCTGTGGCGCGCACCACGTGCCGCCGATAAAGAGGCCGTACTCGTTACGGATCTCCGGGCGAGCGCTCTCGGGGGCCGCGGCGTATGCTGATGAGCTCATAATATCTCGCCTCAATCCTTCGGGATGCGTTCCGGGCGCGTGTAGTGACCGGTGCGAATGCGTTCGCGTTGTAGCAAGAGGTCGTCTAGCAGCGCGCTCGCCCCGATACGAAACGATCCTGGTTCCAACCAGGATTCGCCGAGCGTCTCATTGAGAATCGCGAGATATCCCAGCGCCTGTTTCGTGTTTCGAATGCCTCCGGCGAGTTTGAGCCCACGTCGAACGCCGGCACGCCGAAAAAAAGCGGCGAGGGAATCGCACATCGCTAGGGCCGTCGGGAAGGTCGCATTCGTACCGATCTTTCCAGTCGAACTCTTAATCGTATCGGCACCCGCTTCGAGCGCGAGGTCGCAGGCACGACGGATCGCGGTGTAACTTCCCAACTCGCCGGTTTCGAGAATCACTTTGAGGTGTCGATCGCCGCACCGACCTTTGATCGCGTGGATCTCGGCCGCGACTCGGTGCTCGTCACCGCTGAGAAACGCACCGCGGTCGATAACCATGTCGATCTCATCGGCGCCAGCGTTTAAGGCTTGTTCGGTGTCGGCGAGTTTTACGGCGAGCTCGCTCTGTCCCGCGGGGAATGCCGCCGCTACCGATGCGACGCGCACATCGCTCCCATCGAGCGCTCGGCGCGCGATGCCGACGAAATTCGGATATACGCAGACCGCAGCGACCGATGGGGCGTCGCTTCCTGGAAGCGGAGTCCGAGCCTTCGCGCAGAGCGAGCGCACTCGCCCCGGAGAGTCCCTTCCCTCCAACGTCGTGAGATCGATGCACGATATTGCGAGGTCGATCCACGCCCGTTTCGTCTCGCCTTTGATCGATCGAGCCGCCAGCTCGTTCGCGCGCGATTCGAGCATGACGGCATCGACGCAGACCCGTTTCATCTACAAGGTGCCGCGCTTCTCTTGCTCTTTTTCGATCGACACGAAGAGTGCTTTGAAATTGCCCTTCCCGAATGAGAGGCTCCCTTTGCGCTGGATGATCTCGAAGAACACCGTCGGTCGATCTTGCAGCGGCTTGGTGAAAATCTGCAACATGTAGCCGAGGTCGTCGCGATCGACGAGAATTTTGCGCGCGTGCAAAACGTCGATATCTTCGTCGATATTCCCTACCCGCGCCCGGAGGTCTTCGTAGTAGGAGTCCGGCGTATCGAGAAACTCGACGCCGTTATCGCGGAGGGCGTCGATCGTTGCAACGATATCGTCGGTACGAATTGCAATATGTTGAACGCCCGCCCCGCGATAAAAATCGAGGTACTCTTCGATTTGGGATTTCTTTTTTCCATGAGCCGGTTCGTTAATAGGAAACTTCACGCGATGGCGGGGATCGCTCATCACTTTCGATTTCAGCGCGGTGTACTCGGTCGAGATGTCTTTATCGTCGAACGATATAAGCTGAGAAAAACCGAACACTTTCTGATAAAACTCACCCCAACCGTCCATCTCTCCCCAGCCTACGTTGCCGACGCAATGGTCGATCGCCAAAAGGTGCGGCTGCGAGGCGCGCGCGTAGCGCTTACGGGCGGATACGAAGCCCGGCAGAAAGACTCCGTCGTATCCGTCGCGTTGAACGAAGGTATGCACGGTATCGCCGTAGGTGGCGATCGTCGCCACCACGACCCGTCCGCGATCGTCGCGGCGTTCGGTCGGTTCCAGCAACGAGCGCGCTCCGCCGCGAACCGCCATCTCCCAGGCTCCGCGCGTGTCGTTCACGCGAATCGCGATGTCTCGGACGCCGTCGCCGTGAAGCTTGACGTGCTCGGCGATCGCGTCGTCCCCGCGCAGGCTCGAGGTGAGCACGAAGCGGAGGTCGTGTTGCTCGAGAACGTAGCTCGCGCGGTCGTGTAGTCCCGTTTCGGGCCCGGCGTACGCGATTTGTTCGAACCCGAACGTGGCTTGATAAAATTGCGATGCTTGTTTGGCGTTCCCGACGTAGAACTCCACATGATCCCAGTCGATTTTTGAGAGCGGAGTCGTACCTTCGGAGGCCGGCGAGGCGTGCGTTGTGCTCATGGGATCCGTCTTAGCGGGGATGTCGGCAGGGCCCTTGTGCCCCCTCGGGCAAACGGCGCGAACCATGATAACCGAGGCGCTCGCACGGGCGATGTTTACCGGATCGATCGACTACGCGGGGCTCTTTCCGCCGGCCCAACTCCCGTTACCCGAGGCTCACGCCGCGTATCGCCGGGCGCTGCAATCTCGGCACGCGTGGATGCTCGGTCGCTACGTGGTTCCGTTCTCGCAATTTTCGGATCTGTTCGCCCTTCATGTCGATGCGCCCGCAATCGAAGCGAGCGTCATTCTCGATGCGCCTCGGGAATCCACATTCTGGCTCAACGAGATCTCCGAGCGACTCGAAGCGCTCGCCGATCGATCGCACGGCGCCGCGACGCTCCGCGTCGGCTCGCTGGAGATTCCGGTTCCGCCGCTGAGAGCGGCGAGGGAGAATTACGGGGCCGTGCTGTCGCAGGTCGGGGCGCTGCTCGATCGGTTCGGATTGCGTCACCTGCCCTGTTATGTGGAGTTTCCGCGCGACGAGCGCTGGCCGCGCGAGATGCTCGGCGCCGTCGAATCGCTCGCCCGCACGCGATTGCGCTCGAAAATTCGCTGCGGCGGGCTCGTCGCCGAGGCGTTCCCCTCTCCCGCGGAGCTTGCGTCGCACGTGCTCGCTTGTTCCGAGCACGGCGTTGCTTGGAAGGCGACCGCCGGCCTGCACCATCCCATCGCGCGGCGGGCCCTCGATTCGGGGTTCGAGATGCACGGTTTCGTCAATCTCTTGACGGCATCGTGTTTTGCGGCTCAGGGCGCGCCCTTCGAAGAGATCGAAGCGGTTCTTGTCGAGCGTTCGAGCGAGGCCTTTCTTTTTGCCGAGGGCGGGCTCTCGTGGCGCGGTCGACGCTGCGATATGGCGACGATCGAGCGCGCGCGCGCCGCTGGGTTTCTCTCGTTCGGCAGTTGCAGTATCGACGAGCCGGTCGAGGATCTTATTGCGCTCGGGTGGCTCGTATGAGTGCCCTCGATCTCGACGAAACCCACGATCCGCAGCGAACGAGTTGGGTCGAGGTCGCTCCGGAGAGCGATTTTCCGATCCAGAACCTGCCGTTCGGCATCTTTTCGACGGAGCGTCGCGATCCTCGCATCGGCGTTGCGATCGGCGACAGCATTATCGATCTGCGCGCGCTTGCCGAAGCGGGGCATCTCGATCCGATCGCCGATCGTGCGATGTTCTGTGCTGACCGTCTCAACGCGCTGATGGCGGCGGGGCGTCCGCTCTGGCGCGCGCTGCGCGGAAGGCTCGGCGAGCTGCTACGCGTCGGCGGAGAGCGCACGCTGCGCGACATGCCGCAGGCATTGTGCGGTTTCGAAGAAGCGCGGATGCATCTTCCGGCGTCGATCGGCGACTACATCGATTTTTATTCATCGATCGAACACGCAACGAATTTGGGGCGGCTCTTTCGCCCCACCGGCGACCCGCTTTTGCCGAATTGGCGCTGGATTCCGATCGGCTATCACGGGCGGAGCGCGACGATCGTTCCCAGTGGGACGCCGATCCGTCGCCCGTGCGGCCAGCGCAAGAGCCCCGATCTCGAGGCGCCGGTCTTCG
>JAJYHP010000039.1 GCA_021784715.1 bacterium
GTGCGTGCGCGCGGACGCCGTGCATGTCGACGCCTTTGCGGACCATCTTCATCACATCGGCACCGAGCGCCGATGCGAAATTAGCCGCCACTGATCTCTCGTTGCGGATTATCGGTGTAATCCAGATAGGTCAGGCCCATAAAGATCTCGAGCGGCCACGCGTGCATATCCTGCACGTTCGCTTCGTCGACGAGCGAGATTCCCTTCGATTTCGCGTCGGCGATGACGTCGCGGATCGCTTCGCCCTTATCGGCCGCAAGGATCGATGCCGTGGTCACTTCGCCGGGGGTCAGGTGATCTTTCAACATATCGCCGTACGATATACCGGTGTTCCCGAAGCGTTGTTTCAACGCATAGCGTAACGAGGCATATCGCTGCGGCGAGCTGCCCACCCCCAACATCGTGATGCGCGCCGAGAGCTGGCGCGAACGCGCCATATTGAAGAGTTGGTCGGCCTTCGACGAGGCGACCGCGGCGGCGTTCACCGCGTCGAGCGATGTTTTGAGATAGGGAAGCAGCGCGTCGTAGTCTTGTTTGTTCAAGTCGCCGTTGAAATCGAGTCGAATCCCGACGAACTGGCGGAAGAACTCGTCGAGCTTGCCGATCGATCCGTCGAGTAGCAGCGCCGCGGCTCGCGATGCGTCCACCGCTCCGAGCATATCGGATTGCGAGCGCGAGAGCTCCGCGAGCATCGTGGGATAATCGGAGAAGATCGCCGCGGAGGTGCTGGGAATCGGCGATTCTTTGAGCGGTGCCGCGAGATCGCGCAGGATGAGTTGCTGGTCTTCGAGCACGCCGTAGGTCTTTTGCGGCGCCAGCGAACCGACGCCCTGGTTGCCGACGACCGCCTGTATATTTGCGAGCGCGAGGTTGAGCGCCGCGCCCATCGCCTCGATGTTATCGCTGATCGCCGCGAGCCGCGAACCCGGACGCACTTGAACGTTGCCGATATTCGGCACGTCGTAATTTAGCGCGGACAAGCGCGTTTGTAACGCTTTTAGTTGGTTGCGCCCTTCTGCGGCGCGGGCGGCGATATTTGACGCCGACGCTTCGAGTTGCGTCTTCGCCGCGGCGAGGCTCTCGCGTAGCGGCGCGAGGTGTGGACGCATCAAGTCGACGCTCTGTACTTGGAGTTGCTGCACGGCCGCGAGCCGCGAGAGCGCGAGTTGCTTCGCCTGCGGGTCGCCGATCGAGGCGGCTTCTTCCAACGTCTGTTCGCTCTTGGAAGTAAGGCCGAGCGCGAGCTGCATCTGCCCGAGTTTTAGCAGCGCCTCCTGGTTGTTCGGAAGCAACGGCAGGAGCGAAGAGAGTTCGCCCGCGGCGATACTGTAGCGCGCGCGGTCGGCATCGCTGAGCGCCTGTACCAAGCGCTGTTGCGGCGTCACTTTGGTCGGGTCGAGTTCGGGATAACCGACGAGGTGCTCCACGCGAACCGCCGCCGGCGGATGGTTGGCGAGGTATTTCGTAATCAGGTCGCTATGCTGCGCCTCGAGCGTTCCCAAGTGACGCATCATCGAAAGCATCGCCTGCGGATCGTATCCGGCGCGCGCCATCAGCTGTAAGCCGTAGCGGTCGGCCTGCAATTCGTCGTCGCGCGAGAGTTTCGCAACGATGCCGGCCTCCGCGATATTTCCGAATTGGTAGATGAGGGGCGAGAAGAGCGATGCGATCGTAAAGAGCGCGTTCAGGACCGTCTCTTTCGACTGCATTGAAATGACGTGGTTGCGTTCGATATGGCCGGTTTCGTGCCCGAGCACGCCCGCGAGCTCGTCGCTCGACTGAACGAAATCGAGCAGCCCCTCATCGACGTACACGTAGCCGCCCATCGTCGAAAAAGCGTTGATATCGGGCGCGTTGATAATCTTAACGTTGTACGGCAGTTCTTTGCGCGCGACTTGCTGCCAGAGCTTCTGCGCGACGTGGTTCACCCAACGGTTCAGCAGCGGATCGGTTTCGATCACGCTGTTCCGAACGATCTGCTCGTCTTCTTGACGCCCCATCTCCACCTCTTGCTGCGCGGTCATCGCTTGCGCGGGGGCCGGGACGCACGTCAGCAGCAGCGAGAGCATCGTTACGACGGGGAACAGGCGGCGAAGAAACATGGCGCGGACCTCTATCGGGCTAAGGGCTTGCTTGGCGACAATTCGTTCTATCGCTTAGAACGCGTGTAGGGTGGCTTGACGTTACGCTGGGATTCTGTGAGTGAGATGGGGATGGAGCCGGGAGAACGGCGAGCTTCTTGCGAGCGAGCTGTGGATGAGGAAGGGGTTCGCGGGAGCCCTTCGGGAACCCGCCGACGATGACGGGACGAGCCGGGCGGTGAGCGCGTTGTTGCGCGGGCGGAGTTGGGGGATCGAGGTCGCGCTTGATGGTGGCGATCTCGGCGCGTCGCTCGCCGAGTTGGAGAGCAAGTTAAGCGCGGCGGAGGCCTTCTACCGCGACTGTGAGGCAACGCTCCGCTTTGGGGAGCGCGCGCCCGATGCAAGCGAACTCCTCCGGCTGCGCGCGCTGCTCTCGGGCCGGAATATCTCGGTTCGGCGCGTCCTGGGGGGGGCGGCGATCGCCGCGACCGCCGAGGCGCTCGGCGCACCATTCGAAGAGAGTACCGCCTCGGCCGCCCCGAGCCCGCGCCGCGAGCCGCGCCGCAGCCGCGTCGTCGAGCTCTCGGAATCGGCGCGCTCGCTGAAGGCCGATTTCGACGGCGCTCGCGCCGATATCGCCTCGCGTCGGCGCGCCGGCGAATCGAGCGTCCGGCGGCTCGATCTCAAGCGCCTCGGCGGCGGGGAAGCCCCCTCCCTGCGCTTGGTCGAGGCCGCTCCCGGCACGCTCTACCACGTCGGCACCCTGCGCGGCGGGCAGTCGCTCCAACAGATCGGCAATATCGTCGTCGTCGGCGATGTGAATCCCGGCGCCGAATTGATCGCCAGCGGCGACATTCTCGTCTTCGGTCGGCTCGCCGGCGTCGCACATGCGGGCGCGCAAGGCGACAGCGGCGCGCGCGTACGCGCGTTGGAATTGGCGCCGACGCAGTTACGCATCGCGACGGCGATTGCAGCGGAGAGTTCGGCGCGACGCGGAAAGAAAGCCGAGCCGGAGACGGCGTGCGTGCGCGACGGAAAGATTATCGTCGTTCCCTACAGTAAAGAAGAAAGTTGGTAATGTGAGCACGCGACGAATTGTCGTAACCTCCGGGAAGGGCGGCGTCGGTAAGACGACGACGACGGCAAATCTCGGTGCGGCTTTGGCGAAGCGCGGCCATCGCGTCGTTCTGGTCGATGCCGATATCGGTTTGCGTAACCTCGATCTGGTGCTCGGCCTCGAGAAACGGATCGTATTCGATATCGTCGAGGTTGCGGAGGGGCGTTGCCAGCTCCGCCAGGCACTCATTAAAGACAAACGCTTCGAATCGCTGGCGATCCTGCCCGCGGCGCAGACGCGCGAAAAAGAAGCGATCACCGCCGAACAGTTTGCGGCGGTCATCGCCGGGCTCGACGAATTCGCCGATTTCGTGCTGATCGATTGCCCCGCCGGCATCGAGACGGGTTTTCGCAACGCCGTCGCCGGCGCGAAAGAGGCGCTCGTCGTGACGACGCCCGAGGTGAGCGCGATTCGCGACGCCGATCGCGTGATCGGCAAACTGCTCGAAGTGCCGATGCC
Source organism: bacterium (assembly GCA_021784715.1). Next base: position 3,658 of record JAJYHP010000039.1, read on the forward strand.
GATCTCGCTCATCGTCAATCGCTTGCGCCCGGAGATGGTGCGCAGCGGCGATATGCTCGCGGTCGAGGACGTCTGCGAAGTGCTCGACGCAACGCTGATCGGCGTCGTTCCCGACGACGAAGAGATCATCGACACCACCAATCGCGGCGAACCGATCGTGCTCGACGAAAGCAATCGCCTGCGGACGATCTACGACAAAATCGCGCGCCGCCTCGAAGGCGAAGATATTCCGATTACCAGTTTCGAGAAGCCAACCTTCTTCAAGCGCCTCATCGGCGCGATCACGACGGGGTAAACCATGCACGAACGTCAACCCGAAATCGAAATCGCCCCGGTGCCCGCGGCGCGCGGCCGAGCGATCGTCATCACCTCCGGAAAGGGCGGCGTCGGCAAGACGACGACAACCGCCAATCTCGGAACCGCGCTCGCCATGCGCGGCGCGCGCGTCGCGCTCGTCGATGCCGATATCGGCTTGCGCAATCTCGATATCGTTCTCGGCCTCGAAAGCCGGGTGAAGCACCACCTGCTCGATGTCATCGAAGGCGGCGTCACCCTCGAGGACGCATTGGTGCCCTCGAAATATAACGATTCGCTGATGTTGCTCGCCGCTGCGCAGCACCGCGAAAAAGATGAAGTGCCGACCGAAGCGATGACCGCGCTGATCGAAAGCTTGCGCGAACGCTTCGATTACGTGTTGGTCGACTGCCCCGCCGGAATCGAACACGGTTTTCGGAACGCCATCGCGGGAGCGCAGGAAGCGATCGTCGTCTGCACGCCGGAGGTCTCGGCGGTCCGCGACGTCGATCGCGTGATCGGCTTACTCGGCAATCGCTTCAAACCGCAACTCATCGTCAACCGCCTGCGCCCGCAATTGGTCAAGCGCGGCAAGATGCTCTCCGTCGAAGACGTCAATGCGATCCTGCGCCTGCCGTTGCTCGGAGTGATCGCCGACGAACCCGAGATCATCATCACCACCAATAAAGGCGAGCCGCTCGCGCTGCGTCGCGACGGAGCGACGGGTGCCGCCTATCACGCGATGGCGGCGAAGATCGCCGGCGAAGACGTCGAAGCGCCGACGGTCGAAGTGCGAGAATCGTTTTTCGGGCGCCTCGGCGCGTTCTTCGGAGGCAAAGCATGATCGAGTTTTTCAAACGCCTCTTCGGCCCGTCGGATTCGGGAGCGACGGCGAAGCAACGCCTGCAACTCGTGCTGATGACCGACCACCTCGCGCTCGCACCCGAGATGATCGACGCGATGAAACGCGAGCTCGTCGAAGTGATTTCGCGCTACGTCGAAGTCGATCGCGATAAAGTCGAAGTCGATTTCGAACGCCACGACCACGCGCTGGCGATGATGGCGAACGTACCGATTCTCGGCGTCGCTCGTCCGAACGAACGCGCTCCCGAACCGGCGCCCGCGCCGGCACCGACGCCCGCTGCGGAGACGGCGGCGCCCTTGCAACAGCGCAAGCGACGCAAGAAAGCGCAACGCGCTCCGGCGTGAGCTCCGAGCTCGCGGCGAAGATCGATGGCTTCGCGTTCGAGCCCCATTTTCTCGCCGAAAGCGAGGCGCGCGATCTCTTCGCGCGCCTCGTTCACGGTTTGGCGTGGATGCAGCCGACGATCGTGCTCTTCGGCGTGCGTCGCCCGATCCCACGGCTCGAAGCTTGGTATGGCGACCCCGGCGCGCGCTATCGCTATTCGGGCATCGCGCACGAACCGATGCCCTGGACGCCGGAGCTTGCGGAGCTTCGCGATCGCCTCCGTCGCTTTACCGGCGAGCCCCTCAACAGCGTGCTGGCAAATCTCTATCGCGACGGGCGCGATTCCAACGGCTGGCATAGCGACGACGAAGCCGAACTCGGCCCGACGCCGACGATCGCGTCGCTCTCCCTCGGGGCGACGCGCCGTTTCAGCATCAAGGCGCGGGAGAGCGGCGAGCGGCATACCTTCGAACTCACGAACGGCAGCTTGCTCGTCATGAGCGGCGCGAGCCAGCAGTTATGGCGGCACACGGTTCCGAAAGAGCCGCACGTGCAACACGCGCGCATCAACCTCACGTTTCGAACCATCCTTCCCGCATGAGCGCGATCGTCACGCGCCTCGGCCGCGACTCGTCGTATCGCATCGCCTGGCCGCTGATCGTCGGCGCCATCGGGGCGAGCCTACTCGGCGTCGTGCTCATCCGTTCCGCCGATCTGCACAATCCGCAGGCGGGGCCGGAGTATCTCAAGCAGCTGCTCTATATTGCGGTGGGCGTTCCGGTAATGCTGCTCTGCGCGCGGATCGATTACCGCATCTGGCAGCGCTTCGCCCCGGCGATCTACGCGCTTAATTTGATTTTGCTGTTGGCAATCGTCGTCATCGGCCACCGCGCGCTCGGCGCGCAGCGATGGATCTCGCTCGGCCCGCTCGGCACCTTCCAACCCTCGGAGTTTGCGAAGCTCTTTTTAGCGATCTCCGGCGCGGCGGTGCTCGCACGCGGCGATTACACGCGACTGCGCGATATGTGGAAGCCGCTGCTCACCTTCGCGGTGCCGGCGATCTTGGTACTCAAGCAACCCGATTTCGGAACCTCGCTCGTGCTCCTAGCGATTCTCACGACGCAGTTATTCTTCGGACTGCCGCGCCTGGGCGGTTTCGCGCTCTATTGCGCGGGTCTGGTCGTCGCCGGTGCGGTGACGGCGGGAACGAACCTGGTGCTCAAGCCCTTCCAGAAGGCGCGCTTGCTCGTCTTTCTCAATCCCAAAGCCGATCCGCAGGGCGCCGGGTACAATTTGAATCAGGCGAAAATTGCGGTCGGGAACGGTGAATTTTTCGGGCGCGGACTCTTTCACGGAACGCAGACGCAGCTTTCGTTCGTCCCCGAGCACTCGCGCGATTTCATTTTTACCGTTCTCGCCGAGGAGCTGGGGTTGCTCGGCGTTCTCGGCCTCTTCGCGCTCTACGGAGCCATCATCTACGGCGGAATACGCGCGATGGACGGCGCGCAAGATCGCTTCGGCCTGCTGCTCGCCTCCGGAATTACCGCGATGCTGCTTTTTCACATGATGGTGAATATCGGCATGACGGTCGGCATCATGCCGATCACCGGCATCCCGTTGCCCTTTCTCTCCTACGGCGGCTCGGCGATGCTGACGAATTTCGCCGCCGTCGGCGTGCTGATGAATATCTACGCCCAGAAGGACCGCGGCGTTCTCGGAAACGCGTGATCGATCGCGCCGCGATGCGTTGCATCGAACTCCACGATGCGACGCCGCTTGCCACGATTCGCGAGGCGCCGCCGGGAACGCGCTTCGCCGCGTCGGGAGAACTCGCTCCCGAGGTTCGCGACGCCCTCGTCGAGCGCGCGCCGCGCGGCGCCTTCGCGCTCCAGCTCGCCTACGGCGGTTGCGAGCTGCTCGATGAGCCGCGCATCGCCGCGGGCGTCGAATCACTCGCGCTGAGCGGCGCCGATCTCGACCGGCTCGTTCTGCCCCCGAAGCTCCGCGCGCTACGCTTGAGCGGCGGTGGTGGATCGCTGCGCGCGTTGCTTGCGTTGCCGCTGGAGATCCTCGCGATCGATCGCGGAGCCTTCGATACCGCGCCGCTCGTCGAGCATGCGACGCTCGCCGCGCTCTCGCTTGCGAATCTCCCCGCCGAGGCCGCGAGCGTCGGCTCGCGCCTCCGTGCGCTGCGAACGATCGGCGTACCGCTGCGCACGCTTGAATCGCTGCGCTCGGGACGCGCGCTCGAACGCTTCGAATGCAGTCGGTGCGATGCGTTGGAATCGATCGACGCACTCGCGGCGTTGCCGGCCTTGCGCGAACTCGGGCTCGAGGGCTGTTGGCGCCTCGACCTTCACGCGACAATAGAATTCCTCGGTCGGCTTCCGCTGCGCGCGTTGCGTATCGATATCGGCGGGCGCCGAAAGAACGTCGAAGTCGATAAACGTCTCAAGCTCGAGCGTCTCGCGCCCTTTCCAACGCCGGAGACGGTGCAGGAGTCCTCTTCCGAATCCTCCTCGAAAGAAAGGTAAGAAGCGCACGCAACGTGAAGAGCACGCCGTAGCCGACGAAGCGAGTCGCAGTTTTGCGATCCGACGCCGAGCGAAAAGTATTATACGCGCGTCGCGCGCATGGCCCGTCACAGGCGAGCTCGCCGAAGTCGCGATCCCGGGTAGCACCCGCCGGGTCGCGCGTTTGAGCGGTAGCCGGGCGGCCGGGGCGCCCGCCAGAAGGACAATATATACGTGCGCAACGAGATTCTGATCTCGAGCGACCCGTGGGAAAACCGGGTTGCTATTTTGGAGGACGGCGAGCTCGCCGAACTCTACATCGAGCGTGAAGAGAAAGTCATCGGCTCGATTTACAAAGGCAAGGTTCACAACGTGCTCCCGGGTATGGGCGCGGCGTTCGTCGATATCGGCCTCGGCCGCAACGCCTTTCTTTACGTCGACGATATCAACAAACAGCCGCTCAACATCGGCGACGTCGAAATAACGCAAGGGCACAGCGG
>JAJYHP010000126.1 GCA_021784715.1 bacterium
GCTTTGCTCGCTACAAATTTTGGCGCGACTAAACGGCAGGCGACGGCGAACGCCGACGCCAAGCGGGCGGCCATGCTCTCTAAACCCGAACACCCCGAGCGTCATCTCACGTCAACCGCGACGTTGCGCGATGTCGTTATCGGGATGTCCGACGGACTGACGGTGCCGTTTGCGCTCGCCGCCGGCATTGCAGGAGCGCTGGCAGCGTCGCATATCGTCGTTACCGCCGGCGTTGCCGAACTCGCCGCCGGGGGTATCTCGATGGGGCTCGGCGGCTATCTCGCCACGCGAACGGATCGAGATCACTACGAGAACGAGCTGGCACGCGAGTACTACGAGGCAGAGCATCTTCCCGAGACCGAGCGAGCTGAGGTCGCCGAGGTGCTCTCCCACTACGGTCTGAGCGACGAGTTGTTGCAACAAACGGTCGATACCATCTGTTCGGATCGCGAGCGCTGGGTGGAATTTATGATGCGCTTCGAACTCGGCTTGGAGCGCCCGGAGAAGCATCGCGCCATTCTCTCCGGCATCACGATCGGGTTCTCGTACGTCGTCGGCGGCGTGATCCCGCTCGCTCCCTACGCCTTGATCGCCCAATCGAACGAAGCGTTCGTCGTCTCGGCGTTGCTGACCGGAATCGCGCTGGCGATCTTCGGCGCGGTCAAGGGGCGACTGACCGGCATCGCTCCCTGGCTCGCCGCCCTTCAGACGCTCGCGATCGGCGGCGTCGCATCGGGAGTCGCCTTTCTCTTCGCTCGCTGGGTCGCAGGCGGATAGCAATACTGCGGCAACGATGATAGGCTACGATAGCGCGATGAACGACGAACCGACGACCCGAGATATCCTCGATGCACTGATCGACTTTCGCGAAGCGGTCGAGCTGCATTTTGCCGCAATCGACCGGCGCTTCGACGAACACGACCGGCGCTTCGACGAACACGACCGGCGCTTCGACGAACACGACCGGCGCTTCGACGAACACGACCGGCGCTTCGACCGCATCGACGTTCGCCTCGAGACGCTCGATCGTCGGCTCGGTCGCCTCGAAACGCGCGTGGAACACCTCGAGAGCGTCGGGTAACCGCCCGCGGTCCGAGTTGAGAAGAAGTCGAGAAGGCCGCCCGATTTTTTCTTCATAGCAGGCGCCCAGCCCATCATTACACTGAAGGGCATGAACGAACCAAGCTACCGTACGACCTTCGGGTTTGTGCTCGTCATCCTCGGCTTGATCGTCATCTCATGGGTAGCGTTGCTCGCGCTTTCCCAATCGAGGTGGTAGGCGATGCACATCCATCGACTCGAACGGATATTTCTCGGCCTCGGCGTTATCACGCTCGCGGCCTTTTTCCTGATCCTCATCGCTCTGCAGGTCGGGGAGAGCTTCAAACCGCCGGCGAGTAGCATGACGATCGACCCGACGAAGGTCGCGTCGACCCCGCCCTTCGATCACCCCGGTCTTCGCAAGCGTGCCGACGGCTCGTACGAGGCCTATTACGTCGGCCAGGTCTTCTTTTGGCGGCCGTCGACGCTGACGGTTCCGGTCGGCGCGAAAGTGCGTTTCTACGTTACGTCGACCGACGTCGTGCACGGTTTTCTCATCGAGCACACCGATGTGAATCTCGAAGTGATGCCCGGCTGGGTGAGCACGGCGACGCACGTTTTTCGCCACCCCGGCGACCATTTAATCGTCTGCGATCAATACTGCGGCGCCGGCCACGCAGATATGTTCGCGCACATCGTGGTGAAGTGAGGAGTCAGGAAGCATGATTGTTCTCGATCGGATGAATACCGCCACGACCTCGGCGCAGCGTCGGTTGATTTTCGCGCATCTGACGGTCGCTTTCGCGGCGCTCTTCATCGGCACGTTTTTTGGCGTCCTGCAAACGCTCTCGCACGCGAATGCCATACAGATGCCGCCCTGGTTCGATTACTACCGCATGCTCACGACGCACGGCGTTCTGCTGGCATTGGTGTTTACGACCTTCTTTATCACCGGTCTCTCGCATCTCGCGGTCTATCAGACCGAAAACTATCCCCATCGAAGCATCGCATTGGGGTGGCTCGCCTTCTGGCTCATGACCGTCGGCACGGTGATGGCCGCTTATGAAATCCTCGCCGGCAATGCCTCGGTGCTCTACACGTTTTACGCCCCGCTCAAGGCCAGCCCGTGGTTCTACGTCGGCGCGGCGCTGCTTATCGTCGGCACGTGGGTCGCATTGCTCGAGTGGCTATTGGTCACGGGCGCGTGGCGTCGCGACCATCCCGGCGAGCGTACGCCGCTGCCGGCATTCATGGTGCTCGCCAATTACATCATGTGGTTTCTCGCGACGATCGGCGTGGCGATCGAAGTGATCTTCATGCTGATTCCTTGGGCCTTCGGTTGGGTTCCGGGAGTCGACGTGCTCCTGACGCGGATGCTCTTCTGGTACTTCGGGCACCCGTTGGTCTACTTTTGGCTGCTCGGCGCCTACCTCGTGTGGTACGGCGTCGTCCCGGCGATTCTCAAGGTTCCGATTTTCTCGGACTCGCTCACGAGGCTCGCGTTTATTCTCTTCATCATCCTCTCGCTTCCGGTCGGTATCCACCACGAGTTCTCCGATCCGGGAATCGCGGATCGCTGGAAATTACTGCAGACCGGTCTGACGCTGATGGTCGTCGTTCCATCGTTGATGACGGCATTCGCGCTCTTCGCAACCTTTGAAGAGTACGCCGCGAAACTCGGGAAGACCGGATTCTTCGGAATCGTCGGCTCGCTGCCTTGGGGCGATCCCGCTTTTGCGGGGATCGCGCTCGCGATGTTGCTCTTTATTTTCGGGGGCATCGGCGGCATTCTCAACGCATCGTACACGCTCGATAGCACGATTCATAACACGATGTGGGTGGTCGGGCATTTCCATATCACCGTCGGCGGCCCGGTCGCGTTGACCTTACTCGCGGCGACGTGGCGCTTGCTCCCAGCGCTCACGGGCAAGCCGCTCTTCAGCATCGGGCTCGCCCGCGCGCAGGTTTGGCTCTGGTTCGTCGGGATGGCCGTGATGTCGTTCGCGATGCACACCGAGGGGCTGATGGGCGCTCCGCGCCGCGTCGAGCACTACACCTACGGCGGCTCGGCGATCGCCGCCGCGTGGCAGCCGTACTCGTTACTCGCGGCGGGCGGGGGGATGGTGATCTTCCTCAGCGTGATCGCGTTTGCGATCGTGCTCTTCGGGACGATCTTCTCCAAGCCCGAGGTGACCGAGGCCGAGAGCGCGCGGGCCTTTACCTTCGCGCTCGCGCGCCCGGGCGACGAGGCCCCCTCGGCCTTCGACCGCCTGGGACTCTGGACGTTGGTCGCGATCGCGCTGGTCATCGTGGCTTATGCGGGGCCGTTCTACCAGCACTTTAGCGAGCACGCCTACCTCGTGCCGGGAATGAGGACCTGGTGAACGAAGCACCGACGGTGAGCAAACGGGTGCTCGTCGTTGACGATGAACGCCAGATCGGGGATGTCCTGTCCGCGTATTTACAGCGGGAGGGCTACATCCCGGTCGTGGCCGAGACGCTCTCTGCGGCGATGAACGAGATCGAGCGGCAGCTGCCCGACCTGCTGCTGCTCGACGTCACGCTGCCCGATGGGAGCGGCCTCGACCTTTTACGTTCGCTCAACGAACAATCGATTCCAACGATCATGTTGACGGCGCGCGGCGACGAGGTGGATCGCGTCGTCGGCCTGGAGATGGGCGCCGACGATTACATCACCAAACCGTTCTCGCCGCGCGAAGTAATCGCACGCGTGCGGGCGGTGCTCCGCCGCAGCGAGGAGCGCGATCGCCCCGGCGGGCGCCATCGGCTTCACGTGCTCGACCTTGCGATCGACGGCGACGCGCACGAAGTGCGCCGCGACGGCGAAAAGATCGATCTCACGCCCTCCGAGTTCCGCATTCTCTCGGCATTGGCGCGTCACCCCGGACAGGTATTTTCGCGGGTGCAGTTACTCGATGCGATCGGCGATGACGGGTCGATCTACGAACGCACGCTCGACCGCCATATCAATAATCTCCGGCGGAAAATCGAGATCGATCCTCTCCACCCACGGTACGTGCTCACCGTTTTCGGAGTGGGATATAAGGCCGCGCACGAGTGATCGACGCCGTGAGACAGCGCCTCGTTCACGCGCTCGACCTTGCGACGCTCGGTGATTACGACGGAGCGAAGGCCGAACTCGAACCGCTCGACGATCCGATCTCAGGGCGCTTGCTTCTCTTTATTCAAGGCTTGGAAGATCGCGATCAACAAGAGCGCCGTGCGCGAGCGATGTTGCGGCACGAAGTTGGGAACGCGCTCTCGATCGCGCAATCGAATATCGAGGGGATCGTCGACGGCGTTCTCGATCCCGAACCCGCCCGTTTAGCGGGCATTCGCGATGCAATCGTCGGCGCTGGGCACCTGATCGCCGAGCGTCCGAAAAATAGCATCGTCGAATCGCCCTCGACCACGATCTCGCTCGCCCCGCTCAATATCTGCGCGTTAATCGGCGCGCACGCCGCGGCGACGGCGGGAATGGCCGAAGCGAAGGGGATCACGATCGTTTACGAGACGTGCGGCGAGCGAAAGCAATCGTGCGAGAACTATTACGGCGACGCGATGCGCGTCGGCCAAATTCTGCGGAACCTGCTCATTAATGCGGTACGTTATACGCCGCCGGGCGGCACGATCGAACTGCAGTGCAGCCAGGATGGCGGCCGGCTTCACGTGCGTATCAACGACAGCGGCCCGGGGATCGCGCCCGAGGATCGCGAGCGCGTTTTCGAACCCGGGTATCGCGGTGCGAACGTCGGCAGCGCGGGAAGCGGACTTGGCTTGGCGGTGGTTCGCCAATTGACCGAAGAACTTGGGGGCCATGTGGACGTACGCTCGAAGCCGGGAAGCGGCGCGACGTTCTGGATCGATCTGCCGATGGTATCGTTAAAGTCTTAAATCTCAGAAGATTCGAACGGCGCGCGTGACCGTCCGCAGGTAGGTGCATTTCGTCGCTATTCACGCGACGTGCGAAGACCTACCGTGGTGGGATGCTGCAACGAGTCGCGCTTATTACGCTATCGCTCTCGCTCGTTCTCGCCGGCTGTAATGCCGCGTCGTCGAGCGCTCCCGGAACGGCTCCGCTTCCGGGGCTCCCAACCGTATCGTCGTCAACGAAAACGCTCTCGGCCTCGCTTGGCGGGGAGATTCGCATCGGCGACACCGTTGCGGTTCGCGTCGAGCCGGATGTCTTATCCGTCGATCAACCCGTGAGCGTCGGTTTCTCTCCGACGTTGCGTGAAGCCGCGCCGAACCCGGGATGGGCGGTCGCCTCCGGCGAGCTCTCGGTGGTGATGCCGCAAGGAACGAACACCCGTCGCCACATTATGGCGATCTATCGTTCGCGCAGCGATGTTCCCAACGGAATAACGCTGAGTATTCCTTACGGCGCCGAGGATGCGGCGGGCGTGCAAGAGGCTCGTGCGCCATTGGTGACCTTGGTAACCGCCGAAGGGGCGCGTCGCATCGTACTCGATGGGAGCTTCGATTCCGTCGATCGTATTGCGACGGTGACGGTACCTCGGCCGATGCTCAAGGGCGTCACGGAGATCGATCTTGCGCTCGGCATGAACGCTGCGGCGCCGAACGGGCGCGGCGTGGAAAGCATTGCGATTCAAACGGGCGGACGATACTGGAACGATGCGACGGGGCAATGGAGCGCGAGCCCCGTTCCCGTCGACCCGAACGCGCGCACCTTAGTCGTCGTGCACGGCATTTTCAGCGACGTTGAGTCGAGTTTTGCGTGCGCTCACGATTATATGACGAGCGCTTCCTCGCAACCGGGCGCATATCGGCAGGTCGTCGGCTTCGATTACGATTACACCGAGCCCCCGAGCGTCAACGCTCCCAAACTCGCGGCGTTCATCAACGGGCTACACCTAGTCGATTACGATATCGAAGCCCACAGTTACGGCACGCTCGTCGCGCTCGGGTCGCTCCACGATCTCGATACGCAACCGCATCGCGCAGTCCTCGTCGGCGGCCCGTTGCCTCTGCGCGGCTCGCCGTTGGTGTCGAGCCCTTGGATTCGCGATATTTTGCTCTCGCTCGCCTCCGTGACGCTGGCGACGCCGCAACAAGTCGATAACGCCCTCGATTCGGGGATGGTCGCCTCGCTCGCTCCCAATAGTCAAGAGTTGCAAGAGCTCCGCTCCGAGGTTTACGCGCTTCCCGCGCCGCCGCGCTTCGATCGCGTCGCTGGCACGAAAGAGTATTGGGAAGAAGATCTCTTTTCGTGGGCGCTTTGGGGAACGATTCAGTACCCGTGGGATGGAGTCGTCGAAGAGCGCGCTGCAGAGAGCAACGATCTGCCATACAACCGGGAGATCGCCATTCCGTACCAGCACATGGGATTGCCGTGCGACGCTCCGACGATAGCGTTCGTCCTCGAAGCGAAGTGAGCGCTTCGCCCTGAAACGCGCTCGCCGCCCGCGCTACGCGAGGCCGCGCGCGCGGCGGGCTGCGGCGTCCTCCCGCTCGCGAATCTTTGCAACGATCGCGGCGGCGATGCGGTCGAGGAGTTCGCGCAGGCTCCGTTCGGCGGCTCCGTGTAAGACCGTTGCGTCGATTCGTTCGCCGAGGCCGCCGAGCGGAGCGTGGTACGTTCCCTGGAGCCAGAGCTCTGAGGTCGTCGCGCCGACCGGGTTGAGCGTCAACGTTCCCTGAAAGCGCGGGAAGAGCCCCGGGTGGTCGGCGGCAGCTAATTCGATGGTTGCCTCCCATCGCGTCGGTGCGAGTTCGACCTGCGTCGAGACGGGAATGCGCACTTCACCACCGACCGGAATGTGGAGCGAGCGTAGGCCGACGGCGAGTGCGAGATCGTCGAAAGGCGCTTCGCGCCGACCGAGCGCCGCGAAGAGTTCGAGCGCTTCATCGCGTGCAGCCGATGCCGGAAGCGGCAGATCGACGTGCATCTCGACCGGTTTCATGACGCCTGGATCGTTTCCGTCCGCTCCTCGATCTCCTCGGCGAGATCGGAAAGAAGTTCGCGCGCGGTCGCCGAGGCGATGCGTGCGCCGAGGACGGCGTCGAAGACGCGCCCGAATTGCCCGAGTGGAGGCTCGTAGTTGCCGTCGAGCTCTAACGTACACCCACCGCCGTCGCGCGAACGTATTGCGAGCGTCCCCTCGAAATCGGGATAGGGGCCGCCACCGTACGGGTGCCAGCAGACCTTCCAGACTTCATCGAAGCGCAATGGATCTTCGCTCAGTTCGAAGACGGCCTCGACGTCGTGCGTCGCTTTCACCGCCACGAGCGGTGCCCGCAATTCGATGCGAGCGCTGCGTGCGCTCGCGGCGAGCGGTGCGAGCTTCGCATGCAACGCTTCGCGAGCCGCTCGATAGGGTAGCCGGAGAGAACGTTGTTGGTGCAAAGCACTCATGCGCGAATCGTACCGGAGAGGCGTGAAGAATCTGAGAAAAGTCTGAAGCCTCAGGCGTAAGCTGAGAAGAAGGCGTGAGGATATATGGAAGCGATGTTGAGTTGGACGAGCGTCGCGCGGTGGAGCGAGTGGTCGCGCAGGTGTCCCGTCGGCAAAATTCCCGGAGCGCTCGCTTGCTGTTTCGCGGTGGAAACTCTGGCGGAAGCTCTTGCGAGAATCGCCGCGACCTTCACCGCCGACGCGGAGATGAGATCGACGGAGAGATTCGCCGGCGGCACGATCGCCGAGAGCGCAAAAGCGACCGGCGCGTCGTCCGGCGCCGCGACGGGCAGAAGGGGAAGCGCGCCCTCGGCGGCGGTCGGCTTCCCAAACGTCCCGCCCCCGAGGAGCGGTGGGAGAACCTCGAGGTTCATGGCACTCTCCAGTCTAGCAAAATTCTCGTAAAACGGCACCCATGGCAGGAAAACTTATTAAAAGTAATAATAGGCGAAGTTACCATGGCAGTCCTCGCCAAGCGCAGCGCAGAAGAGGTCATACGCGGGCCGATTAAGAGCAAGACGCTCTTCCCCGTGCTGATCCTCCATCTGCTCGAAGAGCGTGATGACCACGGTTCGGGTCTGATGGCCCGCATCGAGACGCTCTGTTCAGGCTTGCTCGCCGTGAATACCAATACGATCTATCCATTGCTGCGCCGTTTAGAAGAGCG
>JAJYHP010000007.1 GCA_021784715.1 bacterium
TGTTGGTCGACGACCCCGTCGCGCTCGTCCTTCGACATCGCGCTTCCGCCCATGACGTGCGCGCTCGCAACCCGCGTGCGCAGCACCTCCATCGGCAATGCGGCGATCGCGACGCGCGCTTCGGCCCACGAATGGTAGGGCACCGCCGATTCATGCAGCGGCAACGCCGTGCGCGCTCCGGCGGCAAATTGAATCTCCGCCATCGTTAATAACGCGCGACGCATGCCATCCCACACGAAGCTCGAGATCGGATAATCGAGGATCGGCGTTCCGTCGCCGTGCAAGCCGACGGTTCCACCGACGCTCTCTTCGTTAAAACCGTCGCGCATCAGCGCGATGATCGCTTGGAGGTGGTTGAAGTTGCGCATCTGTGACGCGGCGAATTCACCGAGGCCGGTAAAGGTGGACGAGGTGAGGACCGGGTGGAGCGGCGGCACTTCGAGTTTGTAACCGATCGGCCCGTCGATCGCCTGAGTTTTGAGAAAATGATCGCTGTAAATTGATTGCGGAGCCCCCGATGATGCGACGACCTCTTCGGGCATCGTCGCCGCCGAAATAACGGTGGGATGCAAAAACGTTCGCACGCCGATCCGCCGGTGGGGATCGGGAACCGAGCTGCGCATCAGCAATGCAGGCGTGTTGATCGCGCCGCCGGCGGCAACGAAGGCTCGCGCACGGACGCGGAGCGTATACGGCCCGGGACGCAGCCCCGCGGAGTCGAGCGCGCTGCACTCGAGTTCGGCGACCGCACCGCTTTTTTGCACGAAGCGCTCCGCACGAACGCGACTCACCAACTGCGCACCGTGGGCGAGCGCCGCCGGAATCGTCGTCACCAGCATCGACTGCTTGGCGTTCGTCGGGCAACCGACGCCGCAATACCCGAGGTTGTAACAGCCGCGCACGTTGCGGGGAATGACCGCCGTGGGAATACCGAGGCGCGCGGCGCCGCGGCGAAGCACATCGTTATTATCGTTGGGCTCGCGTTCCCAGCGATGGATGCCCAAGCGCCGCTCCATCATCGCAAACCACGGCGCGAGCGCCGCGGGCGTAAACGTATCCAGCCCGAAACGTTCGCGCCAATACGCCAACGTCGCCGGCGGCGTACGAAAACTCGAGGTCCAGTTGACGGTCGTCGAGCCACCGACCGAACGCCCCTGAAGGATGATGATCCCTTCATCTTTGGTGCGGCGCCCCGCCGATTCTTGATAGAGATTCGGATAGGCCTCGCGTTCGAGCATATGAAAATCGCTCGACGTCTTAAGCGGCCCTTCTTCTAACATCACCACGCGCAAACCCGAGCGCGCGAGGATCTCCGCCGCGGTTCCCCCACCCGCTCCGGTCCCCACGATGGCGACGTCGCATTCGATGGTTGCGTCGCGTTGCAACGTCGACGCATCGAGCATCTTCCAGTGACGCGCTTGGGGTGCGGCGTAGGGATTGGGATTCACGAGAGCCTCGGCGGTCCCGGATAGCCGATCGCCTGCCACGCGCGATCCTGACCGTACCAGCCCGCCATGGTGAGTTGATGCAGCACGTCGTATCCTCCGCGCAATAACTCGATTGGGCTAAAGCGCCAGCGGTTAAGAAACGCGGTAACCGTTGCCGGGGAGGCATCGCTCCACGAACTCCAAATTCCGGTTGCGAGCGGCTTGATGAACGGATTATCGAGCATGCCCAGCAACTTTTGAATCTGCGCGACGTCGACCGGCGGCAAGCCCGAGAGCGCTGTATCGAAACCGCGCACCGCCGCGACGAGTGCGTCGTGCGTCGGAGCGCCATTCGCGGTGGGTAGCGCGCCGGCGAGAAAGGCGGGTGCGAGTGCGGCGACCGTTCCGCGTTCGCCTGCGTCGAGCACTTTATAGGCTGCGGCGTCATCGTGGAACGTCGAGCCGTTGGAATGGGCGCAGCCCGCGAGCGCCAAAACGAGCCCACCGGCGAAACCGGTTTTGAGCAAGCGCCCCCGCGTCAACGGCATAATGCGACGACGCTTCCCCTTAACACTGGATGATTCCCACTGCGAGGCCGCCGAGCGACGTTTCCTTGTATTTGCTCTGCATGTCGATCCCGGTACGATACATTACATCGATCACCGAATCGAGCGAGACGCGGTGATCGCCCTCCTCGGCCATCGCCATTCGCGCCGCATGAATCGCCCGCACCGCGCCGACGGCGTTGCGTTCGATACACGGGATCTGCACGAGCCCGCCGATGGGATCGCAGGTCATGCCGAGGCTATGCTCCATGCCGATCTCGGCGGCGTGTTCGATTTCATCGTTGCTGCCGTTACTCGCGGCGACCAATCCGCCGGCGGCCATCGAACAGGCGACGCCGACCTCACCCTGGCAGCCGACTTCCGCGCCGGAGATCGACGCATTCATTTTGTAGAGCGCGCCGATCGCACTCGCGGTAAGCAAGAATCGCGCCTTTCCCTCGCGCGAGCTGCCTTCGATATGCCGCTCGTAGTATTCCAGCACCGCCGGAATAACGCCGGCGGCGCCGTTGGTCGGAGCGGTAACGACGCGGCCGCCGGCGGCATTCTCTTCGTTGACGGCCATCGCCGCCGCATCGACTTCATCGACGGCATCGAGCGCCCCACGTTCGCGTTTCGCGAGCAAGCGTTCGTGAATGCGCTTCGCTCGGCGACGCACGTTGAGGCCGCCCGGAAGAATGCCCTCGGTACGCAAGCCGCGTTCGACGCTCGCATGCATGACCGAAAGAATGCGGTCGATGTAGCGATCGACGTCGTCGGATGGGCGCAGCGCAGATTCGTTCGCGCGCACGATCTCCCAGATCGCCGCCGCGCGCTCGCGGGCGATCGCGAGCAATTCGGCCGCCGACGAGAATGGAAAGAGGACGCTCGGGAGCGCGGCATCGCCCGGTGCGGCGATCTCTTCCGTGCACTCGACGAAGCCGCCGCCGATGGAGAAATACGTGCGTGCGAGCAACGCGGAGCCGTTCGCGTCGAACGCCGTAAAACGCATGCCGTTGGAATGGCGTTCGAGGAGTTCGTCCATGCGCCACGCGATATCGCGTGCATCCTCGAACGCGATCGGCTGCGTTCCGTCGACGAGGAGCCGCCGCTCCGCGCGAATTTCTTCGACGCGCCGGTGAGCGAACTCGGGATCGATCTCGTCGGGGCGATGCCCTTCCAGCCCGAGCAGAAGCGCGCGATCGGTCGCATGCCCGCGCCCGGTGAGCGCGAGCGAGCCGTAGAGATCGACGAGAATGCGCTCCGTTCGACCGAGCCCTCCCGACGCGCGCAGCGCCGCCGCGAAGCGCGCCGCCGCGCGCATGGGGCCGACCGTGTGCGAGCTCGAGGGCCCCAACCCGACTTTGAAGATATCGAAGAGCGAGATGTACATTTTCATTTATGGTACCGCTCGATTCGAGCAAATGCCTGGTACCAAAGACGCCCCTTTACGGTGGCGATTGAAAGACGACTATGGCGTCGACGACGCCGTTATGGTCGCGAAGGGGAACCACGGCAACGTCGGATTCCGAGCGTTGCTCGCTGGCAGAGGAGAGCGTGCGCTCGACGTGCTCCTGCGCTGCGAGCGACGGAGCCCGCTCGGCAGCGCGATTGCGAAAGATGGAGTTCGCTTCTCGCGCCTCGACGGCGAAAATTTCGACGGGGATGGGCAGCACGTCGATCGCCCGCGTTACCAGCCCTCGATCCCGGGTGGTGCGCCGCCGATCCGTGATATCGCGCGCGACCGCAAGCCAGTGTTCGTTCAATTCGCTCGCGCGAATGGGGTGAACGCCAAGTTCGACCCAGAAGGAGCTACCATCGCGTCGCCGGAGGCGAACCTCTTTTTCGACCGACTGAGAGGATTCGAGCAACTCGTCGATCGTCGCGAGCACGCGCGGATCGTTATCGCGAGCGATCAGGCGCCCACCCGAGATGCCGATCAGTTCGTCCGCTTCGTATCCGAGAACGCTCCGCAACGCGCCGTTGGCATAGATAAGGCGCGGCCCGCCCTGCGATGGCGCGCGCGCATCGAAGAGCGCGACGTAGTCGGCGGATTCCTCGATGGCGCGGTAGAGCACGTCGCGCTCGGCGACGGCGCGACGACGCTCCGAGATATCGCGCAGCACGGCGACGTAATGGGTGACGCCGTCGCCGGAGTAGCGTAACGGCGACCAGCGAATCTCCATCCAACAGGAACGCCCCTTCGCCCCGAGCTCCACCTCGAAACGCACCGATGCCCCCGCCCGCACCTTCGGAAAGAGCGCCTCGTAGAGCGCGCGATTATGCGGCTGGATCTGGAAAAATGGATTGCTTGGTTGGGAGAGCTCTTCAAGCGAGTACCCGCTCAACCGTTGGACCGCTTCGTTGGCGTACGCGATGCGCACCGGAACCGCCGGATCCTCGGTAAATTCCATGATCGCGATCCCGTCGTTTGCCTGATCGATCGCGAATTCAAGCAGAGCCGCCCGGTCGGGCAAATCGCGACGATCCTCAGGTACCAAGCGACTCGTCATCTTCTCTCGTCCTATCGGTCGCGCGCGTCCGGCAATTCAATGGCGAAGCCAATGGTGAAGGAGCGATCGTCGGCGCGGCGCGAGGGATACGCTGTATGGCGGGAGGGTGTAGGAATCGAACCTACCAGCCGGCGTGAACCGGCCTCAGCGGTTTTGAAGACCGTGCGAGCCACCAGACCCGTACTCTCCCACGTGCGCTCGTGCACGGATTCGCGAACAGGGCGTCGATGCCCGCCCCGACGTTCGCCTGAGGGGCACCAATGGCGTGCGCGTAGCGATCTTCGGACGAGTTTGCCGCCAGGCCACCGTCGCAATGCCAGTCGCACACGGCATGAACTAAATTTCGTCGGACGGCGAAATCTCGAAACGGCAACGGTACGCCCAAGCAGCGATGCCTTATCCTTTGATGCTTCTGATGGAAGCAAACCGCAAAA
Organism: bacterium; assembly: GCA_021784715.1. Next base: position 4,917 of record JAJYHP010000007.1, read on the forward strand.
AGTCCGTCGCGATCTCTCCCAGCCCGGCTATGGAAGAGAGCGCCATAATGGATCCACAACATGCGATGAAGAAGCTCTCGATTCTCGGGCTCGCAAAAGCGCGTCATCGAAGAATCATCGCGTTGTTAGGGGATCCTTCACCCATAGGGTTCGAGCGTAGGAGCGAGCAGGCTCCAGATCCACACGCCGCGTAAGGGAGGTTTCATGCGCATACTTCTTGCTTCTCTCGCATTACTCATGGTAGCTGCCATGCCATTGGCGGCGCGCGCCACTTCTTCACCCGTCGCCCATGGATATATTCGTAAGGTAGGTAGCGGAACCATAACCTATGGGCAGCCGGCACAAATTGCCGATATTCGCTCCGTCCTCACGCATATATGCACCGGAGGCAAACATCTCGCGGGGCTAGGACCGGCAGTCGCCGATGAACTCATCCAGGTCGAAAATTACGCGATCGCGGAGGGATCGTGCGGGAACCCCGAGTTGCACGTCATTCTCCACCGAACGAACTGGCATTGGAGCCGGCTTCAAATGACGTGCCCCGTAAAAGCCGATGGTACTCCCAACTACAATTGTCTGATGGCCGATAATTGCAGTATTGGAGGCGGCGTGACTGCAGACTACGGTCCGGACGGCCTCTATCATACCCTCGTCGCTGGATGCCGCATCCCGAAATCGATCGTGAATCGCATCATCGCGGTACGATCGAGCCTTCCCTATATGAAGGCGATGGATAAGCGCGCCCTTGCGGTCGATCGTGACTGCGCGCGCAATTCGCAGAGCCACTTTTCTTGCCCAAACCGCAAAATGACCGCATCGGAGCGTCGCGGCAGCGCCAATGCACGGTACATATTAATGATGACGATCGCAACGAATGCCGGCGATTTCAAGAATGCTTTACGTTTCGCAAAAGACGTCGTCTCTACCGAGGCTCCCGGAATGCACTCCTGGGATTCGCAAGTTCCCGAACTTCAACGCATTAACGCTCTGCTCGCAGAAAGAAAAATCACCCGCTCGCAGGCCATCGCAATGTTTAAACATTTCGAACAGACCGGGCATTGAGGCTCGTTTCCTAAGGTTTGCCGCCTCAGAAGTTCCCGATTGGGGCCGGGGGGCGCGCTGCAGCTACACGACCCGAGCGCTGCCTCCGGGGGTTAACGGGAGCACTGGGAACGCGCTCGCTGAGCTTGGAATCCCTTTGATACATATCACTCGTCGACGCGGATCCCTTCGACATCGAGAACGATCTCGACACGACGCCCGACGACGACCCCGCCGTTCGCGAGCGCACCGTTCCAATCGACGCCGAAATCGTAGCGGTCGATGCTCGTCGTGCCGGTAAAACCGGCACGGTCCTTCGGGCCTTTATCGACCCCGCCTTCCCACCACGGCGTCTGCCAGGTTCCCAAATACCGAACGGCGAGAAGTACCGGGCGCGTCACTTCGCGGATGGTAAGATTCCCGGTGACTTCATAATCGCTCGGGCCGATTTTCGCAACCGCCGTCGATGTAAATCGAATGCTCGGGTACGCTTCGCAATGCAAAAAATCCGCGCTACGCAAATGGTCGTCGCGCGTCGGCTCGCCGGTCCAGCAGGCTCGCGCGTCGATTCTCGCCTCAACGGAGAGCTTCTCCGGGCACTGCGGATCGAAATCGATCTCGCCTTCGACGTTTTTGAACGAGCCGCGCACCCAGGTCACCATCATATGCCGGGCGCGGAACTCCGCCGCGCTGTGTCCGGGTTCGAATATCCACTTCATACCTTCTCCTTTTATCGCACGACGTATGGTCGAAGCCTTTTATTGCAGTCCGCGCCCGGCGACGCGGCCGAGCACCCGTTCGAAAACGCCGGGTTCCAACCGTTCGAGGCGCACGACGAAATTGCGATCGTCGTCGACGCGGAGGTGCCCGGCGAGTTGCAATTTTCCTAGTTCGAGCGTACAGGTTTCGCGCGACGTGCCGATGAGCTGAGCGAGCTCTTGGTGCGAGAGCCGCACGGCGATGCGCACTTCTCCGTTTCCGAGCGCTTCGCCGTGCTCGCGTGCGAGATGCCGCAGCGCGTGTTGCAAACGAGCGCGCACCGAACCGTAGGCCAAGCCGGCGATTCGCGTTTCGATCTCCCGGCGTCGTCGCGCCATCTCACCGGCGACCATCATGGTGAGTGCGGGGCGGTGCCCCATCAGGCGCGTGAAATCGTCGACCGAGGCGGCACAAATATGCGTCGCATCGAGCGCTTCGGCAAACGTCTGCCGTCGGCTCTCATCGAAGAGCGCGAGCTCGCCGAAGACATCGCCGGGCCCGAGGATCGCCAGCGTGAGCTCTTTCCCATCCTCGGTGGAGCGGAAGAGCCGCACGTGCCCGCTTTTGAGGAGATAGATTGCATCGCCGAGGTCGCCTTCTGAGAAGACGATCTCTTTCGCGCCGTAATCGCGCTCGTGAAAGAGGTGCGCGAAACGCTCGATCTCATCGCGCGGAACGCCGTGAAAGAGCCGATTGCGTTCGATGTACCACACCTTGTTGGCCACGGGCAGCTCTTTCCCGAGAAGCGAGGAAAAGACCCGGCGCAGCCGCTCCTCGCTCGGCGTTCCGGTGATGCGCCGGCCGTCGGAGAGCACGAGGGTCGGCGTCGCGACCAGGGAGATGCCGTCCTCGTGCGCACGCTCCTTCGCGCGCACCGCGACGTCGAGCTCGGGATACTCCCCGAGCACCCGTCGAACGCGTTCGACGGCGAGATCGGAGAACGGACAGGCCGTGCCCACATAGAGCACGACCCGTTCGCGAGCGAGCATCGCCACGTGTGAACTCAGCGGAGATTCACGTGTAGGACCGCCGGCGCGGCGTTCATCGTGGGCATGTGATCGTCATTCGCCAGCAAGACGAGAATCGTCGCCGGGCCGCCGTGCCAGCTGGAGAGATCGATCGGAATGCGCGTCGTACAGGGCATGCCCACCATTCCCGGCATCGACATGCCGAGCATCGAGGTCAACGCACTCTGCGACATCCCACTCTGCTTCATCATCATCGCACCGGCCTTCATGCCCATCGGGGTTTTCATCATCGCCAGCAACGGCGTCGGCGGTACGGCGCTCGTCTCGCCGCTCTGTTGCACCATGACGTGCACGTGTCCCCACCCGGCGATATCGCGTTTCCCTTCGAGGCCGCAGGAAAGGTGAAAATCGTGGACGCCGAAGATCGG
>JAJYHP010000064.1 GCA_021784715.1 bacterium
CGCTCTTCGAACACGTGTTGCGCGACGGCGGCGCCCTCTCGTTGGTCCTCGGAGCGGCACTCATGCTCGCACAGCGCGATATCAAACGCTTGCTCTCCTATTCCACCATCGAACACGCCGGAATCGTAGCGATCGCCTTAAGCCTCGCGACGCCGTTGGGCTATTTCGTCGCCCTCTACCATCTCATCGACCACGCGTTCGTGAAGTCGCTCGCGTTCTTAAGCGTGGGAGCGGTGCAGAACGAACAGGGCACCACCTCGATGGGGCACATTCGCGGCCTGCGCCATCGCCCTGCGGGGATCGCGCTGCTCTTCGCCGCGATCGGATTGGGTGGTTTGCCGCCGGGCGGACTCTTCATCTCCGAATTGCTCCTGATCGTCGCCTTGGTGAGCGGCGCGCACTACGTGCTCGCGATCGTCGCGGCGGTCGCGCTCCTCGTCGGCTTCGCCGCGCTCCTGCGCTTCGCGATCGAGAGTGCGGCGGGCACGCCCGCTGCGGCGCCCGCGCAGTCCGGCCCGCGCGCGCTCCTCGGCTTTTCGAGCTTCGCGCTCTGGTGCGTTGGAGCGGGAGCGCTCATCCTCGCGATCTTTCCATTTCTCCCGCAGGCCGCGCGCCTGCTCGAACTCTCGCGAACGTTGGCATCCGGTGGATGATATCTATCGCGAGCGCCACGTCGCGCGAGCGGATCTCACCGCTGCGTTCGATGACGTGATGCACGATGCGCTCCCGCTCGGATGCTACGCGACGGAACGGACGGTGCGCACGCTCTCGCTCTCGCACGACGGGGTGCTCGCATTGCTCACCCCCCTGCGGCCTGGAGAAGCGTGGGAATCGCTCGCGTCGCGCTATCCGCTTTTCGCCAATCACGAACGCGAGATGCTGGCGATGCAGGGGATCGAGATTCGATCGGGGCCGGATCGACGGCCGCTCTACTTCCGCTCCGACGCGATTCCCGAGGCGATCGTCGCCGAAGGGCGCGGCGTGAGCGCGGTGGTCGTCGGCCCCGTGCATGCGGGGATCATCGAACCGGGGCGCTTCACCATCAGTACCGGCGGCGAGAGCGTCGTTCATATCGACGCGCAACTCTCGTACTCGCACCGCGCGCTCGAGCCGTGGTTCGAAGGGCGCCCGGCGCTCGCGCTCGCGCCGCAGGTCGCGCGCGTCTGCGGAAACTGCAGCGTCGCCCGATCCTGGGCGTACGCGCGCGCGCTCGAGGCGCTCGCCGGGGCCGAGCCCGACCCCGCGACGGAATACGCGCGCTTGGCGCTCGCGGAGATGGAGCGAATCCACATCCATCTCTTCGATCTCGGAAGCATCGCCGCGGGGGCGGGATACGGCAGAGGAACGACCGCGGCGCTCGAGTTGCGCGAACGGATCAACCAACTCAACCGCGTCGTCGGCGGTCATCGCTTGTTATTCGATAGCATCGTTCCCGGCGGGGTCCGCCCCGGTACGTTTGCCGATCCCGAGAGCACGCGGACGATTCTTCGCGCGATCCGCGACGACGCGATGCGATTCATCGATGCATTTCTCGCCAAACGTTCGGTGCTCCGGCGCCTCGAAGGAGCGGGAATCGTGGAACGCTCGACGGCTCGGCGCTTCGGAGCGGTCGGGCCGAGCGCCCGCGCCTCGGGAATCGCCTGCGACGTGCGCGCGCTCGCTCCGTACGGGGCGTATCGCGGCCTCGCGTTCTCCGAAGAGCGAGCGAGCGCGGGTGACGTATTCGCGCGCAGCGACGTGCGCCGCCGCGAAATCGAGCGTTCGTTCGATCTCCTCGAACGCGCTCTCCGCGAAATGGAGGGCCTCGCGCTGCCGATGCCGATGGAGCTCGCCGTGCCCGAGGGCGTTGTCACGACCGTCGTGGAAGGGGCTCGCGGTGCAGAAAGCATCTCGCTCTCCGTGACGGCGGAGGGCCGCGTCGGGCGACTGCATATCATTTCGGCCGCATATCGAAACTGGCCGCTCGTGACGCGCGCGATGGAGGGGAATATCGTGCCGGATTTTCCGCTCGTGAACAAAAGCTTCAATCTTTGCTATTCGTGCGTGGACCGCTGATCGTGCCGCAGAAACGATTCGCCCGCTCGCTCGGCATTCGCCATCTCGTCTGCGGCAGTTGCAACGGCTGCGAATTGGAGATGAACGCACTCGCCGCGCCGCAGTACGATATCTCGCAAGAAGGCTGGAGCATCGTCGCATCGCCGCGCCACGCCGATCTCCTCACCGTCACCGGACCGATGAGCGAGGCGATGCGCCTCGCCGCACGCGGGACGCTCGATGCAACCGCGGAGCCGGTCGTCGTCGTCGCGGTCGGCGATTGCGCGAGCGGCGAGGGAACGTGGTGTGGCGTTGGGAGCGCCGGCGCCGGTGCCGGGCGAGAACTGCAGGCCTCGGTCGTCGTTCGCGGTTGTCCGCCCTCGCCCGATGCGATTCGCGAGGGCTTGCGCGCCGCTGCGACATTGCTCGACGGTAGGAATTCGTAACGGCGTTCGCCAAGTAGAGAGGTCGCCCTCATGCACCTCGACCTTTCCGTACTTCAAGCATCGTTCGATGCGCCCACGCTCACGCGGGGACGCGATTATTTCGAACGTCGCCGGGTGTTGCAGCTCGAAGTTGGGGCCGAGGCGATCGACGCTCGCGTCATCGGGACGCAGCAGCAACCCTACGCCGTGCACATGCGCGCGGTCGGCTCGAACGGCACGACGCGTTTGCTCGCTCGGTGTTCCTGCCCGGTAGGGAGTAACTGCAAACACGCCGCCGCGGTCGCGCTCGCGGCGATCGCCGCGCGTTCGACGGTGCGCAAACGCGATGCCGCCGATGGGGCGATCGAGAGCTGGATCGAGAACGTCAATGCCGTCACGGCGAATAAGCGGCGAGAGCTCCTGCGCGAACACGTGCGCTACGCCATCTCGATCGAAGAGCGATTTTTCGTCCCCTCGTTCACCCTGCAAGCCTTCGTGGTGCCGATGCTGCGCAGCGGCGCGTTGGGAACCGCCCGCCGATACGAACTGCAGCATCTCGCTGCGGGGAGCGCGAAACACCTCCAAGCGCTCGATCGCACGATCGGTCGCCTCGTCGGAGCGAGCGGCCTCCTCGGCGGGATGAACGCCCTCTCGCCGACCATTCTGGGAACGCTGCTCGAATTGCTCGTCGATAGCGAACGCGCGCACTGGCAGACGCTCGAGAATGCAGCGCTGCGGCGCGAAGATGTCGTCGACGCGCGCATCGCCTGGCGCATCGACGAAGACGAACGTCAGCGCCCGCACCTCGCCGCACTTCCCGGTAGCGTGCTCGTCGGCGCGATACCGCTTTGGTACGTCGATCCCGACCGCAACGTCGCGGGGCGCGCGCAGAGCGATCTCGCACCGGATCTCGCCGCGGTGCTCGCGGGGGCGCCCGCGATGACCGCCGAGCACGCCAAACGCGTGCAAGTGGCGCTGCGTCGCGTCTTTTCCACCGCGGCGATCGACGGACCGCAGGCCCGCCTCGACGTGCGCGTCATCGAGCGCGATCCCATTCCCGTGCTGCAATTGGGGCGTTCGCGCGCCGCCGCAACCGCCGAGCTCGCCTTTCTGTACGGCGACCATCGCATCTCGCCGGAGAGCGGCGAGAGCGAATTTCGCATCGTCGAAGGTGAGGGCGCAGCGATCTGGCCGCGGCAGCGCGCATTTGAAGAGCGCGCGACCGAACGTCTGCAGGCGATCGGGTTCGCACCGGTTCCGCGCTCCTTTGAGTTCGAGAACGAGGACCGCCGAGCGATCTTCCGCCTCGGCACCGAGGAGAGCTCGTACGCGTGGGCTCGCTTCCTGGGGTACACCGCTCCGCTCTTGCGCTCCGAAGGTTGGAGGGTGGAGATCGATGCGGAGTTCCCGCACGAAATCGTGGAGTTCTCCGAGGATTGGCAAGCCGATATCGAACCCGACGCGCACCGCACGGGCTGGTTTGAGATCGATCTCGGAATCGAAGTCGACGGAGAGCGGATCCCGTTGCTGCCGATCATCGTCGAAGCGCTCGCTGCGAACGGTATCTCCTCTACCGACGATCTCGCCGCGATCGCCGCACGGAGCGAACCGATTTTCGGCCGCTTACCGAGCGGCGCCTACGTCGCACTCCCGCCGACTCGCGTCGCGCGCGTGTTGGCGACGCTCGTCGATCTCTTCGACGGCGAGCACGCCCTCGTCGATGGCGAACGCATCGCGCTCCCCGCCGCGCGTGCGATATCGCTCGCCGAGATCGACGGCACGGTTCTCCGGCGCGGTGCCGTCACCGAAGCTTTCGGCGGCTTTATCGACGGCCTCAACGATCTCGCCGGGCACGCCCCGGCGCTTCCGGCAAACTTCCACGCCGAACTGCGCCCCTATCAGCGCGACGGCGTCGCGTGGATGCAACTGTTGCGCGCGCACGGATTCGGAGGAGTGCTCGCCGACGATATGGGTCTGGGAAAGACCGTGCAGTTGCTCGCGCACGTCGCGATGGAGAAGGCTGCGGGACGGCTGCGTAAACCCGTCCTCATCGTCGCTCCGACAAGCGTCGTGCCCAATTGGCGCGCCGAGATCGCGCGCTTCACGCCGGAATTGCGGGTGCTCGTGCTCAGCGGCCCGGATCGCGCCCGTTACTTTGGGGAGATCGCCAACGCCGACGTCGTCTTGAGTACCTACGCGCTCTTGGTGCGCGACGCCGATGAACTGCACGCGCACGAATGGTCGATCGCCGTCCTCGATGAAGCGCAGGCGATCAAGAACCCACGAGCCAAGGCCGCGATTTCGGCGACGAAGCTCCGTGCCGAGCAACGGGTGGCGATGACCGGAACGCCGATCGAAAATAATCTCGAGGAGCTGTGGTCGATCTACGCATTCGCCCTTCCGGGCTTGCTGGGAACGCGGAGTTCCTTCGCGAGATTCTTCCGAACACCGATTGAGAAGCGCGGCGACCCATTGCGACGCGGTGCGTTAGGGAAGCGCCTACACCCCTTCCTCATGCGTCGAACGAAAGAAGACGTCGCGCGCGATTTGCCCGAAAAAACCGAGATCGTCCATCGCGTCGAACTCGGCGGAGCCCAGCGCGATCTCTACGAAACGATTCGCTTGGCGATGCACAAACGCGTCCGCGACGAAGTTGCGAAGCGGGGGCTCGCGCGCAGCCGCATCGTCGTGCTCGACGCGCTCTTGAAACTGCGACAGGTATGCTGCGATCCTCGCTTGCTCGATCTCGATGCCGCACGCAGCGTGAAAGAATCGCAGAAGCTCGATGCGCTCTTCGACATGCTCGAAAGCCTCATCGCCGATGGGCGGCGCATCTTGCTGTTCTCGCAATTCACCTCGATGCTCGATCTCATCAAGCCCGAGTTGGCAAAGCGCGGCGTGCCGTACGTCGAAATTCGCGGTGCCACGCGCGACCGCGAAACGCCCGTAAAACGGTTCCAAAATCGAGAAGTGCCGCTCTTTCTCATCAGCTTGAAAGCGGGCGGAACCGGGCTCAATCTCACCGCTGCCGATACGGTGATTCATTACGACCCCTGGTGGAATCCGGCGGTCGAACGGCAAGCGACGGATCGCGCGCATCGCATCGGTCAGGAGCAGCACGTCTTCGTCTATAAGCTCATCGCCGAGGGAACGGTCGAGGAGCGCATTCTCGAATTACAGGCGCGGAAGGGAGAACTCGCCGCGAGCCAGTTCGCCGATGCCTCCGCCGCCCCGCTCCCGCTCGATGCCGCCGATATCGATCGGCTCTTCAGTTAGGCGCGTCCGTGAACGCTCCTCAATGTCGTAACCTCTCGTTCGCCGCATTCCTGGCCGCGCTCGCGCTCGCCGGTTGCGGTGGGAGCGGTGGGGGGGAGCGCGAGCGTCCTCCCGAATTCATCGTCGCCGCCGATCGGGGCGACGGGCGCCGCGGAGCCGCAGTACGTCGGGTATTGGGACGATTGGGAGCGGACGCCGTGGAGCGCGGTGCCCGACGGCGTGACGACGTTGATCTACGCGTTCGATTTCGTTGCCGGACATAGCGTGGTTCCCGACGGCAATGCGCCGGGATACCTCACCGCCGCAGCGGTCGCCTCGCTCCACCAACGCGGCATAAAAGTCTTGCTCTCGCTCGGCGGCGGGAGCCCTTCGACGGCCTTCGTTTTCGACGGCGATACGAAAGATTTCGAGACGAGTTTGATCGCCGTTCTCGAGCAGTATGGTTTCGACGGCGTCGATTTCGACGACGAATCGGGGACGCAAGCCCAACGCGTCGCCGATCTCGAAACGCTCGTTCCCGCAACGCGCGCGGCCTTTAAGGCCGATGGAATCGGAAACGATCTCGTAACGCTCGCGGCCTTTGAAACGCCGACGAGCTTTGGCGACGGTGCCGTGCTGGCCGCACCAGGGGTCGCGAGCTCGCTCTCGTGGGTGAACGTGATGAGCTACGATTACACCTCCGCGCAAAGCGATCTCGCAGCCTACGCTCCGTTCGTTCCCACGGCGCACCTGATGCTCGGCAGCGATATCGATGGCGACGTCGCGCTCGCGCCGAACGCAACCCTCGAATCGCTCGCCGCATGGGTGAAAGACGATGGGTACGGCGGGATGATGGTGTGGACCGTGAACGACGCCACCGCCGCCCAAAACCAAGCAATCGAAAATGGATTGACGACCGGGAAATAACGGCTTCGCCACGTAACCTTCGGGGTTGGAGGATTCCCCATTGAAACGTTGCCGCTTGTTGCCGGGCGCGTTGATCGCCGCCCTCATTCCCTTCGCGACGCTCGGCGCCGCGCACTCGCCGCGAACCCCGTATGCCGCGATGACCTTCCGCTCGATCGGCCCCGCAATCGCCGGTGGCCGCGTGCCGGCCGTCGCAGGGAGTGCGCGCGATCCCAACCTCTATTATATCGGAACGGCCGGCGGCGGCGTTTGGAAGAGCGTGAACGGCGGTGCGACCTGGAGCGACATCTTTGCAAAGGAGCCGGTCGCTTCGATCGGTGCGATCGCGATCGATCCGCGCGACGCGAACGTCGTCTGGGTCGGCACTGGGGAGAGCAATCCGCGCAACGACGTCATTCGCGGCGACGGAATTTACAAAAGCATCGACGGTGGGAAAACGTGGAAGAACGTCGGTCTGCGCGAGAGCGGACATATCGCCGCGATCGCCGTCGATCCCACCGATTCCAATCACGTCGTGGTTGCGGCCCTCGGCGACGTTTTTCGAAATAGCGTCCATCGCGGCGTCTACGTCACCTTCGACGGCGGAAAGACGTGGAAGAAAACGCTCTATCTCGCTCCCGATAGCGGTGCGAGCGATCTCGCGATGGATCCTCGCAATCCGCGGGTTCTCTACGTCGGAATGTGGGAATTTCGCCGCCGGCCCTGGACCTTTTCGAGCGGCGGCCCTCACGGCGGGCTCTATAAATCCGTCGACGGCGGATTGCAATGGCAACGCATCACGGGCAACGGCTTTCCGACGGGGCTGACCGGGCGGATCGGCCTCGCAATCGCGCCGAGCAATCCGAACCGCATCTATGCATTGATCCAATCACGCGAAGGCGTGCTTTGGCGCTCCGACGATGCGGGCGCGCATTGGACGCGGCTTTTTTCGGGAACGCTCATCAACCAGCGCCCGTTTTATTTCAGCCATCTCGCCGTCGATCCCAAGAACGAGAATCGCGTCTACACGCTCTCGATGAATCTCGCGCTGAGCACCGACGGCGGAAAGCACTTCCGGCGTTTCGGACGCGACGTGCATGCCGACGCACACGCGATCTGGATCGATCCCGCCGACGGGAAGCGCTTCATCATCGGCGACGACGGCGGCTTCGCCCTCACCCTCGACCGCGGAAAGCATTTCACGTTCACGCGGAACCTTCCGATCGAGCAGGTCTATCACGTCGGCATTTCCACCGCCCGTCCGTATATGGTCTGCGCGGCGCTGCAAGATAACGAAGCGTTCTGCGGCCCCTCGAATTCGCGTTCGTTCGACGGCATTACCGGGCGCGACTGGCGCGTAACGGTCGGCGGCGACGGAATGTGGGCGGTTCCCGATCCCGCGAACTCGCGCTACGTCTTCG
>JAJYHP010000056.1 GCA_021784715.1 bacterium
CGGCCCGAATACGTGCGAGCCGCGCGATCCGCTCGGGGCCGATCTTCGCGCGCGTGTATTGGAAATTCGTCAGCGAAACGCCCCCCTCTCGCAGTCCGAAGACCACGTGGCCGTGCATCGGTTTCCCGTCTTGGTAGGCCTTCGCGACGTCAAAGACTGCAACGTTGACGCGTTTGACCATCGAAGTGAGAACCTTTCCCGGTGCGAGCGCATCTTGGTTGGAATCGACGCCGATGGCGTACGCTCCATGCCGTGTCTCTACCGCTTCGATCGCTCCCATCCCCGCTTTCCCCGCAGCAGCGTAAATAATATCGGCGCCGTCGTTGAGTTCGACATCGGCGAGTTCCTTACCGGCGGCGACATCATCGAAGCTGCCGATATATTTCGCGTCGACTTTTATGCGCGGGTCGATCTCGCGCGCGCCGGCGATATACCCGGCCTCGAATTTGTGCAACAACGGAATATCCTGGCCGCCGAGAAAGGCGATATGTTGGTCGGCGCTCATCATCGCCGCCAGGGCTCCGGCGAGAAAGGAGCCGTCCTGTTCGCGAAAAGTGATCGAGACGACGTTGGGTTCGTTGACGACGGCGTCGACGATTGCAAAATGGGTATGCGGATGATCCTGCGCGATCTGGTCGAGATCCTTGCTCATCAGAAATCCGATTGCGTAGATCACCGAGAAACGTTCGTTCGCGAGCGCCTCGAGATTCGGTTGATAGTCGGCCGCCGAGCGCGACTGTAGGACCGAGATATGCGCTCGGAGCTGCCGGTGTGCTTGAAGCAGCCCGCGATAGGCCGAGTCGTTAAATGATTTATCGCCGAGGCCGCCGATATCGGTAACCATTCCCAGCGAGAGGCCGCGCCCGCTCTCGGTGCTCGGTGCGCACGAGATGACGAGTGCCGCCAGGGCGCAGGCCGAGATCGCGCGAGCGAGGATTCTCATTCGTAGCCCTGCTACGACGGACGGAGGCGTGCGCCTGCGTCGAGAAGCGAAGAGTCGGTATGGAACCAATCGATTTGACCCTCACTCCCCCGCGCCGCTGGAGCGACGAACTCGGCGGTATCCGCTGGCTTCCGCGCATCATCGATAAGGCGCGCGCCGCGCTCGGCGGACGGCTCGGCAGTTACCTCTACGGCCAGAGCCCCGGCGATGAGATCCTTCTGCGGATCCTGGGGACCGATTATCCGACGTTCACGCGGATCGTACACGCCGCGCCCGACGATGCCGCAGTCTTGGCGGCGCTGGAAGAGCGCTTCCCCGAAGGCGTCGCGCGCGCGCGACGCTGGACGACTCGCCCGGTGCCGCCGATGCTTCGGGCGGCGACGTGGATGCTTGATTTCGACGACGGCTATATCGACGGACCGCTCGCGCCCGTGCGCAAACCGATTCAAGTGCTCTACACGTTGGTCGCTCGGACGCTGCGCGCTCTGCGGAAGAACGCTGCGAAGGAGGCCCTATGATCGCTGCGGAGCACGCGATGCGCGACCGCGTCGATATCGTCGGCGTGCCGATGGATCTCGGCGCGAGCCGTCGCGGGGTCGATATGGGGCCGTCGGCGGTGCGCTATGCGCGATTGCACGAAAAATTGCGCGCCATCGGCGTCACACATATCGAAGATCGCGGCAACCTTCACGTACCGATTCGGGAATCGCTTGCGGTGACCGACAACCACGCAAAGTATCTTGACACGATCGATGCGGTCTGCTCCGAACTCGCCGATATCGTCGAGCATATTCTTGCCGAGAAAAGCTTTCCGATCGTTTTGGGCGGCGATCATTCGATTGCGATGGGGACGCTCGCGGGCTTGACGCGAGCGCGCGGCGCGGCTCCGGGCATCGTGTGGATCGACGCGCATAGCGACATCAACAGCCCGAAGAGCTCGCCGTCGGGAAACGTGCACGGAATGCCGCTCTGGTTCGCGTTGGAAAAAGGCTATGCAGATCGCGCGCGCACGGTGCAGATCGGCTTACGCGATGTCGATGCGGTCGAAAAGAAAAATCTGCGTGAGTCGGGGGTGCGTGCGTTTACGATGACCGACGTCGATCGGCTCGGCATCTCCCGCATCATGGAAGAAGCGATTGCAATCGCCGGCGCCGCCGGACCGATTCACATTTCGTTCGATATGGACGGCATCGACCCGAGCGAGGCGCCGGGAACCGGCACGACGGTCAAGGGCGGCTTGAGTTTTCGCGAAGCGCACCTCGTTATGGAGATGCTTGCGGCGAGCGGGAAAGTCGGCTCGCTCGAAATGGTCGAGATCAATCCGATTCTCGATCATCGCAATCAAACCGCAGCGCTCGCCGTCGGGCTCATCTGTTCTGCGCTCGGACAATCGATTCTCTAACGGCGGCTGCGCAGCAACCTACAAGCGTATCGTCGTCTCGCCGGTACAGGCAACGCCGCCGCCGCAGACCGCCGGATCCCAGGATGCATCGGCGAGCAGCGCGAGAATGCGCGCGCGGCTCGCGGCATCGAGCGGCGGCGTGAACGAGAGCGCGAGAATGCGGCCGTCGCCGTCGACGCGCACCGTCATCGTCGCGTGGAGATCGAGTGCGTGCAGGCGGCGCGCGGTTCGCTCGTCGAGTACGGGTTGCGCTTGCCGAGCCCCAAAGGGCATGTAGCCGCCACGGTCGAGCTGCTCGGTGCTGGCGAGCCGGATAGGGGCCGGGCTCGCCGTCGCTGCGGGGCCGGGCGTCGCGCTCGGAGCGGGGCTCGGCGAGGCCGGGAGCGCGGCAACGACGATCGGGGCACCGGCGATCGGGGTGCGGCGCCGAGCGGGGCGTGCCGAGGCCGGGACGCGAGCGACGGTGAGCGGATGCGGCCGCGCGAGATGCTCGTTCCGTGCCACCGGGGGCGCGGGAGGATGCGGCGAGCGATTCGGCTGCGGCGCGTGCCGCGTTCTCGCGAGTTCGATGCGCGCGACGTGGGCAAAGGCAATCGTCGCGACGCTTGGGCGCCGCGAGCGCACGGCGACCAGCGAGGGAACGAGCGCGAGCAGCACGAGGTGGAGCGCGAGCGAGGCGACGAGGGCCGCGCTCATCCGTCGCCGTCGGTCGTCGCTGCGTTCGAGCATCATCGATAGTCCGGCTGGAAGCCCTGCGACTTTCGACGGCGGGAAGCAGGAATGCTCTCGCTAGCAGGGGCGGCGCTCGATTTTGCCTATTCATTCCCTATGATTGCGACCGAAATCGTTCTTTACCAGGCCGAATGGTGCGGCTACTGCGCCCGGGTACGGGCAGTAATGACCGATCTCTTGCTCGATTATCGCGTCGTGAACGTGCCCAGAAACCACGGCGAGCGCGCGGTCGTAAAGGAGCTTTTCGGCCGTACGGGCATTCCGTCGCTCGTTGACGGCGCTGTCAAAATCGCCGACGACGACGACGCGATTATCGCCTACCTACGCAAGACCTACGGCAAATAACGCGCGCGCAACGCGACGACGGCAACGCTCGCCAATGCACCCACGAGCGTCGCGCTGAAATTCACCGCATCGTTGCGAAAGCCGGAGAGACCACGGATACGCCGCGTCGGTGTGCCGCAGAGATGCGGATCGGTCTCGCAGTCGCGCGCGCAGCGATCGCAGGTGCGACGCTCCTGCACGCTCGCGCCGAGATAGGAGTCGGCGAACGCGCCGAAGATTCCGCCGATCGCCCCGGCAGCGAGCGGCGCGAGCGCAAGCAGCATCGCCGTGACGGCAACCGCGAAGGCCCCGGCGATCTCCGCGAGCGTTCCCAAGGTGGTAACGCCGCCCGAGAGGCCGGCGGCGTCGGTGCGACGACTGAGGATAGAGCGCGCGTTCTTTCCGTAACGTGTGCCGATCTCGGTCCCCCACGTATCGGCCGATGCCGCGGCAAAGGCGCCGACAAATGCAGCGGCAGCGATGAAATGCGCTTGCGGAAGAAAGAACGCGAGCAGCGCGGCGGCGGCCGCGACGCCGCCGTTTGCAAGCACTTGCCGCGCATCGCGTGGGCCCTGTTTATCGACGTCGCGGATTCGCTCGGCGTGCGGGTGCCGTAGCCGTGAGAGCGCGATCGAGGGAATGAAAAACGCGAAGAGTACGAGCGCGCCGGTGAGGTGAAATCCGAGCAGCGTCGCCGCGCCGACGAACGCGGCGGCAATCGTACCGTCACGCGTCAGCGCGCGCCGTTTCATCCCTTGGCGGCGAAATGCGCTTCGAACGCGTCGAGGAGGGCATCGGTCGTCGCAACATCGGCAACGAGATCGAGATGGAGTCCCGACGCGCGGACGGCCTCCGCCGCGATCGGGCCGATCGCAGCGATACATTTACCGCGCGCGCTTGCAATCGCAGCGTCGGCATCCGGGAACTGCTCGATATACCCACGTACCGTCGACGCGCTCGTGAACGCAAGGAGCTCGGCGCGCGCCGCCTTTCCCGCGAACTGCGGGTCGCGTACGAATTGCGTTCGATAGGCGGCGACATCGTCGACCTGCAGGCCCTCTGCGCCGAGCAGCGTCGGTAATACGTCGCGTCCTTCTTGCGCGCGAAAAAGCAGAATGCGCGAGGCGGGTCGCGCGCGATGGAGGATCTCGACCGCGAGCGCTTCGGCGACCGCCGTTTTGGGAACGAGATCCGCTCGCACCCCGAACTCCGCGAGCCGCTGCGCGCTTTTCGCGCCGATCGCTGCGACCCGTGCCGACCCGAAGGCGCGCGCGTCGCGACCGAGGGCGTGCAGCCGTTGAAAGCAGGCATCGATACCGTTGCGCGATGTGAAGAGCACCCAGGCGTAACTCGCGAGATTATCGACGGCATCGTTTGCCGCCGTCGGGTCGTCGGGAGGTACGATCTCGATGGTCGGGGCGAGAATCGGTTCGAAACCGCGGGCGAGCGCGCGCGCCGCAAACTCCTCCGCCTGCTCCGCCGGGCGCGTGACGAGCAAACGCTTCCCAAAGAGCGGCGAACGATCGAACCAACGCAGCTCTTCGCGCAACGCGACAACCTCGCCGACGATGAAAATCGCCGGCGCCGCGAGCCCGGCGCTTCGCGCCGTTTCGGCGATCGTCGCCAACGTCGCGGTTACCGTGCGCTGCGAAGGACGCGTTCCATTTTCGATGACGGCTGCGGGCGTACGCCCCGCTAAACCGTTCTCTTGCAAGCGCCGCGCGATTTCGTCGAGATTGCCCATCGCCATCAATAAGACGAGCGTACGATGCGGATCGGCGAGCTTCGCCCAATCCAGGGTGTTCGCGGCTTTGAGCGGGTCTTCGTGCCCGGTGGCGACGGTAAACGCGACGTTGCAATCGCGATGGGTGACCGGAATCCCCGCGTAGGCCGGCGCCGCGATCGCCGAGCTAATGCCGGGAACGATCTCGAACGGAATTCCCGCTGCATGCAGGCGCTGCGCTTCTTCGCCGCCGCGCCCGAAGACCAGCGGGTCGCCCCCCTTCAGCCGCACGACGCGTTTGCCTTCCCGCGCGCGCGCGATCATCAGCGCTTCGATCTCTTCCTGCGGCATCGCATGATTGCCGCCGCGCTTTCCGACGAAGGTGCGCTCGCAATTCGGCGACGCAAGCGCAATCACCGCATCGGATGCAAGTGCGTCGTACAGCAAAACTTCCGCCTCGCGTAACGCGCGTGCGCCGTGCAGCGTGAGCAATCCGGGGTCGCCGGGTCCGGCGCCGATGAGACTAACGAAGCCGGCCATTTTGCGCGCCGTCGAGCGAAAAAAGTTCGTCGAGCAAGCGCGTAAACGCCAGGGCTTCGCTGCGGTCGCTCCCGGCTTTTTCGCGAATCGTCGTGACCGCGGGGTGCAACAGCTTTGAAAGCATCGTCAACGAAGAACCGACGATCAACATCCGTTCGCGCGGCGTAAGATCGGGAAGCCGCGCGAAAAGGCGCTCGATCTCCGCCGTGCGGATCGCTTCCGCGCGCTCCGTCAGCGCGGCGATCGTGGGAACCGTGGTGCGGGCCTGATACCACGTACGGAAGCGCTCGAGGTATTCCACGATAATCTCTTCGACCTGCGGGATCGCTTGTCGACGCCGCTCCAATCGATCGTCGATGACCGATTTGAGCGTATCGATATCGAGCAAGGTGACGCCCTCGATCTCGGCGATATCGGGGTCGCTGTCCCGTGGAACCGCGATGTCGAGGATGAGCAGCGGGCGTTCCGGACGCCGCGCCATCGCCTCGGCGACATCGTTGGTCGTGAGTACGAAGGTACTTGCTTCGGTGGAACTGATAACGACATCGGCGGCTTCGAGAATCGAGACGAGTTCGGTTAAATCGTGCGCGATCCCCGATCCGATCTCGCCGATCAACTCTTGCGCGCGCGTGTGCGTGCGGTTGGCGACCAACAGCGTTCCCACGCCGCGGCTGCGCAGTCGCCGCGCGGCGCTACGCCCCATCGCTCCCGCGCCGATGACGGCGGCGCACCGATCTTCAAGCGAACCGAGCTGCTCTTCGATAGAATCGACGGCGGCGGTCGCAACGCTCGCCGACTCTTCGCCGATCGTCGTTTGGGTGCGCGCGGCTTTTCCGGCGTTGAGCGCTTCGCGAAAGAGTTTGTGCATGCTGCTTCCGCAAGCACCGGCACGCTGCGCGTGAAGGTACGCGCTTTTGACTTGTCCGAGGATCTCCGCTTCGCCGATCAACATCGAGTCGAGCCCGGTGGTAACACGGAGAAGATGTTCGACCGCCTCGCGCCCGAGATGCGTGTAGAGATACGATTCCAGATCGAAGGCGATCGTTCCATGCCGGAACTGCGTGAGGAACGTTTTGATCTGTTCCGCGCCGCTCTCGAAATCGTCGACCTCGGCGTAGATCTCGAGCCGCCCACAGGTCTGCAACATGACCGCTTCCTTCACCGCTTCGTAGGCGTGCAGCATCTGCAACGCTTCGGTCATGCGCGAGGTCGGGAAGGCGTGGCTCTCGCGGACGCTCACCGGCGCGGTATGGTGCGAGAGCCCAATACAGAGAATCGGCATCGGTGCGCTACTCGTTCGCCATCGAAGCGAGCGCTTCGTCGGCGGCGTGCAAGGTCTGTTCGATTTCGTGGGTCGTATGCGCCGACGAAAGGAACCCCGCCTCGAATTGCGAGGGCGCGAGGTAGACGCCGCGCTCGGCCATCGCGTGGAAGAAGGAAGCGTACGCTTGGGTATCGGCGCGCATCGCACCCTCGAGATTGAAGACCGGTTCGTCGTTGAAATAGAACCCGAACATCGAACCGGCGTATCCGCCGGTAAACGGGCGGTCGTACTTGGCAAATATTTCGCGCATACCTTCGACGAACAAACGCGCGAGGATCTCCAAACGTTCGTAGAGCGTCGTATCCTCTCGGAGCGTGCGAAGCGTCGCCAGGCCCGCCGCCATCGCCAGCGGATTACCGGAGAGCGTCCCGGCATGGAAGATTTTGCCGTCGGGGGTCAGTTGCGACATGATCTCGGCGCGTCCGCCGAACGCGCCGACCGGCAAGCCGCCGCCGATCACTTTTCCCAGCGTCGTTAGATCGGGCCGGATGCCGAGCCGTTCTTGGGCACCGCCGCGAGCAACGCGGAAGCCGGTAGATCGTTCGTCGAAAATAAGCAACGCATCGTGCGCGTCGCAGATCGCTCGCAACCCCGGTAAAAAATCGGCATGCGGCGCGATAAACCCCATGTTGCCGACAAAGGGCTCGACGATGATCGCCGCGATCTCGCGGCCGCGCTCGGCGAAGACGGCGCGAACGGCAGCTATATCGTTGTACGGAACGACGATGGTGTCGGCCGCAGTTCCGCTGGTGACGCCGGGAGAATTCGGGACGCCCAACGTCAGCGCACTCGACCCGGCCGCGATGAGAAACATATCGGCGGCGCCGTGATAGCATCCGGCAAACTTCACGATTTTGGCGCGACCGGTCACACCGCGCGCGAGCCGGACGGCGCTCATCGTCGCCTCGGTGCCGCTGGAGGTAAAGCGAATGCGTTCGATCGACGGAACCATCGATGCGATCGTTTCGGCGAGATCGCTCTCCGCTTCGGTCGGCGTCCCAAACGAACTTCCGCGTGCTGCGGCCTGCGAGAT
>JAJYHP010000183.1:0-629 GCA_021784715.1 bacterium
CCACGGCGCTCGGGCTTCCATCCTGGAAGCGTCGGCTGCGCGTCGAACTCCCGCTTGCGATTCCGGCGATCCTTTCCGGGCTTCGCATCGCCACCCTCGGCAGCATCGCACTCGCAACCCTCGGCGGGTATGTCGGCGGAAGTGGGCTGGGCGCGATACTCTTTACCGGCTTCGCGCTACAGAACCGCGCGATGCTCGTGCAAGGAGCGCTCGGCGTCGTCGCGATCGCCTTGTTCGCCGAGTTGGCGTTTCGCGCTCTCGAGCACCTGGCGCGACGACGAGCGAGCGCGTAATACTCGAGAGCCTTCGCGCTTAGCGGCCTTCGCGGCGCTCCAACAGCACCAAAGCAAAGCCGGCGTCGTCGTCGGACAGATACATCCGTTCGTCAAAACCGGTCGCGCCGGCAAGGTCGCGTAGCTCGTCGCGCGTGAACTTATGCGACGATTCGATGTGCACGCGCTCGTCCTCGGAAAAGCTCACCGTGCCCCGCCCCTCGCCGAGCGGGTAGGTCGCGCTCCGTTTCGCAATCAGGTACGATTCGATGCTTCCCGTGTCTTCGTCGAAGCGCGACGCGTGGCGAAAGTTTCCGACCTCGATCTCGGCGCCAAGCTCGCGATTCACGCGTGCGA
>JAJYHP010000183.1:639-7996 GCA_021784715.1 bacterium
GTTTTTTGAAAACGCCGCCGTCACGCCGATAGGATCGTTGTAGGCACGTTCCATCGCCGCGCGATCTTTCCGAAGGTCGACGCCAAGCAGAAGGAGATCGTGCGGCGCGAGAGCGCCGCCGATCGCGCGCAGGAGATCGTGGCCTCGGCGGCCGGGATAATTCCCGAGGTTCGAGCCCAAGAACAGCGCGAGCGTTGCCGGCCGTCGCGATACTTCGGCAAGAACTTGGAAATAGTCGCCCGCGAGTGCATCGACGACAAGCGATGGGTAGCTCTCGAGTAATTGCGCGGCAGCGGCGCGTAGCGCTTCGAGTGAAATGTCGATCGCCGTATAAACGACGCTACCGTAATTTGCGATCGCCGCCTCGATGAGCATCCGCGTTTTCTCGGAGCTCCCGCTCCCGAGTTCGAGCAGGTGCGGCGACGGCCCGAGACTCGCAACGATCTTCGACGCATGACGCTCCAAGAGCAGGCGCTCGCGCCGAGGCAGGTCGTACTCGGGGAGCAACACGATCGCCTCGAAGAGCGCGGAGCCCAGCGCGTCGTAAAGGTATTTCGAGGGAATCGATTTTTGCGTCGCACGCAGACCGTGAAGAACGTCGCGCTCGAAATCTTCGGCCGTATGATTCTCCCAAATGCGCTCGCTATATCGGTCGCCGAACTCCACGGAGATCACGGTTTCGGCTCCGGCCGCAGCAACGAGCGGTGAAAACCGTAGAGAAAATAGACCGCGAGACCGACGACGAACCACGCCGCAAAACGCAACCAGGTGGGCAACGACAGCCCCGTGATGAGATAGATGCAGCCGAGAGCTCCCAAAACCGTAAAGAGCGGTGCGAGCGGGGCACGGAACGGGCGCGGCGCGTCAGGTTCGACGATGCGTAAAACCAAGACGCCGGCACAGACGATGGCGAAGGCCGAGAGCGTGCCGATATTCACGAAATCCAGCAGCGTCGAGAGCGGCAACACCGCTGCCAGGACGGCGACGATGACGCCCGTGATGACGGTCATGCGAGCCGGCGTTCGAAAGACCGGGTGGATACGCGCGACGCCCGGCGGCAGCATGCGATCTCGCGCCATCACGTAGAAAATACGGATCTGCCCCAGCAGCGACGTGAGCATCACCGTCGTATTGCCGGCGACGCCGCCGAGGGCAACGACGGCATAGATGACGTTATCGTGCGAGACGTTTCCCAGAGCGTCGAGCATCGCGGCGCCCTCGGAGAGGCGCCCGTACGGCATCGCCCCCACCGTTGCGTACGCAATCGCCACGTAGAGTAGCCCGCCGATCGCAAGTGCGAGGAGAATGCCGATCGGCACGTGTCGTTTCGGTTCATGCGCTTCTTCGGAGGCAACCGTTACGGTATCGAAGCCGATGTAGGCGTAAAAGACCAGCGCCGTGCCGGCAACGATGCCATGCCAGCCATGGGGTGCGAACGGCGTGAGGTTTGCTGCATGGACGCCCGGCAGAACCACCGCAAGGAAGATCAGCATCGAAAGCACCTGAAAGATAACGAGTGCCCCGTTGATGCGGGCGGATTCGCGAATACCGACCGCCACCAGGGCGGCAATTGCAAGCGTGATGAGCGCCGCGATGAGATCGAACTGCGGATGCGCCGTAAAGACATTCGCTTCGCGCGCCCACGGCGGCAGAACGATGCCGGCTTTCGCCAATAAATGGCCGGCGTATTGGGACCACGACGAAGCGGTCGGCGCAACCGATAGCCCGTACTCGAGAATGAGATCCCAGCCGATCACCCACGCCACGAACTCGCCGAGCGTTGCGTAGGCGTAGGTGTAAGCACTTCCCGCGATCGGAACCATCGATGCGAATTCGGCGTAACAGAGCGCGACGCAGAGACTGACGAGTCCGGAGAAGAGGTAGGCGAGTATGACCGCCGGCCCGGCGACGTGCGCGCCCGCACCGATCGTCGGAAAAATTCCGCCGAGCATCGTGCCGAGGCCGATTGCGGTGAGTGCGGGCCATCCGAGCGCACGACGAAGCTTCGGCCCATCGCTCTGCACGGAATCGCGAGCGATCGGTTGTCGCGCGAGCAATTGTCGGAAGCGACTCATCGTCGGCGCGCTTCGCTAGGAGTTCGTCTGACTTTGGCCATTGTCGGATCCAGCATCGAATTTTGTTCGAAAACGAGGCGCGAAGAGGGAGCGAAGCCGTAACTTCGTGACCGATGAGCAACGAAGTATTCGGACAAAAGGCGGTCTGGAGGCGGGAATGCGCCGAAGTCAGACAAACTCCTACAGTCGGAAAAGAATCCGCCCGCGTCGCTCGTACGCGCGCATCTTATCCCATCGATAGCGAATCAATGCGATATATTGTACGGTCTCGGCATACGGTGGAATGCCGCGATATGCAAGCACCGCACCGGGCCCGGCGTTATATGCTGCCAAGGCAAGCGCGTAGGGCGAGCCAACCGGCGCTCCGACGCCCTTCATGCGATATCGATCGACGTAACCGCCGAGTAGCCGCGCCGATGCGCGGATCGATGCATACGGATCGAACGGATCGAGCCCGACCTCCGCAGCGGTTCCCGGCATGAATTGACCGATGCCGATCGCGCCCGACGAGGAAAGCGCGTAAGGGTCGTAAGCAGATTCTTGCAGCAGCGTCGCAGCGAGAAAGAGCGGCGGCAACGCGTTTTCACGCGCGGCGCGTTGCGTACTTATCGCAAGGTAGAGGGCCGCAACTGCATCGATCCGCGGATTATCGGCGAGGATCGCGCGTGCGATTGCGAGCGAATCGTGACGAACGGTGCCGCCGTTTCGCACGAGATCTCCGCCTGCGAGCCCATGCAGCAGACGATGGCGCGGCCAACTTAAGATCGCATTAACTAACGGCACGTCGAATCGATGCATTCGAGTACGGGGTTGCGCCCGGTGCCAGGAGAACGCACTACATGCACACAAAAGCGTCAACGCTATCGGCGTCGCGCGAGCGAGAAGGGAACGCAACCATGAATATCGTCGGCGCATTACTGGTCGTCCTCGTTATCGGCGATCTCGCTTCGACCTTCTTCTACCACGTTCCGCAGCATCTTTGGTTCACGTTACACTTGCGCACCCATCACGACCGCCGTCGTTCCTATTGGGATCACGCCGTTCTTTCCCGCGATCCGGCGATTCTACTCGACGGGTTCCTAGGAGCGCTGCCCTACCTCATCGTCGCCGCCTTTGCCGCACGGCTCTCCTGGGAAGGAGTCCTCCTTGGACTCCTCCTCGGCCAGCTTCACGTTTGGTGGCGGCATACCACCGAACTCGGCTGGAAGAGCCCTCGCTGGCTGCAAGCAACCCTTCGCCCTCTTCAGGTCGTCCTTCCCGAGGATCATGACGGCCACCACCGAAACCCCGAGATCGAGTTCGGCGACATCTTCCGCTTTTACGATGCTCCGGCTCGAGCGCTCATCAGCCTTCTCGCCCCGACCAGCCGCCGCACCCGCAACGCGTCGACGCGACGTCGGCGAGCGAAAAGGATACCGGTGCGCGCCTAACGGGGAGATAATGGCAAAGCGCGCACTCTTTCTTATTTCGGATACCGGCGGTGGCCACCGCAGCGCCAGCAATGCAATTTGCGCGGCGCTCGACGAACTCACCGACCCTTCGTTCGAACACCGCATCGACGACGTTGCGGCGCACTGCGCGTTTCCGCTGACCCAACTGGGGCTCGGATACAGCATGGCGCTGCGCTACGCCCCGCCCGTTTACGGCGCGCTCTATTATGCGACCAACGGTCGACGCCGCTATCGCGCCCTGGTGCGTTTTTGCGAGCCGCTCTATCGCGAGCGGCTCCGCAATCTTTTCCTTGAATATCGTCCCGACGTCATCGTCTCGGTTCACCCGTTACTCAATCATGCCGCGCTCCGCGCGCGCGCCGACGCCGGCCTCAACCACATTCCCATCGTGACGGTGATCACCGACCTCGGGAAAGTTCACGAGTCCTGGCTGACCCCCGATGCCGATGCGATCGTCGTTCCCGCCCGCGAAGTCTACCTCCGCGCGCTCTCGCGCGGCGTCTCACCGGCGCGCCTTCGTTGGCTCGGTCACCCGATCCATCCGAAATTCGACGATGTCGTCGGGACCAAACCGGAACTGCGCCGCGAACTCGGGCTCCCGCAACAGGCATCGATCGTCATGCTGATGGCAGGCGGCGAAGGCGGCGGCAAATTGATGACCACGGCGATCGCCCTGGCGAAAGCGCACCTTCCGGTCGAACTCGTCGTCGTCTGCGGGCGCAACGAAGCGCTCCGCGAACGCCTCGCAGAACTCGCACCGAGCCTTCCGACACCGATGCATCTGCTCGGATTCACCGATCAGATCCCCGAATATTTCCGCGCCGTCGATCTGCTCGTCACCAAAGCCGGCCCGGGCTCGCTCGCCGAAGCGAACGCAGCACAATTGCCGGTCGTCGTTTACGATTACGTTCCGGGACAAGAGCGCGGGAACGTCGATTTCGTGCGAAAGAACGGTCTCGGCGAAGTCGCTCTTCACGGAGCGGCTCAGGTGGTCGCCGCAGTCGAGCGCATGATCTCCGACCCGGCGCGCCTGGTGCAGATTCGCATTCGCCAAGAAGAGGTTGCACCGAAGGCATCCTCGCGCCGCATCGCCGCGCTCATCTCGCAGATCGCCGTCGACGGAACGATTCCCGCCGACGATTCACCGTTCGCTCCGCAACTCCAACTCGCCGCACTCTAAGCGCGTCGAATCGATGCGACACCGCAGGGAATCTATCGTTCGACCAACCGGCGCGAGATACGCAGCAACATCGCGCGCGGCGTAATTTTCGGCGAGAACGCGAGCGCGGCGTTCATCACTCCGGGAATCACGATGCGCTTTCCGCGTTTCCATCCCTCGTAACCGGCGCGCGCAACCATCGTCGCGTCGGCAAGCGGTTGCATCGAGAGGAGCGGCGTTCCCTCCATTTTTGCGCGAGTAAAGAACGCGGTCTTCGTCGCACCCGGGCAGAGACAGCTCACCGTGACGCCGCTTCCGCGAGCCTCCTCCCAGAGCGCTTCGGAGAGCGAGAGAACGAAGGCTTTGCTCGCGTAATAGGTCGCCATCAGCGGCCCGGGCAGAAACGCCGCCGTCGATGCCACGTTGATGACGCCGCCGCTGCGCGCGGCGAGCATCGCCGGAAGGTAGCGACGCGTTAAGCGCGCGAGCGCCAGCACGTCGAGCCGAATCTCGCCGACGATGTCGTCCTCCGGGAGTTCGTCGTAGCGCCCGTTGTTGGCGAAGCCGGCGTTGTTCACCAAGAGATCGCAGCGCGGGATCGCGGCGGTGAGTTCGGCGATGCTTTCATCGAGGGTAAGGTCGACGGCGACGCACGTTACCGCAACGCCGTGCTTTTCCCGTATATCGGTGGCGATGAACTCGAGCCGCTCGCGCGAGCGCGCAACGAGCACGCAATCATAGCCCTCTGCGGCCAGAATGCGGGCGAATTCCAACCCGATTCCGCCGGAAGCACCGGTAATCAGTGCGAGCGGACGACCGCTCACGGCAACGTCGCGCGCAGAAACTCCAGCGATAAACCCCAAGCCTCTTCGGCGACCGCGCCGCGATACGAATCACGATCGCGCGAGGCAAATCCATGCCCGGCATCGGGGTAGAGATGCATCGAAAACTTCTTCTTCGCTTCCGAGAGTGCGCGAGCTAAGCGCCCGTGCTCCACCGGCGTGATGCCGGAATCGTCGGCGCCGTAATGCAGCATCACCGGAGCGCGCAATTCGCCGACTCGTCCGACCAAGATCGGACGTCCGAGGCTGGGCTCCTCCGGGGCGATGCCGCCGCCGTAGAAGGCGACCGCCGCACCGATTCGGTCGGGAAACTCCAGCGCGCTAAGAAATGCGAGCCGACCGCCCATGCAGAAGCCGAGCGCGCCGAGCGGCGCCTTCACGACGTCATGGCGCGCGTCGAGCCACGCGATCGCCGCGCGAATGTGCGCGAGCCAATCGGCATCGCTGCGCCCCTGCAACATCGGGCGAATGTTTTCAAAGTCGTCGTATGCGAACGTCCGCCCGTCGAAAAAGTCGGGGGCGATGGCGAGAAAGCCGGCCCGCGCGAGACGGTCGCATTCGGTGGCGATATAGTTGTTCACGCCGAACGCTTCCATGTATAGCAGCACCGCGCGATGCGGCCCGGGCGATTCGGGGAGTGCGACGTACGCACGACGCTCGCCATAGGTAATAAACGCGCCGTGTAGGTTATCCATGTTTATCGAGTCCTCCCTGAAGAGCCATCATCGCTGCGCCGACCTGCCCGGCATCGTTTCCAAGTCGTGCGATTTCGATTCGCGTCGTTCCTTTCGGCGCCATCGTCGTCAGTTCGTCGACGCGCGAACGAACCGCATCGAGCATGTAATCGCCGGCGCTCGAAACGCCGCCTCCTAGGGCGATCAACTCAGGATTCGTGAACGCGATCACGTTTGCCAATCCAAGCGCAAGGTCGCTTGTATAATTCTTCCATGCCGCCAACGCATGGAGATCGCCGGCTTGCGCTGCCTTGCGGATTTTTTTCGAGCCGAGCTTCCCCTTATCGGGATCGAGCAGAAAGCTCCGCGGAAAAGAGGGCGCTACCGCCATTGCGTGCCGTATCAACCCGGTTCCCGATGCCTGCGCTTCCATACACCCGATCTTCCCGCAACCGCAAATGAACCCGGTCTCGGGGCGAATTTGATGGTGCCCGATCTCCCCGGCTGCAAAGCCGTGCCCGAGCACCAACTCCCCGTCGGCAACGATCCCGCCGCCGATCCCGGTGCCCAGCGTCAGCATAACGAAGTCGCTTGCGCCCTTTCCGGTACCGAAATGATATTCACCCAGCGTTGCGCAGCGCGCGTCATTCCCGACGAAGACTTGCATACCGAGCGCCTCGCGAAGGCGTTTCCCCAGCGGAACGCCGTTCCAGCCGAAATTCGGACTGTAGCGCACCGATCCGTCGTGCAAATCGATGTTTCCGGGGGAGCCGATGCCGATCGCCTCGACCTTGGAAGGCGCCGCGCTCCTCGCCGCGTTGGTTACCTCGACAACCACCGCGACCACTCGCTCGAACGTAAGGTCGCTCAGGTCTCGTTCGTGCTGGCTTTGAATCGCGCCGTCGTCGGTGACGACACCGGCGGTGACGTGCGACCCGCCCAGATCGATTCCGATTGCAGTTCTCATAGCTTCGGTCCAGTATTCCTCAGCGGCAAAGGCCAGCCCCGCCGGGCTGGTCGAATCACCACCGGATGGAAACGATCGATCTCACGCGACTGCGTGCATATACCAAAGAGACCGGGCAGCCCACGCACCCGGAGATGCTCGACACCCGTCCCATGGAGCACGTAACGAAAATCGAGATCGACGAGGAGC
>JAJYHP010000114.1 GCA_021784715.1 bacterium
TCGTAAACTTCTGCGCCGATCCGGTCGGGAGATTGACGCTGGTGTACGAGCTCTTCGAGAACGAAGTCGTCGTCGAAACGGTCTGGTCGACGCCAAAGCTCAGCGTATTGCTGCCGATCGGGTGGAGGTAGAGGAACGAGATGCCCGAGAGGGCGTCTTGCTCGGTCTGCAGATAGCTGCTCGGCACCCTAAGCGTCACTTGCGTGCCGTTGTAGAAAACCGGCGCTGCCGAACAGATGGTATCGTTGGGAGAAAGATTACCGGGGCAAGAAGAACCATAGAGCGTCTGCGTTACTAAACTCGGCGTCCCGTTGGGGTTGCCTTCGGTGACCTGACGCAGGATCGAGGCGTGATAGTAGCGCGCGAGCACGGTATCGCGGCCGAGCGTCGAGCGAACCTCGCCTTGGAAAATCGGCTCGTTGTTGATCTCCTGGTCGGTACCGCCGTAATGGAGATAATTCACGCCGAGCCCGCCTGCTGCGAGGCTTCCGGTGTACCCGGCAAGCGGCGAGAAGGTTCCGAGCGTGAGGTTTCCGGTGTTGCCGTTTTGATCGGCAAAGGTCTGCGAGCCGAGATAGCTTACCGTAGCCGTCGTTGCGTCGGAGAGTTTATAGCGAAACTTCACGAGCTCGGCGGTCTGCGTGTACTGTCCCTGCACGTTATAACAGCAAGCGATGAGCGGGTATGCCGTTTGAATATACGACGACGTTCCCGGAACCGCGCTGGAGAGGCTTGTGCCGTTATACCCTTGGAGCAATTGATTCGTGGCGTTATCGTACGTTTTCGATACCGACGAAGGATCGTAATAGACTTGCTGGTTGTTGAGCGCTGAAGGATCGTCGAGCGTTGCAACGTCGAAGACCAAGCCGAAACGATCGACGGTATCGGAGAATCCGAAATTCGAGAACGTGCCGCCGTGGTTGGTAACGCCGAGGGCGATATCCGGCGTCGGTTTGTAGGTCGGGTCTTTCGTGCGGAAGTTCAACGTACCGCCGATCGCGTAGTTGACCGGAACGGTAGCGCCGGGCCCCTTCACGACTTCGGTGTTCGAGAACATATACGCATTGAGGAACGTGGTGACGTAGTCGCCGTAGGTTCCTACCGAGAGCGGGTGCCCGTCGATAAGCGTCGCGGTCTCGAACGAACCGGCGCCGCGAATATCGGGCACCGTGATCGAACCGGGAACGGCAGCATTCGCGCCGCTCGAGGGGAAGGATATCTGCACGCCCGGCACTTGGCTGAGCACGCGCGTCACCTGAACGGCGCCTTGATTTTCGTAGGTCGCCGCAGAAACGACGTTGACCGCAGCCGGCGTCGTGTTAAACGTCCCACGGCCGACGGCGCGCACCGTGGCGATCGTCCGCAGCGACGAAAACGTCGCCGCATGCATCGTCACGACGACGCTCTGACTCTGCCCGGCAACGACGGTGTAGTCGGTGTCGGTCGCGGTCTGATAACCGGGTTTCGTGACGATAATTTCGTACACGCCGGGCGCGATACCGGAGACGGTGAAATTGCCCTTCGCGTCGGAGAGGGCGTAATAACTCTTCGGGCCGCGGACGGCGATCGTCGCCCCCGCAACCGGAGCACCGGAGACATCGTGGAGCGAGCCGCTCACCGATCCGGTGCTTTGAGATTCAGCCTGTGCGACGAGGCGATGCGACGCGCTCCGAACCGTTGCCGCGCTGACGGGTCCAACGGCGAGCGCGGCGATTGCCGCGGCGAGCAGGAGTCGAGTGAATGTACTCAGAGCAAACCTCCTGTGAGAAACGAGAAATCCAAGGTCGTGCCGCCATGCGGCACACGCCCTCGAACTCTGCTGAGTTTACCCTGAAAAGATTAGGGGGAGATTAAGAAAGCGAGCGCTCGCGCCGCCGGAGCAGCTCGCCTTGAGCGTCGATCCCGCTGCCGGGGCGCAGCGCCAGCCGCCGATAGCTTCCGTCGGGGAGTAGCTCCCGCGATTGCTGCGTATCGGCGAAGAGAACGGTGGCCAGCAGCCGGTCGAGATCCTCGGCCATCTCGCGATCCTCGATCGGGACGGCGAGTTCGACCCGACGGTCGAGGTTGCGCCCCATCCAGTCCGCGCTCCCGACGAAGAGCTTCCGGTCGCCCCCGTCAGTGAACGAGAAGAGGCGCGAATGTTCGAGAAAACGCCCGACGATCGAGCGCACGCGAATGCTCTCGCTTATGCCCGGGACGCCCGGCCGCAACGTGCACATTCCGCGGACGAGGAGATCGATCGGCACCCCCACCTGCGAAGCGCGATAGAGGGCGCGCACCACCTCTTTGTCGGTGAGCGCATTGAGTTTGGCGCGGATCCCGCACGGCCGCCCCGCCTCCGCGTGCTCGGTCTCGCGATCGATCGCCGCGAGGATCTCCCGTCGCAGGGTAACCGGAGCGACGAGCAATTCGTCGTAGTCGGTAACTTTCGCAAATCCCGTGAGCGCGTTAAACATCTGCGCGAGGTCACCCCCCAAGCGCGCCCGCGCCGTGAAGAGGCTGAAATCCGTATAGAGTCGCGCGCTTTTTTCGTTGTAATTTCCGGTTCCAAAATGCATGTAGCGCCGTATGCCGTCCTCATCCTCGCGCACGACCAACAACGCCTTCGCGTGCACTTTCAAACCGGGAAAACCATACACGACGTGAACGCCGGCGCGCTCCAGCCGACGCGCCCATTCGATATTGTTTTCTTCGTCGAAACGCGCCTTGAGTTCGATGACGACGGCGACCTGCTTTTCGTTCTCCGCCGCTTCCAACAGCGCGCGCACGATCGGCGAATCGCTTCCCGAGGTTCGATAGAGCGTCGCTTTTATCGCCAACACGCGGTCGTCGTTCGCCGCGGCCTGCACGAACTGCACGACCGGATCGAACGAATCGTACGGATGGTGTAATAAAATGTCGCCTTCGCGGATCGCAGCGAAGATATCGCTTACTCCGCGCAGCCGTACCGGAATCGCCGGCGTGAAGGGCCGATCCCGCAATTCCTCGTGTCCGGCCTGGCGATAGAGCGACATCAAATCGCTCAGGCCCATCAGACCGTCGATATCGTAGCAATCTTCTTCGCGAAGATCGAGCGCGTCGAGCAGAAAGGCCCGCAGGTTCTCGGGGATTCCTCGTTCGACTTCCAAACGAACGGGCTCACCGAATCGCCGTTTTTGCAATTCCGATTCGATCGCTTGCAGCAAGTCGTCGGCTTCATCTTCCTGCAAATCGAGGTCTGCGTCGCGCGTTACGCGGAACAGATACGAAGCGCGGACGGCCATGCCGGGAAAGAGCGCGTCGAGATGGTGGGCGATCGCGTCTTCGATGAGCACGAAACTCCGCGCTCCCGGAGCGCTTTCCGGAATTTCGATAAACCGAGGTAACGTCGGGGGGATCTTCACGCGAGCGAAATGCACGTCGATCCCTTCGGGAGTGACCTCTTCGAGTTCGACCGCCAATGAGAGCGATAGGTTTGAAATATACGGGAATGGATGCCCGCTATCGACGGCCAGCGGCGTGAGGACGGGAAAGACGCGCTCGTCGAAGACGTGCTCGACGGTGCGCGCGCGCTCTTCGTCGAGATCCGTGACGCTGAGGATTCGCACGCCCTTGTCCGCTATCGCGGGCAGGATATCGTCCCGCAAGACCTTCATCTGTCGCGGCAACGTCTCGCGAATATATTCCGCGATCGCGGCAAAATGCTCGACCGGAAGACGCCCGTCGTCGGAGCGGGTGGTCACGCCGGCGGCGATCTGTTGTTTGATTGCAGCGACGCGAATCATAAAAAATTCATCGAGGTTCGTACCGAAGATCGAAACGAATTTCAGCCGTTCCAGTAGCGGAATCTTCGGATCGAGCGCCTCTTCGAGGACGCGATCGTTAAAGGCCAGCCACGAAAGTTCGCGGCTGAAAAAAAGCTCGGCATCGCCCCGTTCCGCGTTTTGCGGCGGAATCGCGGCTTCGAATCGCTGGAGCATCGTTCTCGCGGGATTCGCCGAGCGCGAGCGAAACTCTAGCCGCAATGCTCACCGATTTGCTCGTAGAGACCGGCACGCATCTCGAGATCGCCGGAGCGGCGCTTGCATTGGCAACCGCGGTGGGGGTGCCGCTCGCGCTCCTGACGGCAAAAACACGCTTCGTACGCTCCGCGACGCTCGGCGGGGTCGGCATCGCGCGCAGCCTGCCGACGATCGCGGTGCTTGCTCTGCTGCTTCCCTGGCTCGGCGTCGGGCGTCTGCCCGCAATCGTCGCACTGGCGTTGCTCGCCCTGCCCCCCATCGCCATCTCGGTCGATGCCGGGATGCGCTCGCTCTCCGCAGCGCAGCGCGAGGTCGTCGATGCGCTCGGCCTCGGCACCCGTACCCGTTTTTTCCGCATCGAGGTGCCGGCGACGGCACCGCTTGCACTCGCCGGGCTGCGCACCGCGGCAGTCGAGTGTATTGCGAGCGCGACCCTGGCAACGTTTATCGGAGGCGGCGGGCTTGGGGACGGGATCGTGCGCGGGCTGCAGACCGGGAACGAGACGCTTTTGCTGCTCGCTGCCGCAACGGTCGCCGCGCTCGCCATCGCCGTCGACGCCCTGCTCGCGCTGCTCGTGCGCGGCGCGGAGGCATGGACGTAATGCGACGCAGCACCGCGCTGGCAACGATCGGTGGAGCCTTCGCACTCGTGCGTTGCGCGCCATCACAAGCGATTCGCATCGGTTCGAAAAATTTCGCAGAGTCGATTCTCCTCGCCGAACTCTACGCGCAAACGCTCGAAACGCTCGGCATCGCCGTCGAACGGCGCTTCGATCTCGGCTCCACGCAGATCGCGCTCGCGGCGCTGGCACGCGGCGACATCGATTGTTATCCCGAATATACCGGCACCGCACTCATCGACGTCCTTCACCACGCGCCGATGCGCGACGGCGAGGCGATGCTCAAACTTCTGCGAGCGACATTCGAAGCGCGCTTTCATGCAACGTGGCTCGCCCCGGCACCGATGAATGATTCGCAGGCGCTCGCCACGACGCGGGAGATCTCTCGACGCCTCAACCTCACGACGCTCACCGAATGTTCGCGCCTTGCGCCGCAGCTTCGCCTCGCCACGATTCAAGAGTTCCTCGCCCGCCCCGATGGTTTACCGGGATTACAGCGCTATTATGGGGGCTTCCGTTTTCAATCCATTCGAACGTACGATATTGCACTAAAATACGAAGCGTTGCTTACCGGTAAGGCCGACGTAGCGACCGCGTTTACTACCGACGGGACGATCGCCGCCCGGCAGCTTGTCGTACTGCGCGACGACCGTCATTTTTGGCCGGCATATCACGCCGCGCCGGTCGTTCGAACGGCAACGCTCGTTCGCTTCCCACGCATGCGCGCAGCACTCGACGCACTCTCCGCGCGTCTCTCGACATCGGCGGTTGCATCCATGAACGAGCACATCGAGTCCGCGCAGATGAGCCCCGCTGCCGTAGCGCACGGTTTTTTGCAATCGCCGTGACGGTTGAAGCTCCCTACGCTCTTCGCTACGACCGGGCTTCGGTGCGTTTTCCGGGGTCGCCGGCGCTCGCACTCGACGGGATCGCTTTGGATATCGCAGCGGGAGAGCTCCTTACCATCGTCGGTGCCTCCGGCTCGGGTAAGAGTACGCTTTTGCGCTGCGTCAATCGCCTCGTCGAACTCTGCGATGGACGCATCGAGATCGACGGCCGCGATCTGGGCACGTTCGCGCTCGATCCGTTCCGCCGAACGATCGGCTATGCGATCCAGGGCGTCGGTCTCTTCGCACACCTCACCGTCGCCGAAAATCTCGCCCTCGTTCCGGAGACGTTAGGCTGGCCGCGCGCGCGTATCGATGCGCGCATCGATGAGATGCTCGCGACGGTACGCCTCGATGCCGCAATCTATCGTAAACGCCGCCCGCGCGCGCTCTCGGGCGGACAGGCACAGCGCGTTGGGATTGCCCGCGCGCTGATGGCGTATCCCCGCTTGCTGTTGCTCGACGAGCCTTTTGGCGCGGTCGATCCGATTCTCCGTCCGCAACTCCAAGCTGAATTGCTCGACGTCCTCCGCAACGCGCGCACGACGACGTTATTCGTCACGCACGACGTCGACGAGGCGCTCTTTTTGGGAGATCGCATCGCCGTGATCGACGACGGCCGCTTACGAGCGGTCGGAAGCCCGCGCGCGATGCTCGAGCGCCCGCCAGACGACTTCACCGCCGCTCTTCTTTGCGGCGACCGACTCTTGCACGAGTATCGCCTGGCCCGCCTGACGACGCGCGAGCAGCCGACGTGATTGCGGCGATCTCCGCCCATATTGCGCTCTGTGCCTTCGCGGTCGCCGTTGCGGCTGCCGTCGCCGTTCCCGCCGCACTCGCGCTCGCCGATCGCCCGAGCGTCGAACGGCCGCTCTCGGCACTTCTCGGAGCGCTTTACACGATTCCGTCGCTCGCGCTCCTGGCCGTACTCGTCCAATTCGTGGGGCTCGGAAATGCAAGCGTCGAGATCGCGTTGGTCGCCTATGCGCTCTATGCGATCTTCCGCAGCACCGTCGCCGGGGTTCGCGCGATTCCCGCGGAGCAACGAGAAGTCGCCACGGCGCTCGGGCTTCCATCCTGGAAGCGTCGGCTGCGCGTCGAACTCCCGCTTGCGATTCCGGCGATCCTTTCCGGGCTTCGCATCGCCACCCTCGGCAGCATCGCACTCGCAACCCTCGGCGGATATGTCGGCGGAAGCGGGCTGGGCGCGATACTCTTTACCGGTTTCGCGCTACAGAACCACGCGATGCTCGTGCAAGGAGCGCTCGGCGTCGTCGCGATCGCCTTGTTCGCCGAGTTGGCGTTTCGCGCTCTCGAGCACCTTGCGCGACGACGAGCGAACGCGTAATATCGAGAGCCTCCGCGGTTAGCGGCCTTCGCGGCGCTCCAACAGCATCAAAGCAAAGCCGGCGTCGTCGTCGGGCATATACATGCGTTCGTCAAAACCGGTCGCGCCGGCAAGGTCGCTTAGCTCGTCGCGCGTGAACTTATGCGACGATTCGATATGCACGCGCTCGTCCTCGGAAAAGCTCACCGTCCCCCGCCCCTCGCCGAGCGGGTAGGTCGCGCTCCGTTTCGCAATCAGGTACGATTCGATGCTTCCCGTCTCTTCGTCGAAGCGCGACATGTGGCGAAAGTTTCCGACCTCGATCTCGGCGCCGAGCTCGCGATTCACGCGTGCGAGAACGTTTTTTGAAAACGCCGCCGTCACGCCGATAGGATCGTTGTAGGCACGTTCCATCGCCGCGCGATCTTTCCGAAGGTCGACGCCAAGCAGAAGGAGATCGTGCGGCGCGAGAGCGCCGCCGATCGCCCGCAGGAGATCGTGGCCGCGGCGGCCCGGATAATTCCCGAGGTTCGAGCCCAAGAACAGCGCGAGCGTTGCCGGCCGTCGCGGCACTTCGGCAAGAACTTGGAAATAGTCGCCCGCGAGTGCATCGACGACAAGCAACGGGTAGCTCTCGAGTAATTGCGCGGCAGCGGCGCGTAGCGCTTCGAGTGAAATGTCGATCGCCGTATAAACGACGCTTCCGTAATTTGCGATCGCCGCTTCGATGAGCATCCGCGTTTTCTCGGAGCTCCCGCTCCCGAGTTCGAGCAGATGCGGCGACGGCCCGAGATTCGCAACGATCGTCGACGCATGACGCTCCAAGAGCACGCGCTCGCGCCGAGGCAGGTCGTACTCGGGGAGCAACACGATCGCCTCGAAGAGCGCGGAGCCCAGCGCGTCGTAAAGGTATTTCGAGGGAATCGATTTTTGCGTCGAACGCAGACCGTCAAGAACGTCGCGCTCGAAATCTTCGGCCGTATGATTCTCCCAAATGCGCTCGCTATATCGGTCGCCGAACTCCACGGAGATCATGGTTTCGGCTCCGGCCGCAGCAACGAACGGTGAAAACCGTAGAGAAAATAGACCGCGAGGCCGACAACGAACCA
>JAJYHP010000078.1 GCA_021784715.1 bacterium
GCGCGCGCGTGATGCGCGGTATCTTTTCAACCGCGAGCGCTTCGATGCCGGCTGAGGCCAAGCGCGCGGCGTACGCGGGGTCGCCGAGCGGATCGAGGAAACCTACGAGAAGCGCGCCCTTTTTGAGGCGCGCGATGTGAGCTTCGGTCGGCCGAGCGACGCAGAGGAGCGCGTCGGCCGAAGAAAGGAGTTCATTTTCGTCGGCGACGATTCGAGCGCCGGCGGATTCGTAAGCGGAGTCCGGAAATGAAGCGGCGCGACCGGCATCGCGCTGTACGTGGATTTCCAGTCCGAGTTTTTTAAATTTGGAGACGCTTTCGGGAACGAGCGCGACACGGCGTTCGCGCTCGGCGCTCTCACGCGGTACGGCAAGTATCATTTGCGGGGCATACGGCTCCCGCGTAGCGACTCCTATCGCAATTCCGCGATTAAAATAATGAGGAGCACCGAAAAACCGACGACGCCCCCGAGATGGGCGAGCAATTCGGGACGGATCCGGCGCAGATGCGCGTAGGCGATCGCGAGATCGAACGCCGAGAGCAGGATACCGAGCGCCGCGAAGATCGCGAGTTCGAACGGGTGGTTCCGTACTGCGACGGCGAGGATCGCGGCGCCGAGCACTGCGTCGCGCGCCCCGGTCGCCCGAACGAAACCGAGCGCGTTTCCCTCGCGCACCGGAAGCCCGTAGGCCTCGGCGAGCCGCTCGGGAGCGAGCAGCGCGAGCGCGCCGATCCCCAACAGGGCGCACGCCGCAAGGACCGAGAGCGAGACGCCGAGCGCCGGAAGAATCACGAGAGCGCGATGCGCGTGCGCAGCGAGCCGATCCGTTCGATCCGCACTTCGAGCAGGTCGCCGTCGCGTAAGAACTCGGGAGGCGTGCGGGCGAAGCCGACCCCCTCGGGGGTTCCGGTTGCGATCACGTCGCCGGGAAGCAACGTCATCCCTCGCGAGAGCTCGGCGATGATGCGGTGAATCGAGAAGATCATCTTCGCGGTCGTGCTGCGTTGTTTTTCGATATCGTTGACGTACATCGCGATCTCGAGCGCCTGCGGATCGCCGATCTCGTCGGGGGTGAGAATCGCCGGGCCGAGCGGGCAGCTTTCGTCGAGGCTCTTGCCTTTCATCCACTGCACGTGCGCGCGTTGGAGATCGCGTGCGGTGAGATCGTTACAGCACGTGTAGCCGAAGATCGCCTCACCGGCGCGCCGTTCGTCGACGTCGCGGCAACGCTCGCCGATCACGACCGCGAGTTCGGCTTCGTAATCGTACTCGCGCGAGATCGAGGCATCGAAGTGCGCGACCGCGTCGGGACCGATCACCGCCGTCGTCGCTTTGGTAAAGAACGTCGGAACGTCGGGTAGTTTCAGGTCGCGTCCGGCCGCGCGCGCGCCTTCGAGTGCGTGTTCGAGATAGTTGCGCCCGACGCAAAACACGTTGCGCGGAGGAACGATCGGCGGCCCGAAGACGAGCGCCGAGGCATCGAGTTCCGGCGTGCCGATGCGTTCCGCGCGCCGCTCCGGAGGGAGTTCGACGAACGCGCGCATGTCGGGCGCGTCGATGCGCGCGACGAGTGCGTCGCGCAGGAGGCCCGGGCGAAGCGTGCCGTCGTCATCGTAAAAGGAAATCAGCCGCACGGATCACTCCTTGCGGCTGGTGAGGTGGAGGAAACCGCAGTAGCGGCATTCGTAGGTTCGTAACATCGCAGCGGTACCGTTCATCAGCATGTGCGCGCGCGCCTCCGCTTCGGTGCGGAAGGTATCTTTCGTTCCGCAACTCCGCTCGCGGTCGGAATCGCTGCGCGGTCGCTCCATGCGGCGCTACCGCTCGGGGTGGTGCGTCGGCTTCGGCGTCGGCTTGAGCAGTTTCTTCAGGCTGGGAAGATTGGGATGCTCGTGCTCTTGCTGCATGCGTTTTGCATCGTCGATCATTTGGTTCGCCGCACCCGGATCGTCGCCCCAATTCCCGCCCGCGCGAACGAGCGCGACGTGGCGGACGATCGAGCGCGTAAACGGGCTGTAATCGAACGTGACGCGGTAGAGCCCGACCACGGCGGTGCCGTCGGGGCGGCGAATCCACATCTGCAGCACGTTGCCTAAGGTGTGCGCGTTGAAGTTGAGATCCTTACAGCCGTGCTTTTGCGTGACGCGAACGACTTGGCCGAGCCGGTTCACCTCGACGACGAACTCGGTATGTAAAGGAACCGTAGGCGGGCGTGGCGTCATCAGCGGGTGCGCGACGGCGGCGCGGGCGACCGGAGCGAGCGCGGGCAGGGCGAGAACGGCGGTCGCCAACAGGGCGGCGAGCAGGTTGCGGAGTTTTCTCATGAGTGTGCGGTAAACGATTCGTAGGGGCTGGGGGTTCCGCCTCCGAAGCGCGCTCTGCTCATGGTACGTCGTTTTCGCGCGCTCGGGCTCGCCTGCGCTCTCCTCGCCCTTTCGCTCGCCCCCGTCGGGGCGGCTCGCCCCATCGTCGATCTCCATCGGCTCGACGGGTACTTCGCGCTCTTCGCCCACGATAGCGACGTGCCGTGGCGGCCGACCGTGGTGCGCCTGGACACCTATTCGAGCGCTCCGGTGAGCTTTGCGGCGTATCCGGTCGATCCGGGCGACGTGCTCACCGCCGGAAGCAACGCGCGTCCGCGCGCGATCGACGTGAGCCATCGGCGAGCGGTCGTGCGCTGGAACTTCACGCCGCCCGGCGGCTATCGCTTTCAGGCGAACGTCGTGCAGGTGCCCCTGGGATCGCGGGCGGGATTTTTCGTCGTCGAAGCGCGGCGCGGCGGCGTCGGCGAGCAAGTGTGGATCAATCGTACCGACGTCGGCATGATCGCCAAACAGACGCCGGGCGGCCTGATGATCTACGCGACCGATCTCCATACCGGAAAACCGCGGCCGCATATGCGCGTGATGTTCGTCGTGAACAGCCGTTTCGTCGTGCGCTATACCGACGCGCACGGGATCGTACGCTGGGATCGCGCGCCGTGGCCGGTCTTCGCGCTCGGCCAGTGGGGCAGTAGCTACGCGTTCGTTTCGTTATTACCGCAGGCGCCGTTGCCGGCGGAGGTGCTCGGCGTGCGCCTGGAGAGCGCGGTCGTGCACGCGGGCGAGAGCGTGCGCATCGTCGGTTTCGCGCGCACGAGAGACGGCGAACTGTTGCGCCCGGCGCGTGGCGACGTGACGGTGAGCGTTCGGAACGGGCCGATTTCCGTCGCCGACGTGCGCGTACCGCTCGATCGCGCCGGCGCGTTTTCGACCACCGTCGCGATTCCCGCCGACGCGCACAGCGGCGATTACGCGGTGCTCGCGCAAGGCGCTTCGGGGATCGCGGGTGCGACGCTGCACGTCGATGCCGATGCGAACGGTATTGCGTTGAACGTGCGTTCGGCATGCAACGGGCGTTGCCCGGCGAACGCCGATATTCCGCTCCACATCGAAGCGCGTCGCGAGGGGCGCCCGGTCGGCGATCTTCCGGTGACGGTCGATATCGTTCGCTCCCCGCACGTCGTCGTCGGATTCGAAGAGAAACGTCGTCCGTGGGCGATCTCCAAATGGCTCCAAACGACCGTCCGCACCAATGCCGACGGGGCGGCGGAGGTCGAGATCCCGATGCCGACCGACGGCCTCGCATCGACCTACGGTGTGACGATCTCCTCCGGTGGAGCGAGCGCCGAGACGCGCGTCACCGTCCCGACCGCTCCATTTACGATTCGCGTGCGGCCGTTTCATCGGCGTCAATCGCTGGGAACGCCGCTCGGCTTCGATATCTACGCCAATAACGTCGATACGCTCGCACCGCTCGGCGGCGCGAAAGTCGTCGTCACGCTCTCGCACGGCGCCTCGGTGCAGCGCCAGGTACTGACGCTCGGCGGGAACGGCTTCGTGCGCGGCGCGTTCAGCACGCCCGATCTCGGAACGAATCTCATCGTCGCCGAGATCGACCGGAACGGAGAGAAGGCGAAGGACGCCGACCAAGTCGACGTCGTGCCGCAGGCGCGAGATACCGGCGCGATCGGCAGCGCGGCGCTCGCGCTCTCGCTCTCCGGTTCGCGCTTCACGCAAGGCGAAAGAATCGGCGTCACGGCGCGCTCGCCGGGCGCGCGCGGAGATACGCTCTTCACCTTGGAGAGCGCGCTCGGCGTCGAATCCGACGTCGCGGGAGATGGGAACGGCATCTCGCACGGCGCGTTCGTCGCGCGCACCGCGTTGGGCACGGTCTCGATCGGCGCGGCGATGGTACGCGCCGGCGCGATCGAATGGAATACCATCGCGCTGCCGCTCGATACGCCGGGGCGCCCCGCGCGGGCGCGCTTGCAACTCCTCGGCGGCGACGCGCGCCCCGGAACGCTCGCGAAACTGGCGATGGGCCCCTTCGCCGACGGCGCGGGAACGGTGGTGCTGCGCATCAGTCGCGGCGTTCCCTCGGGGAGCGCGCTCTTCGACGACGCGCCGGGGCTGCTCGCGGTCGGCGCGACGCTGACGCAAAATAGCGCGCCGCCGGAAACCACCTGGCATCCGTGGGTCGATTCGACCGGCAAACACCCCGAAGTGCTCGGCTTCGAACGCGTCGCGTTGCCGCCGAGTAACCTGACGATCGCGGAATCCGATACCTCGACGGTCTCCTGGAGCGTCGAGCCATCGCTCGGCGATATTCTCCCGTTCCATCTGCCCGGAAATGCCGGGCGTTACACGCTCTCGATTCTCAAAATCTGCGACGACGGCCGCGTCGTCGCCGGTTCGATGCGTCTCGAGGTTCGTTGATGGCCGACGAACGTCGCCTCCTCTTGCTCGATACCTACGGGCTCGTCTATCGCGCCTTCTTCGCGCTACCGCCGTTGACGACGGCGGGCGGCGTGCCGATTAACGCCGCCTACGGTTTTACGACGACGTTGGTAAAGATTCTCGAGAACGAAAAACCGACGCACGCGATCGCCGCATTCGACCGCGGACTTCCCGCGCATCGAATGGAGATGATGCCGCAGTACAAAGCGCAACGCGAAGCGATGCCCGACGAACTGCGCTCGCAGTTTGCATTGGTACGCCGCGTGCTCGACGTCTTCGGCATTCCGATTGCGGAACTCGATGGGAACGAGGCCGACGACATCATCGCGACGCTCGCCGCGCAGGCGGAGCGCGCCGGCGCGCGGACGTTGGTGGTGACGGGCGATAACGATTTGCTGCAGATCGTCGACGACGCGACGATGGTGCTCGCCACGCGGCGCAGCGTGACCGATCTGGTGCGCTACGACCGCGCCGCGGTGCGCGAACGCTACGGGCTGAGCCCCGAACAACTCGCCGATTATCGCGGCCTCAAAGGCGACCCCTCCGATAATCTTCCCGGCATTCCGGGCATCGGTGAAAAGACGGCGATCGCGCTCATGCAATCGGCGGGGACGCTCGATGCGTTGCTCGCCGATCCCTCGCTCGCGGGAAAACCGCGTTGGGAAGCGCTGGTGCGCGAATATGGCGAGCAGGCGCGCCTCTGCCGCGACGTCTCGCGCGTCGATCGCAACCTGCCGGTGACCATCGATTGGGATGCGGCGCGCCTACGCCCGCCCGATGCGGCGCGTCGGTACGCGCTCTATCGCGAACTCGAATTTCGCACGTTGCTTCGAAAGCTCGAACCGCCGCCCGCGAACGGCGACCTGCCGTTGATGGCATCGTTGCGCGCTCCCGACGGCGCGTTTCGTTCCTACGTCGTCGCCGTCGATCCGCCCGATTTCGTGCAGCTCTGCGGCGAATTGCAAGCGATGGCCGATGCGCCGCGCGTCTCGCTGGCGATCGAGGGCGACGCGCTCGGCGCGAGCGCCACGCCGCACGCCGGGATTTCGTTCCATCTCGATGCGTTGCGCGGCGAGCCGGTGCGCCGCGCGCTCGAAGCGGCGACGCACGGAACCGGGCGCGTCGTCGGATACGATACGAAACGGATCGTGCGCGCGTTCGACGCCTACGGCGTGCGGGTGCCGGAGTTCGCCGACGATGCGATGCTCGCCGCACACTTGCTCGATCCATCGCGGAGTTGCACCGATCCCGCAGAGGCGGCGCTGATCGTGCTCGCCGAAGAGCCGGTGCGCGATGCGGCGGTCTTCGCCGATATCGCCGCACGCGCCGCGCGGCGCGCGACCGAATTGCTCGGCGAGCGCGAGCAACTCGCCCTCTATCGCGAGGTCGAACTTCCGTTGCCGCCGATTCTCGCGCGCATGGAAGAGGCGGGAATTGCGATCGACGCCGAGGCGCTGCAGGCGTTCTCGCTGGAGTTAACCGCGAATATCGCAACGCTGGCGGAGCGCGTCGTCGAAGCGGCGGGAGAGCCGGTGAATATCGGTTCGCCGCAGCAACTCGGGCGCGTGCTCTTCGAAAAGCTCGGCATTCCCGGCGGCAAGAAAAACAAAACCGGCTGGGCGACCGGAGCCGAAGTGCTGCAACCGCTCGCGCGCGATTATCCGATCTGCGCCGATATTTTGGAGTGGCGCGAACTGACGAAACTCAAGAACACCTACGTCGATGTCTTGCCCGCGCTTCGCGATCCGAAGGACGGGCGGGTGCACACCGTCTTTAACCAAACCGTCACCGCGACCGGGCGGCTTTCGTCGACCAATCCCAATTTGCAGAACATTCCGGTGCGCGCGGGCATCGGACGGCGCATCCGGCGCGCCTTCGTCGCACGCGCGCCGGGGCGGTTGCTACTGAGCGCCGATTATAGCCAGATCGAGTTACGTTTGATGGCTCATCTCTCCGGCGACGAAGCGATGCGCCGAGCGTTTCGCGAAGGCATCGATATTCACGATTTTACCGCGCGCGAAATATTCGGCCTCGCCCCGGGGGCGCCGATCGAGAGCGAACAACGGCGCATGGCGAAAGTAGTGAATTTCGGGTTGCTCTACGGCATGTCCGATTTCGGGCTCGCCGCGCGGCTGGAGATCGATCGTACGCTCGCGCGCAGCATCACCGAGCGCTACTTCGCCCGTTTTCCCAGCGTGCGCGCCTATATCGCCAAGACGTTGGAGCGGGGGCGCGAGGACGGCTACGTCAGCACGATTCTCGGACGCCGCCGATACATGCCGGCGCTGAAATCGAGCAACGCGATGCTGCGCAACGCCGCGGAACGCGAGGCGACGAACGCACCGCTGCAAGGCAGCGCCGCGGAGTTAATGAAGCTGGCGATGATTCGCGTCGATCGTGCGTTACGCGAGAGCGGGGAGGATGCGGTATTGTTGTTGCAGATTCACGACGAGCTCTTAATCGACGTCGCCGCCGAAGCGCGCGACCGCGTCGCGACGATTGCGCGCGAGGCGATGGAGCATGCGATGGAACTCTCGGTTCCGCTCGACGTCAGCGTGAAGGCGGGCGCAAATTGGGCCGAGACGGAGAGCTTCGATGCTTAGCGCGCTCTACGCCGCACTGCTGATCGCGCGGCAATCGTCGTTGCCGGTCGTCACGGTGCGGGCGCCGCGACAGGCGATGCATCTCTGGGTCGCGCGCGGCGAACGCTCCCACGAACTCGGCTTGATGGAGCGCACCCATCTCGACCCCGGGCAGGGGATGCTCTTCGTTTTCAGGCGCGAAAGCGAGCGCTATTTTTGGATGAAAGGTACGCTGATGCCGCTCGACATGATCTTCGTCGAACGCAACGGCTTGGTGCGCGCCG
This sequence comes from bacterium, assembly GCA_021784715.1. The sequence goes on from JAJYHP010000078.1 coordinate 7,645, forward strand.
TCATGTCGCGCGTGCCGGTGCTCGCGCCGGGAACCCCGGATAGCGCGATTCCGCTGGAGAGCGCGCGCGCGCAATACGTTATCGAACTCGCCGGTGGCGAAGCGTTGCGGCTCGGCATCGTCGCGGGCGAAACGCTGAAAATTCCGCTGCTGCCGAAGTGAGGCGGTCCGCCGCGCAATGCCCGAGCTTCCCGAAGTAGAGACGATCGCCCGCGGCCTCCGCCGCGCGCTCGTCGGCGCGGAGATCGTCGCGGTCGAGGTGCGAAAGGCGAAGATG
>JAJYHP010000136.1 GCA_021784715.1 bacterium
CATGGGCATCTCCCGGCTTTTAGTTTCCTAACGCTCAATCGAAATCATCGCGGCGAGGAGGCGATCGACACGGAACTCGAGGAGCTCTTTCGCCGCGGCATCGATCCCGAGAGCAGCGCTACCGCACGCTCCGTCGCCATCGACCGCTGGCCTGCGCGCGAGCGTATCGAACGTTTCATCACGGCCTGCGACGAACGCGTCCTCCGCGTGCTCGATGAAGGGAAGCAAAGCGATGCGCTCGCCGTCCATACGATCCTCGAGCACGAAGCGATGCATCACGAGACGCTGATGTACATCGTCCATCAACTTGCGTATGGGAAAAAGCATGCGATGCGCTCGCAACATCACGATGATGCGCCCTCGCGAAGCGAAGCCTTAAGCATTCCTCGCGGGATCGCCGTGCTCGGCCGAGCGCCCGACGACGCTCGGTTTGCGTGGGACAACGAACGGGGGCAACTCGAATGCACGGTCGAGGCATTCGCGATCGATCGATTCAACGTGACCAATGAGGAATGGCTCGCCTTCGTAGCCGAGGGCGGCCCAACACCGTTTTTTTGGGAGCGAGCGGAGGGCTCTTGGTTCCTCCGCGGTTGCTTCGAGCGCATTGCGCTCCCGCTTTCGTGGCCGGTCTACGTCACGCTGGAGCAAGCACAGGCGTACGCGCGCCGGCAACGCGCACACCTTCCTACCGAGGCGCAATACCATCGTGCGGCCTTTGCTACTCCCTATGGCGAAACGCGCAGCTATCCGTGGGGCGAAGCTCGCCCCGAAAAGCATCACGGCAATTTCGATTTCGCACGCTACGACCCCGAACCCGTGCACGCAAAGCCTGCCGGCGCGAGCGCGTGGGGGGTCGAGGGGTTGGTCGGGAACGGGTGGGAATGGACATCGACGCCCTTTGCCCCTTTTCCCGGTTTCAAGCCGATGCCCACCTACGAGCGCTATTCGATCGATTTCTTCGACGGTCGGCATTACGTGCTCAAGGGAGCCTCTCCGGTGACGCCACGAAGGCTGATACGTTCGAGCTTCCGCAATTGGTTCTACCCCGATTATCCATACGTCTATGCGACTTTCCGCTGCGTTCGATAAATCAGCGACGGTAGAGGCACCCCGTCGAGTACGTCAAACTTCTCCGCGCTATGACTGCAAATGAAAAACGCGTTCCAATCACCGTCGCCGACGGCGACGGCATCGGCCCTGAAATTATGGATGCCACCCTGCGGATCATTACCGAAGCAGGCGCTCGCATCGATATTGAAAAGATCGAAATCGGCGAGGCGGTCTACAAACGCGGCCTCGACAGCGGTATCGAACCGGCTTCCTGGGAATCGCTGCGTCGCACTCAGGTTTTCCTAAAAGCCCCGATAACCACGCCTCAAGGGGGCGGCTTCAAAAGCCTCAACGTCACGGTGCGCAAGACGCTGGGTATGTACGCCAACGTACGTCCCTGCGCCTCGCTTCATCCGTTCGTCTCGACCAAGCATCCGAAGATGAACATCGTCATCGTCCGCGAGAACGAAGAGGACGTCTACGGCGGCATCGAGCACCGTCAAACGAATCAGGTCGCGCAATGTTTGAAACTGATCTCGCGACCGGCGAGCAAACGGATCGTGCGCTATGCCTTCGAATATGCGCGCGCGAATAAGCGCAAAAAAGTGACGTGTTTTACTAAAGACAACATCATGAAAATCACCGATGGACTTTTCCATCGGACTTTCGAAGAGATTGCGTTGGAATATCCGGATATCGAACACGAGCATTGGATCGTCGATATCGGAGCGGCGAAACTCGCCGACACCCCCGAAGCTTTCGATGTGATCGTCATGCCGAATCTCTACGGCGATATTCTCTCCGACGTTGCCGCCCAGATTACCGGTTCGGTCGGTCTCGCCGGGTCGGCGAATATCGGCGATCATTGTTCGATGTTCGAGGCGATCCACGGCTCGGCGCCGCGGCGTGCCGGCCAGAACCTCGCGAATCCGTCGGGATTACTGCACGGTGCGCTGCTGATGCTCGTACACATCGGCCAAGGAGACATCGCAGAACGCGTTCATAATGCATGGTTATCGACGATCGAAGACGGCGTTCATACCTACGACATCTATAAAGAGGGCGTTTCGAAAGAAAAGGTCGGGACTCGCGAATTTGCCGATGCGGTCATCGCTCGGCTCGGACGCGAACCGCACGTACTTCCGCCCGCGCGTTACGCGGTTGGCAAGGCGATGGATCTCTCGATTCGCCCGGGCGGGACACCACCGAAGAAAGAGCACGTCGGAGTCGATATTTTCATCGATCAACGCAATGGGAATCCCGATGAGATCGCAGCTCGCGTAAAAAAACTCGGCACCGACGGAGCGAAGCTCGTCGTGATCGCCAATCGCGGAAGCAAGGTCTGGCCAGACGGCAATCCAGATACGTACTGGAGCGATCAGTGGTCGCTGCGATTCGAAGGCAAACCGTTCTCCGGGAAGCGCGTTGCCGAGCTCATCGCCTCTCTCTCGGAGGCCGGCTTCGACGTCATCAAGACCGAAGGGCTCTATACGTTCGACGGGGAGCGCGGATACTCGCTCGCTCAAGGACAATAGCGTGCGGATCGTCAGCCTGCTACCGAGTGCAACGGAGATACTCTATGCAATCGGGGCAGGCGACGATCTCGTCGGCGTGACGCACGAATGCGATTTTCCGTCGCAAGCTGCATCGCTCCCGATCCTCACCTCGTCGGCACTTCCCACGGAGAGCGATGCTGCAACGATCGACCGACACGTTCGTACCGGCATTCACCAAGGATCGAGCATCTACCACCTCGATGCGGGCCTCTTAGAGCGGCTGGCACCCGACCTGATCGTAACGCAGGAACTCTGTGACGTCTGCGCGGTCTCCTACGAACGGGTAACCTCGGCGGCATTAAAGATGCACGGCGATTCTCGCATTCTCGCGCTCGAACCATCTTCGTTCGACGAAGTTCTCAGTACTATCGGAACGCTCGGTGCGGCGTGCGGGCGCGAGACCGCGGCTGCCGGGGTCGTCGCGCAACTCGCCGGGGACGCCGAGCGGCTGCGCGAGCGAGCCCATCGCGAACTCACCGCATCCCCGCGCCTGCTCTTCCTCGAATGGAGCGACCCGCCGTTCCCCCCGGGTCATTGGACCCCCGATCTCCTCGCGCTTCTCGGGCTTCGCTCGTCAATCGAATTCCCGCGTGCACCCGCGCGCGCGGTCTCCTGGGAAGCGATCCTCGAAAACGATCCCGATATCATCGCCGTAGCGCCGTGCGGTTTCGACCTTCCCCGGGCTCGTCGTGCCGTCGCCGATCTCGATCGTCATCCGGCGTGGCGTCAACTCCGCGCCGTGCGCGCCGGACGGGTTATCGCGCTCGACGGAAACGCGTATTTTAATCGTCCCGGTGTGCGGCTCGTCGAGGGCGCGGAGCGGTTGTTGGATGCTCTCGTGAAACTCGCGAGCTGAGCCCTGCCTCGCACGTCATGCAGGTCGGCTCGCGTGGAGCGCCCGACGAATTAGCGCGTTGAGAGATGCGCGGTCTCGTCGAGCGTGAGGATCTGCCCGCCGCGAGACGAGTACTCGATACGGGATATCGAGGCGTGCGAAAAACGCAGTGCGAGCGTATGAAAGTGCTCCCCCAGCAACTCGGCGGCAAGTGCGTGCAACGTTCCCGCGTGAGCGACGACGAGAATACGACGGCGATCGTACGGTGCGAGCTCGTCGAGCCAAGAGCGAACGCGTCGTCGCACGTCGGAAAACTTCTCACCGTCGCGGGGTTGGTAATCGCGCGCGGAGGTGAGTTGCGCACCGCTCTCGCCGGGATATGCCGCGGTGATCTCCGCCCACGTCATGCCTTCCCAAGCACCGAAATCGAACTCGCGGAGGCGAGCGTCGAAGACGAGCGGCACGGAGCGCCCCGAAAGGATCGTCGTCGCCGTCGATGCGGCGCGCGCGAGATCGCTCGAAAAGGCAGCGTCGATCGGTACGTCGGAGAGCGCTGCGGCTACGGCCCGTGCTTGCGCGAGTCCGTCGGGGGAGAGCGGGATATCGCTGCGCCCTTGGAAGCGCCCCGAGCTGTTCCAGGCCGTCAGTCCGTGCCGGACCAGCAAGAGTTCCACGGGCTGCCCCATGCTCGCTGCAGCATTGCCCTTCCTGCACGTCGAACGTGCGCGCCTATGGGTGAGAATGCGACTGCGACGCACGACGGGCGCGTAGAGGTTCGGAAGATGTATAAGCTCTTCATCAACGGCGCCTTCGTACGCTCGGAATCGGCGCGCAGCACGCCGCTCTGGGACGGACGCGCGTTTCTCGCGAATATCGCCCAAGCCTCGCGCAAGGATCTTCGCGACGCGGTAACCGCCGCGCGGGCGGCGCAAACCCGTTGGTGGGCGCAAGATCCGCAGTTGCGCGGCTTCATGCTCTACCGCCTCGGTGAGATGCTCGAGTCTCGACGGTCGGAGTACCTGGCCCTGCTCTCCGAGGGCACCGGTAGTAACGAACGATCCGCGCGCGAAGAGATCGATACGGCCATCGACCGCGTCGTATGGTACGCCGGTTGGTGCGACAAATATTCGGCGCTGCTCTCGTCGCGAAATCCCGTTTCCGGGCCGCATTTTAACTGCTCGACCCCCGAACCGATGGGCGTCGTCGGCATTCTCGCGCCGCAGTCACCGCACTTCCTCGGAATTATCTCCGCGATACTTCCGCCGCTCGTCGCGGGCAACGCAACGGTCGTCCTCGCCTCGGAGCACGACCCTCGCCCTGCAATCGCGCTCGCCGAAGCAATCGCACTCTCGGATATCCCTCCGGGCGTCGTCAACGTGCTCACGGGGTTTCGTAGCGAGATCGCTCCGGCGATGGCAAAGCACGACGGTATCGAGGCGATCGCTTGCAACCGCGATGACCTCGCGCAGTGGGAAGAGATCGAGCGCGAATCCGCCGCCTCGATCAAACGCATTCGCCCCTTCGAACTCGAGAGAGCGATCGATTATTTTAGCGACCGCGCGCAATCGCTCGACGGAATCGCCGAATTTTGCGAGATAAAAACGATCTGGCATCCGGTCGGATTCTAGTGTCCCGAGACGAAACCGAGCAGCATTTACGAGTCGAGCTCGCCGAATGCGCGCGGCGCCTCTGGCTACGGGGCCTTGTCACCGGCAGCAGCGGGAACCTCAGCGCTCGCATGGCGGGCGGCGATATTCTCGTGACGCCGTCGGGCCGCTCGCTCGAACGCCTGGCCGCGAGCGATATCGTCCGCGTCGATTCCACCGGCTCGCCGTACGACTCGGCGGCCGGCCCCAGCAGCGAGCTTCCGCTGCACCTCGCCGCATATCGAGTGCGTCCCGACGCGGTATACCTCGTTCACACGCACCCGACGGCATGCGTCACCTGGAGCCTCCGCGGTCGCCTCTTTCCCCGCAGAACCGTCGGGGCGATGGAGAGCCTCGGTGCAGTCGGCTGGGTGCCCTATGCGCCGGCCGGTAGTGCGGAGCTGGCTGCCTTCGGAGCCGAGATATTCGCTCGCGGCGTCGACACGATTTTAATGGAACGACACGGCCTCTCGGCGCTCGGAGCGACACTCGAACGCGCCTTTATCCTTACCGATCTCGCCGAGGAGAGCGCGCGCATCGCCCTCGGAGCGGCGCTCTCTTTGCCCGCCGACCCCTGCGAGCAAGGTAAGCCGCCCATCGGAGATGAAGGAAGCAGCATGCCGCCGCATCGCGCGATCTTCTAACGCAACGAATGCATCCACGCCGATTTTCGCCGGGGCAACGCCTCGCACGAGCGCTGGATTTCGGGGAATTCTGTCTTCACTATCAACCCGTGGTCGATCTCCGAAACGATCGGATCGTCGGAGTTGAAGCGCTCTGCCGCTGGCCGCAATCGGAGAACGTCGTCGGTCTTCCCGATGCGTTCATTCCGCAAGCGGAGGCCTCCGGCGTCATCATTGCGCTCGGCGAGTGGGTGTTCCGCACCGCGACCGAGCAGGTGCATCGATGGGAAACGCAATCCGGTATCCGCCTCGATCTCGCCGTGAATCTGAGCAGCCGCCAATTTCTCCATCTTCAGCTCGTCGCCGCAATCGAAGACGCGCTCCGTCAGGCGTCGTTCGCGCCGGAGCGCCTGGAATTCGAGATCACCGAATCGGTAGCGATGCATAACGCCGAGGATTCCATCGGTATTATGCGCCAACTCAAACATCTGGGAATCTCGCTCGCGCTCGACGATTTTGGGACCGGGTACTCCTCGCTCTCCTATCTCAAACGCTTCCCCATCGACAAAATTAAAATCGATAAGAGCTTCGTCCACGATATTCCCAACGACGCGAACGATCTCGCAATCGTCACGGCGATCATCGCCATGGGCCACGCACTCGGACTTCAGGTCCAGGCCGAGGGCGTGGAGACCAAGGCGCAAGCCGACTTTCTACGCGATTGCGGTTGCGAACTCGCGCAAGGTTTTCTTTACGGCCGCGCCCTACCGGCCGCCGATTTTGCCGAAGCCTTCGATCCCCACCTTGGCGTCATGCGACCGCTGAGCGCGTAACCGACGCCGGCGTTTCAACCTCAGCCCGCATCTGCCGCCATCCACGCAAATTCGCATGTGCCCCGGCCGCCGGCGTCGCCACGTGCTCGAACGGACTGAGATGGTGCTGCTCCATGAGGCGCTCGCAGAGGTCGAGATCTTTAGAACGATCTCTCGAACCGTCGTGCGTAAGATAGGAGACGCGCGCGCATCGAGCGGCGCTCACACGCTTGCGAAGCTCGATATCGAGATCGCGCTCGTCTTCTTGTAGCAACGGGGTGTGCCACTCGCCCGGAGCCAGCGGCCTCGGCTCGTGGCTCTCGTATGCCGCCCGCATGTTCAGCGCGATCTCGCGAATCTCGGGCTGCGCTTGCGGCGTGCAGCGAAGTGCGAAAAAATTCGACCATTCCGTCGCGGTGACGATGACGGTATGCCAGAGAAACGGCTCGAGCAAACGGTTGAGAACCTGTTTGTGCACCTGGAGCGTCTGCAGTTCACGAACGGCTTCCACGGCTTCATCGCGCGCGCGCAACCAGGCTCGCTCGGCGATCCGCACGGCTTCGAGATCGAGCAGCGAGGCCGCCGCCATTCCCGGTTGATTCCGTCCCCATTCCAGCGGCAGAACCGGATCGACGAGTACGCGCTCGATGAGCTTCGAGGTCGGTATCGCGCGCGAACTCGCACTATTCCGTGAAAACTGCCGATGCGTGTTGAACTCAGCCAGCACGAAGCGGGGAAAGCAGACCTCCATCGTGGTCAAGCGTTCCCCCGTCGGTGCGAGCGAATCGAGGAGAATTTTCGCGCTGTAGCCGGCCACGCGTCTAGCCCCCGCGATAGCGGAGGAAGGCTGGAACCTCGATGTCGTCCATATTTACCGGCGCGACCGTCTCGATGCGCGTGCTTTCAAAGCCGAACCCCGTCGATTCGGTGCGTCGGATCGGCCCAAACCCGGCCGCGAGTACCGTCACGCGAACGCGTCCCTGAAGATTCGGATCGAGGCTGGCACCGAAGATGATCTGCGCATCGGGGTCGACGCTACGGCTAATCATCTCGGCGGCCTCGTTCACTTCGTACATCGAGAGATCGCTACCGCCGGTGATATTGAGAATAACGCCGCGCGCGCCGTCGATCGTCGTGTCGAGCAACGGTGAAGCGATCGCCTTCTGTGCGGCATCCGCGGCGCGATGCTCTCCCGAACCTTCGCCGATCCCCATCATCGCCGTGCCGGCGTCGGTCATCACGGCCTTCACGTCGGCGAAATCGAGGTTGATCAACCCCGGCTGCGTGATGAGATCGCTGATACCGGCGATCCCTTGACGGAGCACGTCGTCGGCGAAACTGAAGGCTTCGTTTAACGGCGTCTTCTTCTCGATGACCTGGAATATCCGCTCGTTGGG
>JAJYHP010000073.1 GCA_021784715.1 bacterium
CGGCGGGGCGAGGCGCGAAGAGGGAGCAATGCCGTAGCATTGTGACCGATGAGCAACGCTGCACCCGGCGGAAAAGACCCGGCGGGCATGTGGTGAGACTTACGGCTCGGGACACTAGCTCAGCGCAGCCGCTCCGGGGGCGCCATGGCACTTCTTGTATTTCTTCCCGCTTCCGCAGGGGCAGAGATCGTTGCGGCCGACCTTCGGTTGATCGCGATGAAGCGGCTTCGCCGGCTCCTCGCTCGCCAGGTTCGTCCGCATCTCCCGACTTGGTCGCGGGCCTCCGGGCACCGGTCCGAGCAATGCTTCGACGTCTCGCTCCGAAAGATGCCCGCCCTCGGCTTCGCCTTGCCCGCCATGGAGCGATATCGGTGCCCCGTCGGGCTGCTCTTCCCCATACTCGATCTGTACGTGAAAGAGCGCTTTAATCGCCTCGTCGGCGATATTGTTCTTAAGATCCTCGAATATTTCGAACGCCTCTTTTTCGTACTCGACGCGCGGATCGATCTGCCCGTAGCCGCGTAACCCGATACCGTTCTTGAGGTGATCCATCACGTAGAGATGGTCGACCCACTGGCGGTCGATGATCGGAAGCAGTAAGAAACGCTGCTCGACGATCCGCATCATATCGGGGCCGACTTCGGCTTCTTTCTTTTCGTAAGCCTCGACGGCGCGCTCGTTGAGCAGCCGACGAATGCCCTCGCGATCGTGGCGCCCGAGTTCTTCGAGCGTCACGCTCTGCTTGATCGGGAAAATAATTTCGAGCTCGTTAAGAACCTCGGGAAGATCCCAGTCGCCGGGATGCGCGTTCTCCGCGACGTTTTGCTCGATCGTTTCGTTGATTTTTGCGGCAAGCGTCTGCAACATAAACGAACGAGAATCGAACGTGCCTTCCAAAATCGCACGGCGATCGGCGTAAATAATCTCGCGTTGTTTGTTCATCACGTCGTCGTATTCGAGAACGTGTTTGCGAATTTCGTAATTGTGATTTTCGACGCGCTTCTGTGCGTGCTCGATACTGCGCGAAACGAGTTTCGACTCGATCGGCGCCTCGTCGGTAAAGCCGACTCGGTCCATCATCGAGGTCATGCGGTCGCCGCCGAAGAGCCGCATAACTTCGTCTTCGAGCGAGAGATAAAAGCGCGTCGATCCCGGGTCGCCCTGGCGTCCCGAACGACCGCGCAACTGGTTATCGATGCGTCGCGATTCATGCCGTTCGGTGCCGATGATGTGGAGCCCGCCGATGTCGGCGACGCCTTCTCCGAGTTTAATATCGGTGCCGCGGCCGGCCATGTTCGTGGCGATCGTCACTTGGGCGTAGCTGCCGGCATCTTTAATGATATCGGCCTCTTGCTCGTGATACTTGGCGTTGAGGACGTTACACTCCACGCCTTTTCGACGCAAATTCCCGGCGAGCAACTCGCTTTTCTCAATCGAGCGCGTACCGACGAGAACCGGGCGACCCTTCGCGTGCTCGGCGATGATCTCAGTCACCACCGCTTCGAACTTTGCTTTTTCGCTCTTGAAGACGATATCGGGAAAGTCTTTGCGAACCATCGGCATGTTGGTAGGAATCGTAACGACATCGAGGCTGTAGATCTCGCGAAACTCTCGTTCCTCGGTCTTTGCCGTTCCGGTCATACCGGCAAGGTGATCGTAGAGCCGGAAAAGATTCTGGAAGGTGATGGTGGCGAGCGTCTGGTCCTCGCCGCGAACCTTGATGCCTTCTTTCGCTTCGATCGCTTGGTGAATACCGTCGGAATAGCGTCGCCCGTACATGAGGCGGCCGGTGAATTCATCGACGATAACGATTTCATCGTCTTTAATGATGTATTGCTGGTCGCGATGAAAGAGATTCCATGCTTTTAAGCCGGCGTTTAATTGGTGCGCGAGCTCGATATTGCGCTGGTCGTATAAGTTGGAAATGCCCAACATTTTCTCGACTTTTGCTACGCCGGCTTCAGTGATCGGAGCGGCGTGCGCTTTTTCATCGACCGTATAGTCCTCGCCCTTTTTCAAGCGAGGTATAACTTGAGCGAACTTCCCGTACAGATCGGTCGATTCTTGCGACGGCCCGCTGATGATGAGCGGCGTGCGCGCTTCGTCGATGAGAATCGAGTCGACTTCGTCGATGAGGGCGAAGTAGAGATCGCGCTGGACCAGGTCTTCCTTCTGCCACGCCATGTTGTCGCGGAGGTAGTCGAACCCGACTTCGTTGTTGGTGACGTAGGTGATGTCGCAAGCGTAGACCTCGCGTCGCTCGGTCGGTTCCAGCCCGTGCTGGACGATTCCGACGGAGAGTCCGAGCGAGCGATAGAGCGGGCCCATCCATTCTGCGTCGCGGCGTGCCAGATAGTCATTCACCGTTACAACGTGGACGCCGCGCCCTACCAGCGCGCGCGCGTAAACGGGCAACGTTGCGACGAGCGTCTTTCCCTCACCGGTCCGCATCTCGGCGATGCGTCCTTCGTAGAGTACCTGGCCGCCCATGATTTGGACGTCGAAATGGCGCATCCCCAAAACGCGGCGCCCCGCCTCCCGTGTGACCGCGAAGGCCTCGGGAAGCAGATGGTCGAGATCTTCGCCACGGTCGAGACGCAAGCGGAACTCCGCGGTCTTGCCGCGCAACGCTTCGTCGTCGAGCGTCGAGATCTCCGCTTCGAGTCCGTTCACCAAGGTCGCCGTTTTCCGAAGACGGGCGATGTCGCGTTCGTTTGCGTCGAAGAGCGTTTTCAGGAAGGCCATGCTGAGCTATATACTCCGAGAAAGGTCAGATGTTGTGGTGCGTTCGTGCGCCGGTAAGAGGGGGAGATCGACCGAGAACGTACTCCCGGCATTTTCTTTAGAACGCACCTGAATGCTCCCGCGATGCGCCTCGGCTATTTTTTTGGCAACGTAGAGGCCGATACCCGAGCCTTCGATGCCGCGATTGCGCGCGTTGCTGCCGCGTCCGAACCTGGTAAATACCGTTGCAAGGTCACCCTGCGGTATGCCGATGCCGTGGTCGGTGACGTCGAGCACCGCACGCCCGCCCTTCTTTGTCACGTGAACGACGATCTCTTCGCCGGAATACTTTAAGGCGTTCGAAATAAGATTGTCGAGCACGTGCCGAAAGCGCGACCGGTCGAGTTCGACCATGATGTCGTTTTCTCCCGGAGCGAAGACGACGCGCGGATTGTTCGGCGCAATCTCGCTAAGATTTTCGGCAACGTACGCCGCAAAATCGGTCGGCGTCTGCTCCAGGGCGAAACTCTCACCTTGCGAATGCGCGAGCGCGAGCGCGTCTTCGGCGAGTCGTACTAACCGTTTCGCTTGCGCGTAGATGGTCTCGATTTCCTCGGACTTGGTGTTGACGTTCTCCATGAGGAGTTCGCAGTATCCTTCGATGACGGTCAGCGGACCTCGGAAATCGTGCGCCAACATGGCAAGCAGGTCGTCCTTAAATTGGTTCGATTCGTGGAGCGCCCTATTCGCGTCGGTCGACGCAGCGTAGAGTTCGAGGTTGCGCAACGCAAGCGCGGTAAGCGCGCCGAGCTCCTGCAGCAACCGTAACCGGTCGCGACCAAAACGAGTGTCGCCCTTCACCCCGACGAGCAGAAAGGCGTCGATCGCGTCATTCGCGCCCTCTCCCGCTCCGTGGACGAGCGGAGCAACGGCAAAGCCGACGCCTTCGATCAGGCGTTGCACGCGGCGCTCCTCCGGGCCGATTCCCATTGCCTGCGTAACACGCATATCGAGCGCGAGGCCCGTGCGAGCGATGAGATCCTCTACCGCTCCTCCATAGGAACCGACAACGCCGTATCGATCGCCCATCCAGCGTAAAACGCAAGCTTGTTCGGCATCGACGAGCGATGCCGCCAAGCGCGACATCACCTCTGCAAGCGTCGGGAGGTCGACTTGTCCGAGGATCGTACGCGCGGCCTCGGCGAGCGTTTCGCGTTCCTGCGCGCGACGTCGTTCCCGTTCGTATGCATGTGCATTGGCCAAAGCTATTTCGAGATGTGAGGCGAGTGTGCGAACGAACATCGCTCGCTCGTCTTGCGGCCAGGTAAAGCCGCCGTCGACGCTGCGCATGGCGATGAGGCCCCACAGATTCCCGTCGATTCGCAGCGGCACTACGACCCCGGAACCATCGCCGAAAAGCGCTTCCCGCGATGCGCGCGGCAGCAGGGCCGAATCGGAGGGATCGTCGACGACGAGGAAAGGCTCCAATCCAGCGCGATCCACGCGATCGTGCGGCGTAAACCCACGCGAGCTGTCGCGCGAGCGCATGGCGCGACGAACGAGTACGTCGCCGTCGAGAACGTAGGCGAAACAATCGATCGGTAACTCGTGCGATGTTGTAACGACGAATACCAGTAGCACCTCATCGACGTACTGCGTGTCGCGAAGGATGCGCACCACGCGCTCTAACGATTCGGCCTGGGTTCTGCGCGCTCGCTCGCGTTCGTAAAGGCGCGCGTTCGAAAGGGCCAACCCGACATGGAAGGCAAGCGACCGGAGCGCGCTGATATCGGCGTCGTCGAAAGCATGCGGTTGGGCCGATTCGAGGACGAGCGCATTTTCGATTTTACCATCGACGATAAACGGCACGCCGATCGCGCTGCGGGCTCCACCTTTCGCCGCGTCGTGGACGGCATCATAATCGTCGCGCCGCGCCGCCAGCCCGGAGAACACCTTGCGTAATTCGCTCTCTAATTCGATCGCGGTGGTCGGCGCATCGACGAATGGGGCGCTCGACGCAACCGGAACGATGCGGGCGTTTCCGGAGCGTTCGAAAATCGTACAGGTATCGGCGTTAAACGCGGACCGTACACCGCTGACGATCCCGCCGAGGACGTCTTTCCGGTCGAGCGATTTATGCAGGCGCTCGTTGACCATCGCCAACAATTGGCTATCGCGCGATAGCCGATGCGCGGCCGCCAAGGCACGCGAGGTATCGAGCAGGTGCGTCGCCACGCCGCAAAGGGCGGCGAGATCGCCCTGTAGACCTTCGTCGAGCGGGGCATCGAGGCCGATCGCTACGACGCCGATCGTCTTTTGCGCAGCGATGAGCGGGATGAAAAGCAGATCGCAGTCGAGGACCGACGGGCTAACCCCGGCAAGAACGCGTTGTTTGTCGCGCGGAACGAAGCAAACGCCGCCGCGCTCGAAGCGCGCGAGCGCGTGAAGAAAAAGACGCCGCAGCTCATGCGAGCCGTCGCGCAGGCGAAAGCCGCTCGCCCCCTCCGGTGCGGTCGCGACGACGAGCGCGTCGTCAACAAAAAGCAGCGCCGAAGAGAACCGCGGGTGCGCGATATCGCCGACGCCGCGCGCGAGAATATCGGCGCGCTCCTGCGGATCGCTTGCGGCGATGAGCGCCGCAAGCGCGGAATAGAGCCCCTGCGATTCGCCTTGGCTCATCGTCTCTGCATGCTACGGACTCAGCGCGATGCCGACGACCGTCCCTCCGACCGAGAGCGACGCCTTCGGTGCAACGTTCCCGGTCGCACCCGGCGCGAATACGAAGACTTTGTTCGCACCGCTATCGGCGACATAGATATTGCCGCTCGCATCGACTTTGACATCGCTCGGAGCGACGAGACCGGTCGAAGAGCCGGAAATAATCGCCGTCGGCGCAACATTCCCGTTCGCGTTCGCGGCAAAGACGAGCACCGCAGGTCCGATGCCGACTGCCGAGGGATCGGCGACATAAATCGCGCCGTTGCTCGCAACGGTCACGCCGCGCGGCGCGCCGAGATGCGTTAACGAACCGACGATCGCCGAGGACGGCGCAAGATTCAGCGGAGTAGCGGAGGGCAGAGGCGTCGGCGAGGGCGTGGTCGTCGGCGAGCTCGAGGGGCTCGGCGTCGGGCTCGGGGTCGCCGTCGCAACCGGGGTTGCAGTTGGGATAGGGGTCGGCGACGGCGTTGGAATCGTGTAGGTTGCAACGGTTGCGTCGCCGCTGTTCGCAACGATGACGGCATTTCCGGAGACGAACGCGGCTCCCGTTGGGATATTTAGCAACGTCGCAGCGCCGCCGATATCATCTTGTAGCGCAGGCGACCCACTCGCAAGCGAATAGATCAGCAACTGGCTCGGCGCGACCGAGGCGGGGTTCAGCGTCGTCAGAGCAAGAAGATTCTGTGCTCGCTCGATCGTCAAGCCTCGCGGCTCCGGAGCGTCGATCGCGGCGCTGAGGAAGGTTGCATACGGAAGGACGTTCCCCGTCGCCTGCGATTGAAACTCAAGCATCGATGCCGAACCGGTGCTCGCATTATAGTTCGCGACCCAGAGGTTGCCCGCGGAGTCGAAGTCGAGGTACTGAGGAGCGTTCAGCGTCGTCGATGCGCCGCCGATCTGGTAGCTCGGCGCGGTCAGTGAAGCGGTCGTCGACGAAAAGATCGCGACGGCGTTGAGCGAGGTATTCGCCGCGTAGAGCGTCGAGGTCGCAAAATTGGGACCGATATTCAGGTTGGTCGACGTACTGGAATTGCACGCGGCGACCGCGACTGCGACGCTGATGGCGGCGAGTCCGAGGGTTAAACGACGAAGCATGAAGTCTCCTTGAGAGCGAGCTGGATCAGGTTCCGCCCCGCCCCGATCTTTCCTTGGCTCGACCGGGCGCCGGGTGCTCGATGGAGCACCCAGAGTGCCAAAATAACCGCAATCAGGGCGATCGCGACCAGGGCGAGCGCGCGCAGGAGCACCCGACGGCGATGGATCGGGCGACTCGATTCGATATCGATAATGGAACGCGGCACGAAAGGTTACTCCTTTGAATAGGTTATCCGCACCGGGAGCCGCCGGGCGGCTTCGACGCGGCGGGCACCGAGAAGCGCGAGCATCTCGCCGACGGTCACAAAACGATACCCCGCGCGCCGAAACGCCGGCACGATTTTCTCCAGCGCCTTGACGGTAGTACGCTTTCCGCTGTGGAGCAAGAGTATCTCGGGCTCGGTTGCGTGGGCGGCCACGTGGGCTTCGATCTCTCGCGCGCTAAGCTCGCGCCAATCTCCCGGATCGTCGCTCCAAAAAATCGTCTTCATTCCAAGCGACTGCGCGACGCGCAGCGTCGCAGCGGTATAACGGCCGTGCGGGGGCCGGAAAAGCGCGGCTGCGGAACGATCGCCGGTAATACGCAAAAGCGTATTCCGGCCCTCGACGAGCTCGCGACGGACCTGTGCCGGCGTCTCGCGATCGAGATCGGGATGCGTCTGCGTGTGATCGCCGATCTCGTTGCCGTCTACGGCGATGCGCCGCGCGATCTGCGGCCACCACCCCGCATCGCGACCGATGAGGAAGAACGTCGCACGTATGTGGAGGCGATGGAGTTCGTCGAGCAACATCGGCGTATAGATCGGGTACGGTCCGTCATCAAAGGTTAGCGCGATCAAACGCTCGCCGCTACTGCGCGGCGCCGGTTGGAGTTTTTCGACGACGCGCGCGACGCGCACCAGCGGGCCCTTCCCGATCGCTCGGTGGAGCGATGTCGTCGGTTCGATGAGGGTCGGGTGCGGCTTCGAGACGCGCAAAAACCACCGAACGCCTTCGATGCCGAGGAGAACTGCGAGCATCGCCAAGGCGATGCGAACGTATTGCCGCACGACGGTTCTTTACGGCGTCGGGGAGGCGCCGGGGCTCGGCAACGCGTGTACGGCAAGCCCGTCGTCGCGGCCGATCACGACGGTGACGTCGCTGGTCGTCCCTGCCGCGGGCGACTCGACGACCAGTGCGTTCTCCATCGCTTTGGGGAGACCCGAGGCCACCTTGTCTCCGGCGAACGCGATGGCCGAGTGTGCGCGCACGACACTGTTATCGTGATACGACGCGCTATTCCCGACCTTCCCGATTCGATAGCCCTCGGATTTCAAAATGCGCGCGAGATCTGCTGCAGCTCCGTCGATTCCGCTTCCGTTTTCGACGTCGACGCGAATC
>JAJYHP010000100.1 GCA_021784715.1 bacterium
GGGCGCGCATGCACCCGAACTATATCCGCATCGGTGGCGTCAACGGCGACTTGCCGCAAGGCTTCCTCGATCGTTTCGATGCGCTCCTCGAGAAGTTCCCCGGGCGCATGCGCGATCTTCGCGGATTGCTGCAAGCGAACCCGATCTTCCAAGATCGCACCATCGATGTCGGTACGCTAACGCCTGAAGATGCGGTGCGTTGGAACGTTACCGGCCCGGCGTTGCGCGCATCGGGGGTCGCCTACGACGTCCGTCGCGCCTTCCCGTACTGCGGTTTCGAGAGCTATGAGTTCGACGTTCCGACGCGCACCGAAGGCGATGCCTACGCTCGCTTTCTCGTGCGGCTCGACGAAATGGAAGAGTCCTACAAAATACTTAAACAGGTGCGCAAACGCCTCGACACGCCCGGCGCGATCATGATCGACGATCCGAAGATCGCCGCTCCGCCGAAGGAGACCATCGCACTTTCGATGGAGGCCTTGATTCACCACTTCAAGATCGTCAGCGAGGGTTTTCGCATTCCGCCCGGCGATGCGTATGCGTCGGTGGAGTCTCCGCGCGGCGAGCTCGGCTATTACATCGTCAGCGACGGCGGCAACCGCCCCTATCGCATTCGCACGCGGCCGCCTTCACTCTATAACCTTCAGGTTCTCAAACACATCGCACCGGGGAATCTCATCGCCGATCTCGTCGTGATGATCGGCTCGCTCGATCCGGTGTTCGGAGAGGTCGACCGATGACGCAACGCGAGTTGGATTTTCCCGCATTGGCTGCGCGCTTGCGCCCGCAGTGCGAGGCGATCGTCGCCCGCTACGAAGAACGGCGCTCGGCGTTGCTGCCGATCGTGCATCTCTTCCAAGAGCACGAGGGCTATGCCAGCCGCGAAGCGATGCGCTTCACCGCCGATCTCCTCGGTCTGACCCCGGCGGTCGTCGAGAGCACGGTCTCGTTTTACACGTTATTTTTCCGCAAGCCGGTCGGCAAATACGTCCTCCAAGTCTGTCGCGGCCTTTCGTGCACGATCAACGGCGCCGAAAACATCATGGCGTATTTCCGCGAAAAATTGGGGATCGGCCACTTGCAGACGACCGACGACGGTCTTTTCTCCTACGAAGAGGTCGAGTGTCTCGCTGCCTGCGATCGAGCGACCTGCATGCAGGTCAATCTCGAATTTGTTTACGATCTCACGCCGCAGGCGATCGACGATATGATCGCGGCGATGCGCGCCGGAAGCTATGCCGTCGCTCCGATGGTACAGAGCGAACCGCCTGAAAAAACCTGGAGCGTCAAGCAAGATCTGGAGGTCTCGCGCGGCGAGAAATCCGCGGGTGCACGCGGCGTCGCATCCCCCAATAATCCCGGAGGGCTCGGCGACAGCAGCGGCGTGATTATGCTCGACCGTTTCGTACTGCGCGACGATGCCCCGGCGATGCGCGCTCGTTCGAACGAACGCCTCGTGCAAGATGCCAAACTCGTAGCGGAGGTGATCGAAGAGTAATGCCGGTTGTTAAAGTGCTCACCGACGGCATCGGTGAGGTCGACCTTACCGACATCGCGATCTATCGGCAGCGGGACGGCTATCGGCAGTGGGAGCGCGCCGTGCGCGAGCTCAAATCGAGCGAAGTGCTCGATATGGCCGACCGCTCCGGTCTGCGCGGTCGCGGCGGCGCCGGATTCCCGACCGGTAAAAAGTGGAGCTTTCTCCCCGCCGGCGACAAACCGCGCTATCTCGTCTGCAACTGCGACGAGGCCGAGCCCGGAACGTTCAAAGACCACATGCTCCTCGAGCGCGCACCGCATTTGGTGCTCGAGGGAATCTTGCTCGGCGCGTATGGCATCGGCTCCCATCATGCGTTTATCTATATCCGCGGCGAGTTCAAGCGCGGGTATGAAATCTTCTCGCGCGCGCTCGAAGCGGCGCGCGCTGCCGGATTCGTGGGGAAAAATCTTTTCGGCACCGGCTACGACTTAGAGGTGACGATTCACCGCGGTGCCGGCGCCTATATCTGCGGTGAAGAGACGGCGCTGTTGAATTCGCTCGAAGGCAAACGCGGCGAACCGCGTCTGAAGCCGCCTTTCCCGGCGATCGCCGGGCTTTACGGCATGCCGACGGTCGTCAATAACGTCGAGACGCTCGCCTATCTCGTCCCGATTCTGCGAAACGGCCCCGAGTGGTTCGCCGCAGTCGGCACCGAACGTAGCAAAGGCTATAAGATCATCTCGATCTCCGGGCACGTGCGCAAGCCCGGCAATTACGAAGTTCCCCTCGGCACGACGGTGCGCGAACTCATCGAGATCGCCGGCGGTCTGCGCGAAGGCCGCACCCTCCGCGCCGTGCAGCCCGGCGGCGGCTCTTCGGCATGTATCTTCGAAGAGCACCTCGATCTTCCGTACGATTACGAAAGCATGACGAAGGCCGGTTCGATGCTCGGGTCGGGGGCGTTCGTCGTCTTCGACGATACGACCGACTTCGTCAAGTGCGCGTTCAACCTCGTGCGCTTCTTCGCGCACGAATCTTGCGGCCAGTGCACGCCCTGCCGCGAAGGCGGGCATTGGCTCGAAACGGTGTTGCATCGCTTCGTTGAAGGGCGCGGCTTGGCGAGCGATCTCGCGATGATGCGCCGCGTCTCGTCGACGATCACGGGGTTGAACCTCTGTGCTCTCGGCGATTCTATCGAACCGTTCCTCAAATCCGTACTCCAGCGCTTCCCCGAACAGTTCGAAG
Source organism: bacterium (assembly GCA_021784715.1). The sequence continues at coordinate 2,726 of JAJYHP010000100.1, forward strand.
CGCGCGTTCTCCGAGAGGTCGCTTCTGCATGAGTTCAGCCCCGGCGACGAGCGATCTCGTCAGTCTTACGATCGACGGCGTTCCCTTGCAAGTGCGCAAGGGGACGCTCCTTGTCGAAGCGGCGAAGATGGTGAAGCAAGAGATTCCCGTCTATTGCTATCACACGAAACTCGGGCCGGCGGGGCTCTGCCGCGTCTGCCTGGTCGAAGTTGAAGGCATGCCGAAACTGCAGATCGGTTGTAATACGCCGGTCGGCGAGGGAATGGTCGTGCGCACGCGCGGCGAGAGCGTTGAAAAAGGGCGCGCGATGGTGTTGGAACTGTTGCTCGTCAATCATCCGCTCGATTGCCCGATCTGCGATAAGGGCGGCGAATGCGATCTCCAAGATTATGCGATGGCGTACGGCCGCGGCAGCAGCGATCTCGCCGATCCGAAGACCAGCAAACCCAAAGCGGTCGATCTCGGGCCGACGATCGTGCTCGACGAAGAACGTTGCGTCGTCTGCCAGCGCTGCGTGCGATTCGACGATCTCATCGCCGGCGAGCGCCAACTCGTCCTCAAAGATCGCGGGCATCGCGATATGATCGCGACGGCGACCGGCGAGCCCTATCGGCACAATTTTACCGGGAACGTCACCGAGCTGTGCCCGGTCGGCGCATTAACCTCGAAGACCTATCGCTTCAAATCGCGGCCGTGGGATCTCCGGCGCACCGAGACGAGCTGCACGCAATGTTCGGTCGGTTGCCGTATGAACGTCGACGTGCGGCACGGCAACGTGCTACGGACGATGTCGGTTGAGGGCGACGATGCCGTCTCCGATTGGTGGCTCTGCGATCGCGGGCGGTACAACGTCGGGTATATCGATTCCGCCGAGCGCATCAAACAACCGCTGCTGCGTCGCGATGGAGCGTTCGTGCAGATCGGATGGGACGATGCGTTCGCTCTTTGGGCGAAGGCGATCCGTTCGGCGCTCGACGCCGGCGCCCCCGAGCGCCTCGGTGCGGTCGGCGGCGGGCGGCTCACGAACGAGGAAGCCTATCTCCTCGCGCACACGATGCGCGCGCTGGGAGTGAAGAACCTCGATTGGCGCGCGGGCCGGCAGCGGCAAGCAACGCCGGGAAGTTCGGGCGGCACCTTGCTCGATCTCGAACGCGCCGGCGCGATCGTTACGATCGGCGAATCCTCCGCTCAACTTGCGCCGGTCATGGATCTACGGGTGCGTAAAGCCGTGCGTCACGGCGCCCGCCTCATTCGCGTCGCGTCGCACGAAGCGCCGCCGCCGATGCCGTGTCACGATGTCGCCGATGTCGCAGCTGCGGCAGCAGCGATTCCGGCGAACGTCACGCGCGTCGCATTGTTGTGGGACGGCGTCGATATCGCGCTTGCGCGCGCAGCTTTCGCCGCACTCGAGCGCGAAGGGCGAACGTTGCTCACCTATATATCGAGCGAGCAGGGGAACGCGCGTGGAGCCGAAGCGATGGGGATGCTCCCGTTCGCCGGCCCCGGCTATCACGTTGCCGATGCCGGGCTCGATTTCGAGGCGCTCTGCGATGCGGCACGCTCCGGCAAGATCGAATCGCTGGCTATTTTCGGTGCGAACCCCGTTCGTAACGCCGTCGACGGCGCTCGCGTACGCGAGGCGTTGCAGGCGATTCCGTTTCTCGTCGTCACCGAGCTCTTCATGACCGAGACGGCGCAACTCGCCTCCTTGGTTCTCCCCGCCGCCGGCGCTTTTGAGAAGAGCGGCAGCATCGTCAACCTCGCAGGAGACGTGCTGCCGACCGCGGCGGCGCTCGCGCCACCCGACGGCGTGCTCGGCGATTTCGAGATCGTCGCCGGTCTCGCGCGGGCGTTGGAGATCGAGCTCCCCGATACCGAGGAGATCGAGCGCGCGACGATTGCCGCAGCCGCGGCGCTGCCGGTCGGCATCGCATTCGGCGACGATCGATTCGTCGGCGTTGCCAAAAAGGATCGCTCCGGTGAGGGGCTGCAACTGCACGTTCTCCATCATGCCTTCGACGGAGGCGGAACGCTGGCGAACGACGAGCGTCTCGCAGCGCTGCGTCCGCTGCCGACCGCAGCGTTCGCTCTCGCCGATGCCGATCGGCTCGGCATACGCACCGGCGATATCGTCGATCTCGTCGGGCCCGACGGAAGCATCGGCGATCTCTGCGCCGAGCTCCGCGAGAGCCTCGCAGTCGGTAAGGTCGCGCTCGTCGGCGCGCGTTTCGGCTCGACCGCGAACGGAGTCGCGGCGACGGCACAGGTTCGCGTCGAAAATATCCGTCATGCCGATCTGCCGGTGGAGGCGTAAGCGATGTTGATCGTCCTGGTAAAATCGGCGGTACTGCTGCTCGTGGTAATCACCACGTTCGCTTACGCGATGCTCTTCGAGCGCAAAATTCTCGGCTGGATGCAGTTGCGTCCGGGGCCGAACCGCGTCGGACCGTGGGGAATGCTGCAGCCCGCCGCCGACGCAGCGAAACTCATCCTCAAAGAAGATCTCACGCCGAAGACCGCCGACCCGCTGATCTATCGCCTCGCACCGTTCATCTCGCTCTTAACGGCGTTTGCCGTCTATGCAATCATTCCGTTCGGCGCCAACGGTGACGGTTCGCCCTGGGCTATCGGCGACGTCAATGCCGGAATTCTCTTCTTGATGGCGATCTCGTCGATCGGCGTCTACGGCATCTCGCTGGGCGGATGGGCCTCGGGCTCGAAGTTCCCCTTGCTCGGCGCGGTACGCGGCACCGCACAGATGATCTCCTACGAGCTCTCGATGTCGCTCTCGTTCGTCGGCGTGCTCATGCTTGCGGGCACCACCTCGCTGACCGGCATCGTCGACGCACAGCAGCGGCTCTGGTTTCTGATCCCGCAAGCCCTGGGCTTCATCATCTACGTCATTACGGCGGTCGCCGAGACCAATCGCACGCCGTTCGATCTGGTCGAAGCCGAGACCGAATTGGTCGGCGGCTTCCACACCGAGTACTCCGGGCTGCGCTTCGGATCGTTCTTTATCGCCGAGTACGTCAACATGCTCACGGTCTCGTGCATTGCGACGCTGCTTTTTCTCGGCGGCTGGAATGCGCCGTTCGGTCTCACGTTCTTGCCGGGGCTCGCCTGGTTCGTCGTGAAGGTCGGCGCGTTTATGTTTTTCTACATGTGGCTACGAGCGACGTTGCCGCGCTTTCGTTACGACCGACTGATGACGTTTGGTTGGAAAGTGCTGCTGCCGCTTGCCACGCTCAACCTCGTCGCTACCGCGGCGTGGGTCGCGCTGCACTGAGACGGGAACGAACGAATGAGAAAGCAGCTCTTTAACGTCGGCGCGATCCTCCAAGGGTTGGGGATCACGTTCAAATACATGTTCGTCAAGCGACCGACGGTCGAGTACCCGAGCGTCAAAAAACAACACGCGCCGCGTTTTCACGGCCTGCACGAACTGCGCCGCTATGCCGACGGAAAAGAGCGTTGCATCGGCTGCGAACTCTGTTCGAGTGCTTGCCCGGCCAACGCGATTACCGTGATCGGTGCAGAGAATACACCCGACGCGCGCGTCTCCCCGGGCGAACGGCACGCGGCAAGTTACGAGATCGACGAGCTCCGTTGCATTTTTTGCGGGCTCTGCGAGGAGGCGTGCCCGACCGATGCGATCGTCCTGACGCCGCGCTTCGAGATGGCCGATTATCGTCGCGGCGCTTTCGTCTACTCGAAAGACCGTCTCTTGGTGCCGAGCGATGCCGGCGTGGGCACGCCGCCCGACGAACGCCCCAACGGTATCCCCGCCGATCTCGGCCGGGTCGCCGAAGTGAAGTCGACGATGAGCGTCGACCGTGGATATTCCGCGACCCATCGCGGTGAAGTGCTTAAAACCGAACGAAAGGGGTTGGCCGGGTGATTCCCTTTTGGATCATCGCTGCAGTTCTAGTGATCAGCGCGCTCTGGACGGTGACCGCTCGGAAACCGATCTATAGCGTCGTGTCGTTGTTGCTGAACTTTGCGGCCCTCGCGACGACGTATCTGATACTCCATGCCGAGTTTCTTGCGGTCATGCAGATCATCGTCTATTCCGGAGCGATCCTGATGCTCTTCGTCTTCGTGATCGCCCTTCTCAATAGCGGCATCGCACCGATTTTGCTGGGGCGCGATCGCGTTCCGGTCGCACCGGCCGCCGCGGCCGCCCTTGCAGCGGTTGCCTTCGTCGCGACCGCCATCGCGGCGGTGCACGCACCGGCCATCGTGCCGCTCGCCACGCATTCGCCGCTGGGGGTGGTGGGACGTGCAAATGTCTTCGGCAGCATCGGCGACTTCGGTCAGGCACTCTTCCTATCGCGTCTGCTCCCGTTTGAAATCACCGCGCTCATTTTAATGGTGGCGGTCGTCGGCGTCGTTTTGCTCGCCGGCGATCTCACGCCGTACGTTCCTACACGTCGTCGCGCCGAGCAGGCGCGCCGCGCACTACGCGAAGCGATCCTTCGGGAGGGTAAATAATGGCGACGTCCTTCGCCGGCGTGCCGATCTTCGACTACGAAGCGCTGGCTTCAGTACTCTTTTTTATCGGCCTTGCGGGAGCGGTCGCTCGTCGGAACCCCCTGGTGATGCTGATGAGTATCGAGCTGATGTTCAACGCGGCGAACTTGGCCTTTATCGTCTTTGCTCGCGCATGGCTCAATAACGCCGGGCAGATCTTCGCTTTCCTGGTCATCACCGTTGCGGCGGCCGAGGCTGCAATCGCACTCGCGATCGTCGTCGTCGTCTTCCGTTCGGCGCCGCAGGTCGATGTCGACGATGTTCGGGTGCTCCATGGCTAACCCCGAACACGTCATGGGCGTCGTCGGCAATTACCCGCTGCTCGTCGCGTTGTGGCTGCTCCCGCTGGTCGGAGCGCTGCTCTGCTGGGCATTCGGCCCGCAGCTAAAACGCGCCGCCGGCTGGTTGGCGACGGCGATCGCTTTCGTTGCGTTCGCTCTTACGGTGGCTTCGTGGGGAGCCGGCACGCAGAGTCTCAACGGTGCGCTCGGCGCAGATCAACTGCTGGTGCGTTGGATGCCCGGCTTCCATCTCGGACTTTTGCTCGATCCGCTCTCGCTGTTGTGGGCCTGCATTATCACCGGCGTCGGTGCGCTGATCCATCTCTACTCCATCGGCTACATGGAGGGAGA
>JAJYHP010000024.1 GCA_021784715.1 bacterium
GCACCCTTGCGGAAATCTTCGCTCCGGGATCGCCGACGTTACCCGAGGGGCTTCGAACGCTCGACGTTTCGCCCGAACGTGAGTTGGAACCTGGGATGACGGTGCGCGCGGCCTTCACTTTTACCAACCACGGCGGCGCCCCGGCGACCGGGGTGCGCGCGCGCTTGAACCTCCCCGAGGGGCTCGTCTATCTCGTGGGCTCCGCGACGCTCGACGGGCAGTTGCTCGAGGATGAACGGGGCAGCACGCCGCTGCTCGCCTCGGCGGGCGCCGGGATCGGCGACGTCGCGCCCGGGCAGCGGCGACGGATCGAGTTGTGCTATAGCGTCGCAGGGGCGATAGAGAACGGCAGTACCGTCGAGATTCAGGCGGCGGTTGCCAGCTCCGAACTCGAACCGGTCGGGTCAAACGTCGTTCGCTTGATCGCGCGCAGTAAACCGAATCTGCGCAATCCCGGCAGCACCGCGAGCCTCGAAGCGCGTGGGGATCTCCATCCCGGCGACGAGGCGAGCGTGACCGTCCGCGTTCACAACGTGGGAGAATCGAGCGCGCACGACGTCGTCGTTCTCGCGCCGATTCCCGAACACACGCAGTACGTGCCGGGCTCGGTGCGCGTGAACGGCCGGGAGCTTGAGGGCGAACTCGGCATCGCCTTCGACCGGGTCTACGCGCCGGTCGTCGCGCGGACGCTCGCCTCGGGGGCGACGGCGACGTTGCAGTATCGCGTGCGCCTCGATTCTCCGCTCCCCGACGCGACGACGATCCGATTGCAAGCGCGCATCGCATCGCAAGAGAGCGTCGCGTTCGATCTTCCCGAAAGCGCGCTGAGCGTCGCCGCCGCGCCGGATTTTTCGGGGCCGGGGAATGCGCTGCGCGTCGAGCCGTCGGAGGAGGTCCTTCCCGGTCATCGCTTGCGCGCCTCGATCTCGCTGCAGAACGACGGCAACGCGCGCGCCGAGCGCGTCGAGGTGGCGTTCGCGGTCGATCCCGCACTTTCGTACGTTCGCGCGAGCGCGCAACTCGATGGCGCGCCGTTACGCGAACGCAAACGCGAGAACTTGCGCTTCGATATCGGCGCGCTCGACGCCGGCGAATCGGCGGAGCTCTCCGCCGAGTTCATCCTCGTATCGCCGCAACCGGCGGGTCGCGAGCTTTCGGTCGGCGCGCGCGTTGCGTGGGAGCCCTTTGCGGCGCTCGGCGAGCGATTTTTCGAACGACGGCTCGCCGTCGTTTCGCGCCCGCATTTCGTAGCGCGTCGGAATCGTCTCTCGCGCATCGGCGCGGGTTCGGTACGCCCCGGGGAGCGCGTCGAAGGTGAGATCGCGATCGCGAATAGCGGATCGGCCGCCGCCCACGAAGCGCTGCTCTCATTCGTCGTCGATCCCGAACTCGAAGCGCTGGAAATCTTCGAAGAAGAAACGCCGCGCGCGCTCGTCGAGAACCGTCTCGAACTCGGTGCGCTCGATGCCTATAGCGCCCGGCGGTTTCGCCTCTGCGCGTTTCTGCAGAGCCCGCTCCCCGATCGCACCGAAGCGGTGCTGCGCGTCGCGCTCGCCTCGCAGGAGTGCGAAGAACGATCGCTCGGCGAGATTCGCTGGACGGTCGATTCGCATCCGTTCTTCTCGCCGGAGCGCTCGCGCTTCGAACGACGCGAGAACGAACCGTTGCGCCCCAATCGCCTCACCGAGATCGAGCTCCATCTCGAAAACGTCGGGAGCGATGTGGCGCGCAACGTTGCGGTTCGGCTCTTTCCGGCGCCCGAGGCGCGCATCGAAAGCGTCGAGGGAGCGACCCGATCGAACTCCGCGTTGCTCGTCGGCGAGATTGCGGCGGGCGGGAGCGCCGAGATACGCATCGGCATTCGATTGCTGCGCAGCCTCGCGCGTGAAATTCCGCTCACGCTCGACGGCGTGGTGACCGCCGATGCAATGGTACCGCTCCAACTCGAACGGATAACCATCGCGACGACGGCGCAACCCGACTTTTCAGATGGAACGTTCCAGAGCGAGCCCGCCGAGAGCGTCGAAGCCGGCGAGAGCATCGATTGGACCTTGCATCTGCGCAACGGCGGCGACGGTACCGCGCGTCGCGTGGAAATCGCGATCGAGCAGCCGCAGATCGTCATTTACGTTCCCAATTCCACCACAGTGAACGGCGTGCCGGTCCGCGACGTCGGTACGTTGCCGCCTTTTGCCGCCGGGCGCGGCATCGTTTTTACCGCCGTCGAACCGGGTGTCGAAGCGGTCATTCGGTGGCGCGATATTGCACACAACCAGCTCCAACTCGGCGAGCAAATCGTGCGGAAAGCGCGCATTTCCTACGATGGCGAACGCAGCAACGAAATTCTCTCCAATGCGTTGCAGGTGCGCGCGACGCCGCTGCTCGCTGGATCGATTGCGGGGCTCCCCTTCGGGCTCGACGGCATCGTCGGCAGTTCGCTCGCCGGCCCGCGTGCGGTATCCAACGCACCCGAGGCGGAGGCACCGCGCGTAGAAATCGCGCGCGCGGAGGCTCCCCCGACGAATCCGGAGAGCGTACCGCCCGGGCGTCTCGCCAGCGAGATCGTGCGCACGCAGGTCGGTACGATCGTCGTGTTGAGCCCGGAGCGTCTGGCACAGATCGAACGACAACTCGGCGAGAGCCGCCCCGCAAAACTCGTCGGACATCTCTTCGCATTGCGCGCCTTGCTTCCCGATGCGATCGGCGCGGCGCCGTTGCCCTCGCTCGATCGCCTGCGCGACGCGTTGCGCGAATCGCTCGATCGACTGTTTATCAAACTCCGTATCGCGCATTACGCGATGGTCGAACGCGAGCTCGAAACGCCGACGGTTCGCACCGCGATCGCCGACGCGATTGCCGATGCGGTGCGGGCGCGGGGAGAGCCGGTGCCGCCGATGGAAGCGGTTGCATCGTTGAGCGGCCGATTCGACGGCGACGCATTGCGCGCGCTGGTGGAGTGCCTGCACGAAGCGCCGCACGCAAGTGCGCTGCCCTGGTTCGCACTCGCGCACCTGCTCCCCGACGAACGCGCCCCCGTCGCGCGCTATCGCACCGCACTCTGCGCGGCGCTCGAAGCGCTCCTTTCGTGCGAGCCCTCGGCGTTTCTCGATCGCTTAACGCGCACCAGCGACGAACGGCTCGATGCCGCTCTCGCCGATCTGCGCGAGAGCCTCGCGAGCCTTTCGACGCGATGAATATCGGGATTGCGATCCTCGCGCTCTTCATCGTCGGTGCGCTCATCATGTTCGCCGCTCGATTGCTCCCGCGCGCGGAATCGACCGCAGCGGAGCGGGCCGCACCGGTCGAGGCTCTCCCCCAAGCGGCGTCGTCATCCTCGGCGATAGAAGCGGCGGCGTGGGGCGCGCGTGAGGCGGCGGATTTTGCAATGCTTCCCGAAGCCGCGCGCTGCGACATGATTTTTTCGATTGAAGAACGGCGCGACGAGCGCAGTGCCGCGCTGTTAGCGCACGCATTGAGCGATCCGAGCGAGGTGGTCGCTACGGCCGCCGCTCATGCGTTGATCGCGCGCGGCGAGCGCGCGGCGGTGGAGAGCTATCTCGGCGGTTGCGACGACGAACGGCGAGCCTCGATGGCGAGAACGTTGCGCGCGCTCTTTCCCGACCTTTCGGTCGTCGAACCGGCCGGCGAGCGTTCGCAGCCCGAAGCGCCGGCGTTGCCGCCGCGTGGCGCGCGTTCGATCGTCTTTCTCGATCTCGCGCACCTTCGGGTGCGCGACGAACTGCGCACCATCGAGCGCGCCGATAGCGGCGGCATGCTACGTCATCTCATCGCCCTCAAGCGCCTGCTCCCGGAGAGCGCGATGGAAGCGACGCCCGCGCTCGAAGCGGCATTCCGTGATGCGCGCGAGGCGATGAACGCGCCGATCTCGCGCCTGGTGATGACGTTACATCGGCCGCGCCCCGTCGTTTCGAGCAAAGATATCGAAGATGGCGCCGGGCGCATCGCCCTGCGCTCGCTGCTCGATGCCCTTCTCGCCGCTCCGGCGAGCGCGGAGATGCCGATTGCAACCGGTAGCGCGCTCCTTCTCGCCGGCAGCGTCGAGCTCGACGAGCTCGTGGATCTGCGCCGTCGCTTGGAAAACGAGCCGATCGGCGCGGCGCTTCCCTGGGTCATCAACGCGCGGTTGCTGCCGACCACGCTCCTGGTTCGCGGCGAAGAGTACGATATTCTCTCCCGCTATCGCGCGCGCGCGGCCGAGAGCCTCGCCCTGCTCTGCGAACTTCCCGTCGCAGAATTCCACCGCGTTGTCGCCACGCATAACGATCGCGTGCTCGATACCTTGCTCGACGAAGCCCTCGCCGAGCTGGCGAAAATCGACGCTATACCTTCAGGCGGAAGTAGCGGATCATAATTTTTCGCGCGATCGGCGCGGCGACGTTCGCACCGTAGCCGCCGCTGCGATCGACGTATACGGCGATGACGAGTTTCGGGTGCTTCAACGGTGCCCAGCAAACGAACCAGGTGGTATTCGGACCGTTGCCGCCATCGGTCTCCACCGTTCCGGTCTTGCCCGCAAACGGAAAGCCCGGTATCGCGAGCCCGTACGCGGTGCCGACCGCAGAGGTGACCTGCGCCATACCGGCGCGAACCGCCGCGAGCGATTTCTGCGTTACCGGAACGTGCCGGATGATCGCCGGCGGGAAAACCTTTATGATGTGGCCGTCGGGGGTGAGGATCTGCGTCACGATGTGCGGGCGATAGAGCGTACCGCCGTTAACCACCGCCGAAGCGATGTTGGCGATCTGTAACGGCGTCGCTTGCATCGCGCCTTGCCCGATGCCGAGAAAACACGCATCGCTCGGCTCCTGCGGTAGGCCGTAGTTTTTCATCATCCACGCATTGGTCGGCCAATTTCCTTTGCTCTCGCCGGGAAGATCGATGCCGGTGCGCGCGTCGAGGCCGTAAAGCAAGGCGAATTTTCGCAAGCGTTTGAGCCCGAGCCCCATGGAGAGACGGTAGAAATAGCCGTCCGACGAAGCCGCGAGCGCCGGTACGAAGCTCGTGTATCCGAGCCCGCCCGAGACGATGTCGCGCGCGATGTATCCGTCGCAATTCCATGCGCCGTTGTCGTAGACGATTTGGTTGCGACGAATGACGCCGACGGTAATTGCCGCCGATCCGGTAACCATTTTAAACGTCGACCCGGTCGGCGTTGCGGCGGCAATCGCGCGGTTGAAGAGTGGCTGTGCGGGGTCGGTGAGATAGAAAGAAATTTTCCGCGAACGATCGAGCGCGAAATCGTTCGGATTGTAATCCGGGTAACTCGACATCGCGAGGATGCGGCCGGTCCACGGGTCCTCGACGACGACCGCTCCTGAGACCGATTCGCCGCGCTGAACGCGCTGCACGCCGTGGGCGAGCGCGCTCTCGACGATGCGTTCGAGTCGCAGGCTCACCGAGAGCTTCAACGTATCGCCCGGAACCGGTGCCTTGTCGGGTAAGCGATCGCCCGCGACGACGTTTCCGGCGGCATCGACCACCACGCGTTGTCCGCCGGGGCGGCCGCGGAGGTAGCGATCGTATTCGTACTCCAGGCCGTCCTTGCCGACGATCGCGTTGGGCGAATATCCGTATGGCCGCAGTCGCTTATACTCCGAGGCGGTGATGAGGCCGACGTATCCTAGCATCAGCGACCCGACGTTGTTGTACGGATAGTCGCGCACCGCTTGAACCTCGATATCGACTCCCGGCAGATCGGCGAGTAATTCGGAGAGGCGCGCGACGTCGGCGACGGAGAGATTTCGAGCGAGGACGACCGGGCCGTAGGGTTCGTAGGTTTGCACTTCGGCGAAATTGCGGTAATTGACGCCACGGTGATGATAGAGCCGATATTCGAGCTTCGCCATGGGAAGATGGATCGTGGTGGCGACGCTCTCCAGCTCCGAATGAAGATGTTTGACGAGCGACGGCACGAGTGCGACCACGAACGATGGGCGGCTGCGCACCATCACCTTGCCGTGGCGATCGACGATCAGGCCGCGCGGCGCGGCGACGCGGATGAGCCGAATTTGGTTCGCTTCGGCCTGCGCGCGGTACTCCGCTCCGTGGACGATCTGCACGTCGACGAGCCGCACCAAGAGTACCGCGAAGACCAGCACGGCAAAGAGCGCGAAGCCGATGAGCCGCCGTAGGGGGCGTTCGAAACGTTGGCGCAGCCAAATGCCGGTATCTCTCATGCGTTATCGCGATGTCTGGAGCGGTACCACCAAGCGAAGATTCCTAACAGCAGCGAATCGAGAATCGCCTGTCTGATCGCGTCGTGAAAATGCAACGCGCTCCATGCAAACGGAGAGCCGGTCGCCTGCATGACCGCCCAGAAGACGGCGTTTCGCACGAACGTCGCGACGAATGCGAGCGCCGCGTAGAGCAGCGGAGAGTTGCTGAAAAAACGTTGCGCGAGGAGCGCGGTCAACACCGCTGCGGCGAGCGTTGCGAGCATCCACGACGCGCCGGTCGTTCCCGATAGCAGGTCTTCGCAGAGCCCGGCGATGAGGCCGAGAAATGCCGCGCGTTGCGGCCCGAGCCGCGCCGAATACCAGACGACGACGAGCAGGACGGCGCTCGGCGGAACGTCCTTCCAACGAAGGAGCGAGAGCGAGCTCGCTTGGAATGCGAGCGCGAGCAACACCGCGAGCGTCACGTGCCACCACGCGGGGTATCGGTAGGGAGTCTCGGGCTCCCTACCGTGCAACGACGAGGAGTCGATCCAGGGCATTCAAGCGTACCGATGGTTTCAGAATTGCGGTCTGATAGAGGCTGGAATCGTTGCGGTCGATCTTCACGATGCGACCGATCGGAATCCCGGCGCGGAACGTGCGCCCGTTTCCGGTAACGACGACCTCTCCTATGCGAAGCGGCGCGTCGAGCGTGACGTAATCGAGGCGAATGCTCTGCAGGTTTCCGCGTGCGATGCCCCACCAGCGACCGTTCCGCACGACTGCAGGGATGCGACTCGAGAAATCCGTTGCGAGCAGCACGGTTGCATCGAGCGGGGTGACCTGCGTGACGTGACCGACGACGCCCCCTGGCGCGATCACGCCGTCGTCGCGGCGAACGCCGGCGAGCGAACCGCGGTCGATGGTGATGCTGCGCGTCGCTCCCTCGGGCGGAAAACCGATAACGCGAGCTTCGATTCCGTTGGGATGCCGGTCGCGCAGCCGTGCGATACCGGCGATCGCGAGCGCGTCGGCGAGCTCTTGGTGGAGCCGGGCGTTCCGTTCGAGCAGCGCTTGGTTCGACGTGACGAGCGCTGCGTTGCGCGCGCGTAACGACGGAAACGAGAGCACGGCGTTCGCACTCCCGCCGACGGCGTTCCCGATGCCGGTGACGAGGTTTTCGGAGCCGGCGATGAGATAGGATGCGGTGACGGCGATCGGGCTCGGTTCGCCGGCACGCTGCGCTCGAACCTGAAGGATGGCGAGCAACGCCGCGGCGATGACGATCGCGAGCAGCACGAGCAACTTGCGCTCGTCAGTGCGCACGTGCCATGCCTTCTTTGCCGGGACGATAGCCGTGGGCGCGAAGCGTGCGAATCACGCGCCCGAGCGGAAGCCCCATCACCGTGTAAAAATCGCCCTCGATACCGTCGACTAAAGCCGCCGCGCGCCCCTGAATGCCGTATCCGCCGGCCTTATCGAAGGGTTCGCCGCTCGCGATATAGTCGTCGATCTCATCGTCGGCGAGTTCGTGAAAACGCACGCGCGTCGATTCGCAAAATTCATTCGCGGGCCCCCCGCCGGGAAACGCGATCGCGACGGCGGTGTGTACCAAGTGTTCGCGCCCGGAGAGCGAGGAGAGCATCGCTCGCGCTTCGCTC
>JAJYHP010000071.1 GCA_021784715.1 bacterium
CGCGCTAAAAATATCGACTTCACCGTAGCGGTAATCCGACCAGGTAACGAACAAGCGTCGCGTTTTCGGCGCGATGGCGATCTGCGGGAAACCGTTGACTTCACGACCTTGATAGCCCTGAACGTAATAATTCATCGATGGAACGCTGATAATTGCGTGCGACGGAGCGAACGTTTTGCCGCCGTCGCGCGAAACCGCGAGCACGATATGGGTGCCGTCTTGCCAAACCGTGTAGAGCGTCCCGTTCGGCCCGACCGTCCCATCGAATCCTTCGGTCGCCCCATTGTCATCGCGCGGCAATCCATTCTGCGTGCTGATCCGTATCGGATGCGTCCACGATACGCCGCCGTCGGTCGAACGGGAGAACAGCATCTCGGAGTACGCGCGATGGAACTCCGTCCATCCGATATAAAGGTTGCCGCGATAGGGCCCACGCGTGTCGTCGGCGACGATGTAGGGCTTATCCTCGAAGACGTTCGGGCGACCGACCGGAGCCTTCACCGCAACGGCGCGTCGCAACCAGTGCGCGCCGCCGTCGTTCGAGCGCTCGACGAAGATGCCGTTGCGCGTTGCGTGATGCGCCCAATAACTCTCGGTGCCGAGCTTGTCGAAGGCGATGTAGCAGAGAATTGCGTGGCCGCGCGCATCGTAGGCAACCGATACGTCGCCGTCGATCAAACGATGGTCGTGCGGCACGGCCGTAACGCTCTTCCACGTGCGCCCCGCATCGCGCGAGTAATCGACGAGTCCGCCGACTTGATAAGCGGCGACTACGCGGCGCGGATCGGAGGGATCGACCGCAACGGCGGGCTCCGACCAGAAACCGGGCTTTGCCGTCAGCGTGATGACCGCTTTCCCGGGCGCCGGTGTCAGCCCGCCCGATGATGCGGCCAGCAAGACAAGGGCAAGCAGAAGCGGCGAGCGTTTCACCGGCCGTGGATTCCGCACTCGGTCTTGAGGTGCCCCGGCCATCTTCCGCTTCGAGGGTCTCCTGCGACGCTGGGTTTCGTGCATGGGACGCAGCCGATGCTTGCATAGCCCCGGTCGTGGAGTGCATTGTAGGGAACGTTGCGTTCCTGAATGTATCGCCAAATCTCCTGGTCGCTCCAGCGAGCGAGCGGGTTGATCTTCACGATATCGAACGCCTCATCCCATTCTACGACCCGTGCCCGAGCGCGCGTTGGCGTTTGGTCGCGCCGGATGCCTGATATCCACGCGCGATAGCCAACGAGAAAGTTTCGCTGCGCGTCGACCTTCCGAATCTCGCAACAACGATCCGGGTCACGCTCCCAGAGACGGTCGCCGTATCGTTCGTTTTGCTCGGCAAGCGATACGGCGGCGCAAACTACCAACGGTGCGATGCCATAGCGTTCGGCCACCCTCTGACAGTGTTCGTGCGTTTCTGCATGGAGAAGTCCGGTGTCGATATAAAAAATCGGAATCGACCGGTCGAGGGAAACTAGCTGGTCGAGCAACACCATTCCGCTCGGCCCTCCAAACGAACACGCCGCAACGATCGATCCCGAGAAGCGCGCGAGAGCCCAACGCAATATCTCGGTGCTCGATGCGGTTTCGAGTTCGTCGGCTATACCCGCAATCTCGTCGATCGTCATTGGCTTGCCTTCAGGGCGATCCGATGCGTCATCACTGGTAGCGGGAACTCTCATCGTCGCATCGCTGCGAGATGAGAGAAGGTTTTTCCTGCCTTAAGGGAAGGCTGGAAAAGCGTTCGGAGGCGGCAAGGTATGAAGAAACAGGTGGTAATCGTTGGGGCCGGTTTTGCCGGGCTTCGCATGTTTTATCGTCTACAACAACAGAAGAATATCGAGATAACGCTCGTCGAACCGCGCGACGGCAGCCTGGACCGGCCCGTTCTCCCCGAGGTCGCATTTGCCGGAAAATCGCTGCATCACGCCCTCGTTCCGGTGCGGCCTATCGTCGAGCGGCATGGAGCGAACTACATCCAACGCAGTGTCGAGGGCATCGATGCGGCGAAGAACGCGCTCCTCTTCGAGAACGGCGAGCGGCTGTCGTACGATTACCTCATGCTTGCCGTCGGCGCGCATAAAGACTACGATGCAATTCCCGGTTTTCGAGAGTACGGCTTTTCGGTCTGCGACGACACCGAAGCGCCCCGTCTTGCGACCGCGGTGCGCGCTTTTCGCGGCGGTCCAGTGATCGTCGGCGCGGCGAAAAGCGTTTGGGGTAATCGAGTCGTGGTGCCGAACCTCGCAGCGCCCTGCGAGGGGCCGATCGGAGAGATCGTCTTTATGCTCGATCGCGAGCTGCGCCGTCGCGGACTTCGCGAAGCAAGCACGATAACGGCCTTCAGCCCCGGCGCGATGTTTTTCGACGACGTCGGGCCGAAGGTTCATGCGGCAATCGAGCCGATGTTGAAGACGCGCGGTATCGAGGTGGTGGTTGCAAAAGAGCTCGCCGCAATCGAACGAGATCGCGTGCGGTTCGTCGACGGATCGAGCATCGAGAGCGCGTTCACGATCGTCATTCCTCCGTACGTCGGCAATCGCGCGATCGCTGCTAGCGGTTTGGGTGACGAGCGGGGCTTTATTCCGACCGATGAAACGATGCGCCACCTCGACCATGAGAACATCTTCGCTGCCGGCGACGGCACCGCGCTCTCGATGCCGAAGCTCGGACACATTGCGATCGCTCAAGCCGATATTGCTGCCGCGGCGCTGGTGCGCGCGCTCACCGGAAATGGCGTGGTGCCGCCGTATCGGCCGGAGGTGTTCTGCATTATGAACCAAGGCGGCGCCGATGCAACGCTCATCCTCTCGGATACGCTTTTCGGAGGGACGCGCGACATCACGATGAGCGGGCCGCTCGCACATGCGATGAAATGGGCTTTCGATAGTTACTATTTCTATACGCGCGGACACATGCCGCCGGATCGAGCGAACGGCGTCCTCGAATTCTTCATCGAGCACGGGCTCGGCCGCTAAGGGCGATTCGCCGCTTTCGCGGCCCGGTAAGGCCCCCCGCACCATGCCGCTAGCGAGTATCGTCAAATACGATACTGCGAGAAAAGTACTACCCGGGCAGTTAGGCGAACCTCAGCAGAAACCACTGCGAACCTTAATAGTTCGGCTGCTGAGGAGGGGACCATGCAAGCACCGGTGCTGCACGAAAGCGGGCGCGGAAGCGCGCTGGAGGTACGATACCCGACGCTGATCGTCGGTGGAGGGACCGCAGGCATCTCCGTTGCCGCCCGCCTTCGGAACGCCGGACGCGATGGAATCGCCATCGTCGAGCCCTCCGATACCCATTACTACCAGCCGGCGTGGACGCTGGTCGGTGCGGGCATCCTGCCGCCGACCGAGACCGCGCGCCCCGAGGCAAGCGTCATTCCTCGCGGCGTCACGTGGATTCAGAGCCGCGTCGCGGCGATCGAACCCAACGCGAACGCCGTCGTGCTCGAGGATGGGCGCCGAATCGAGTACGACGAGTTGATCGTCGCTCCGGGGCTGCAGTTGAATTGGGATGCCGTCGCCGGGCTCACCGATACGCTCGGTGCAAACGGCGTGAGCAGCAATTACGCCTACGAACTCGCACCGAAGACCTGGGAGTATATCCGCAACTTTAAAGGCGGACGCGCTATTTTCACCTTCCCGGCGGGGCCGATAAAATGCGCCGGCGCTCCCCAGAAAATTATGTATCTCGCCGCCGATTATTTTCGCAAACACGGCATAAAGGCCGAGGTCGTGTACGCCTCGGCGACGCCGGCGATCTTCGGCGTCAAGCATTACCAGGCGCCGCTCGACAAAGTGATCGAACGCTACGGCATCAAGACGATGTTCGGCCACAATCTCGTTGCCGTCGATGGAGCCAAACGCGAAGCAACCTTCGAGATGCTCAACGACCCGGAGAAAAAACGAGTTACGCTTTCGTTCGATATGATCCACGTCGTTCCGCCGCAGAGCGCTCCCGACTTTATTCGCAACAACGCGCTTCTCGCCGCGAGTGACGGCCCGACGAAAGGGTACCTGCGGGTCGATCCCGCGACACTGCAAAACCCCGACTATCCGAACATCTTCGCGATCGGCGACGCGTCGAGTACGCCCAATTCGAAAACCGGTGCTGCAATTCGCGCACAGGCACCCGTGTTGGTCCAGAATCTGCTCGCGCACGCGGCATCGAAAGCACTTCCTGCAAAATATAACGGGTACGCATCGTGTCCGCTCGTTACGGGCTACGGAAAGCTGATCTTGGCCGAGTTCGACTACGACGGGAATCCGACGCCGTCGATTCCGTTGATCGATACGGCGAAGGAACGATGGAGCATGTATATGCTCAAGCGTCACGGCTTACCGTGGATGTACTGGAACCTGATGCTCAAGGGGAAGGCATAATATGGCGAAGACGTTTTTCAAGCAATTCTATCTCGGGTGCCTCTCGCACGCATCGTATCTTCTCGGCTCTGACGGTATGGGGATCGTCGTCGATCCGCAGCGCGATGTCGATCTCTATATCGAAGAGGCAGCGCGTCAAGAATTGGAAATTCGATACGTCTTCGAGACGCATCTCCATGCTGATTTCGTCAGCGGGCATCGAGAGCTCGCGCAACGAACCGGTGCCCGAATTGTGGTGGGCGAACGTGCCGGAGCTCGCTTCGAACACCATGCCGCTCGCGAAGGCGATATTTTCGAAGTGGGAGCGCTCGAAGTTTGCGTCATCGAGACGCCGGGGCACACGCCCGAAAGCATATCGATTCTCGTCACCGATACGTCGGATCCTCAAGCCGCACCGAAGCTCTTTACCGGCGACACGCTCTTCGTCGGCGACGTCGGACGTCCCGATCTCGCCGGAACCGTCGGCTTTTCCCCTGCGGAGATGGCGGCGATGATGTACGATACGATCCACGAAAAACTTCTCCGCCTCGACGACCGCGTGCTCGTCTATCCGGCGCATGGTGCCGGTTCGCTCTGTGGTCGCAACATTTCACAAGAGACCTGGTCGACGATCGGCGCGCAACGTCGCGAGAACTATGCGCTCAAACCGATGCGAAAAGATGAATTCGTAGCGATGATGACGCTCGGGCTCCCCGAAGCGCCGGCGTATTTTTCTAAAGATGCGGCAATGAATCGCGAGGGCGCGCTTCCGCTTTCCAAGCATCCCGTGCCGGCCCTCGATGCAGCCGAGACGGCGACGCTGATCCAGAGTGGCTCGCTCTTGCTCGACGTGCGGCCCTCGGAGATCTACGCTCCCGAACACATTCGCGGCTCGCTCAATATCGGTCTCGACGGCCAGTTCGCATCGTGGGCCGGTACGTTGCTGGATTTTCAACGTCCCGTTATCGTCCTTGCCGAGAACGCGCACGATGTCGGGCAGGCGGTGTTACGCCTCGCGCGCGTCGGTTTTTCGCAGGTGCGTGGCGCGCTCAAAGGCGGCATCGAGGCGTGGAAAGATGCCGGCTTTCCAACGGCATCGATAGAACAGTTCGATGTCGAACGCTTTGCTCGCTTGCTGAGCGAACGCTCCGGCGAACTGCAAGTGCTCGACGTGCGCCGCCCGACGGAGATCGCATCCGGCGCGATACCTCATGCCGTGACGATCGCTCTCGATCGCTTGCCGCAATGCATCGATGAACTCGATAGAACGCGACCGGTCTACGCGCTCTGCGCGAGTGGTTACCGCTCCAGCGTCGCGGCCTCGTTGCTCGAAGCCGCCGGATTTGACGCGGTCAGTATCGACGGGGGTATCAACGCCTACCGCGAGGCAGGCTATGAGTTGTTTGAGGCAGTGCCCGCTTAAGCGCCGGTCTTCACGGGGAGCTTACTCTGAACCCAGCGCAACATACCGCCGGCCATGTTGTAGGTTGCCGCGAAGTGGCCGCTGCGATCGATCGCCTCTTGAGCGCGTGCGCTGCGAGCACCCGAGCGGCAGATACAGATGATCTCCCGATCGGTGGGGAGTTCGTTCGCCCGTGCAGCGAGTTGACCGAGTGGGATCAGCGTCGCACCTTCAATGTGCCCCTCCGCCCATTCATCGGGTTCGCGGACGTCGAGAAGAAAGGCTCCGTTGCGGGCTTTCTCGGGAACATCGGTCGGTGCTATTTCTCGTGCCAAGATGCGGCCTTTCTTACTTTACGCTAATCGGGATAATGTGGAGCGCGCTTAAACCGGTAAATGCCCCCACGCACATGACGAAAACCGCGAAAATCACCTTAAGTTGCTGGTGAGCGGTACGTTTGGCGAGGAAGCTTCCGAGGACGCTGCCGGCGAGACCGCCCAAAAAAATGACCGCTGCAACGATCCAATCGACCGGCGCGCTCCCGAATCGCGATGCCAGCGCAACGATCGTGTTGACGAGGATGACGAACAACGAGGTGGCAATCGCGTTTTGCATCGAGTAACCGAGCGCAAAGACGAGTGCGGGAACGATGAGAAAACCGCCGCCGACGCCGAGGAACCCGGTAAGAAAGCCGAGCACCGCGCCGACGACCGCGATGACGCCCCAATGCGGCTCGTGCCCCTCGATATGTTTCGGTAGCCGAATAAAAAACATCGCGAGGGCGGCGACGAACATGAAGCCTGCAAAGAGTAATAAGAGGGCGCGGCTCGAGACGTGTGCCGCGAGGAGCGAACCGGGGACGTTGCCGATGATTCCCAAGAGACCGACCACCAGGCCGCTGCCGAAGCGAACGTTGATACGTTGGGAAAAGACACCCTGTGCGGCGATCCCTCCGACGATTGCAAGCGACGTGCCGATCGCCTCGTGAACCGATTCACCGACGAGATAGACGAGCACCGGCAGCGTGACGATCGATCCGCCCCCGCCGGTGAGGCCGAGGGCGAAGCCGATTAGGGCCCCATAGAAAAGATCGAGCGCAAACGTCTCGGGAGTCATAGGCCGTTCATTAGCTCTTCGGTGCGATCGAGCCGCTTGCGCCCCTATCAAACTCTTCGATACCGGCCATCATCACGAAGTCGAGGAATCGCTGCGTTGCCTGGGAGTGCAGCACTCCCTCGCGCAGTACCGCAGCGAGCGTTCGCGTGAGATCGAGATCCTCGACCTCGGCTGCGCGGAGCACGCTGAGGCTCTCCCAACGGCGGGCCACGCGTTCGGGCAAGAACGTTACGCCGAGGCCCGCGAGCACCGATTCGACGAGCGCATCGTTACTGTTGAGTGCGAGGCGGATGTCGAGTTCGGAGAAGCGCGTCCCCAGGCGCTCTTCGAGTAAACTCCGCGTACCTGCGCCCTCTTCGAATATGACGAAGCGCTCTGCCGCAATCTCCTCAAAAAGCACGTGCGTTCGCTCGCCGAGAGGATGTGCGCGTGGAACCACGAGGAGAAGCCGGTCGCGCCCGAACGGATGAATCTCCAAGCCTTTCCGGCCGAACGGCAAGGCAACGAGTGCGATATCGACATCGTCGGCGGCGAGCCTTCGCTCCGCGTCGCTTCGATTTCCGGCGATGACCTCCACGCGAATATCGGGATGGCGTAGGTAGAAACCGGCAAGGATCTTCGGGAGAACGGTGTCCGTGACGGTTCTGGTCGAGGCGATAACGATATGGCCGCTCACGGCTTCGGCTGCATCATCGATATCGCGCCGCATCATCTCTGCCGTTTGCAGCATCTGGCGCGCCCGTTCGTAGACGATCGAGCCGATCGCCGTGCTCTCCCAGCGGCCGTGAACGCGCTCCAACAGTTGGGCCCCAACGGCACGGGAGAGCTGGGCGAGCTGTGCGGAGACCGCCGATTGCGCGAGATAGAGCGAGCGCGCCGCCGCCGAAATATTGC
>JAJYHP010000065.1 GCA_021784715.1 bacterium
CGCGCTTGAAGTGCGGCCGCTCGGAGACGCGGATATTACCGACCTCAACGAGGCCGCACGGCACAATAATGCCGAGCTCTTGAGCGAGCGAATCGACCCGGCTACCCTCGATCTCGATCGCGTTCGAGCTTCTTTAATGATCGTGCCGAGAGGCGGATTCGCGCGCCGCCTCGTCAATCGCGCACTCGAACGCGATGTATTCGTCATCGATCCGGAACAGTCGTTCTTAGCCGATCCCGTGCAACCGCGACGTCTCGATGCGCAACTCGGCGCGGCGAACGAACGCTACGGTCGATTGACGGTCTATCTCGGATCGGCAGCCGGATCGGGAAAAACCTATGCGATGCTCGACCGCGCGCACCAATTACTCGATGACGGGGTCGATGTCGTTGCCGCATTCGTCGAAACGCACGGTCGCCCGGAGACGCAGCGTATGCTCGAAGGCCTCTCGGTGCTGCCGCGAAAATACGTCACCAAAGACGGCATTCGCTACGAAGAACTCGACCGTGACGCGACGATTGCACGGCATCCGCAAGTAGCACTCGTCGACGAGCTCGCGCATACCAACGCTCCGAGTCTCTCCACGCACAAGCGTTACGAAGACGTGCTCGCACTTCTGCGAGCCGGCATCGACGTGCTGACGACGCTCAACGTGCAGCACCTCGAAGGGCTCAACGATACGATCTTCCGACTGACGAAAACGCGCGTTCGCGAGACGCTTCCCGACGGCATTCTCTCGCTCGCCGACGAGGTCATCCTCATCGACGTTTCGCCGCATACGCTTCGCGAACGCATGCGCGATGGGAAAATCTATCCGCCCGAGCGGGCGGAACGGGCGCTCTCCGGTTTTTTTAGCGTCGAGAATCTTGCGGCGCTGCGCGAGATCGCACTCCGTGAAGCGGCGCGAGCGCGCAGCCGCGAACGCCACCGCGTTCCCTTCGAACGGTTGCTCCTCTGCGTCGGGCCACGTCGCGAAGATGAGGCGTTGATTCGCCGGTGCAGCCAGGTCGCCGCGCGCTTGGGGGTGGAGTTTTCGGTAGCGATGATCCTCGAACCGCGCGATGCCGCCGACCCGGAGCTTATCGCAGCGCTACAGCGCGAAACGCACCGGCAGAGCGCGGGCTGGCAGCAAGAGACGACCGCCGCCGCACCGCGGCGAATTATCGAACTCGCTCGCCTCGTCCCCGAAACGGTCGTCGCCGTCGCGACCACGCTACGCAAGCCGCGCTGGCCGCAACGCAACGCGTTCGCGCGCCGCATCCTCGATGCAGGCGCGCGCGAGCTCATCGTGCTGACGCGTCGTTAACGAAGCCGATCGAGGGCGAGATCGAGCGCGAGCACGTTGACGCGCGGTTCGCCGAAGATGCCGAGCGTCCGCCCCTGCGTCTCCTGCGAGATGAGCGCGAGCACCCGCCGTAACGGAAGCTTACGCGCTGCGGCGATCCGCGGGGCCTGATAGCGTGCATCGGCGGGCGAGATATCCGGGTCGATTCCGCTCCCGCTCTCGGTGACCAAGTCGATCGGCGGTGCCCCGGCGCCCGGGTTCGCACGTTGTAAGCGCCCGATCGCCTTTATCTCGCGCTCGAGCAAGGCTTGCGAATCGGGCCCGAGATTCGATCCGCCCGTCGCCGTCGGGTCGTAGCCGACTTTCCCCGCTGCCGACGGTCGTCCGTGGAAGTAACGCGGCCCGCGCCATAATTCTCCGACGATCGCCGAGCCGACGACACGTCCATCGGCGCGCACGTACGAACCGCCGCTCTGCCATGGGAACGCCACGCGACCGATACCCCATATCGCGACGGGGTAGCAAAAACCGAAGATGATGACCGAGATGGCCGTCATGCGAAGGGCCGTCCAGAGGTGCTTCGTCATATGCCTTACCCCGTTAAATGAAGCGCTTGCAAGAGCAGATCGATTGCTTTAATGCCCACGAACGGGACGATGATTCCGCCGAGGCCGTAGATGAGGACGTTCGTACGCAAAGCGATGGCGGCGCCGCGCGGCTGGTAGCGCACACCGCGTAACGCCAGCGGAATGAGCGCGATGATGATGAGCGCATTGAAGATCACCGCCGACAGAATCGCGCTCTGCGGGGTTGCGAGGTGCATGACGTTGAGCGCCCCCATCGCCGGGTAGGATGCAATAAAAAGGGCCGGCAGGATCGCAAAATACTTCGCGACATCGTTGGCTATCGAAAAAGTGGTAAGCGCTCCGCGCGTCATCAGCAGTTGTTTGCCGATCTCGACAACCTCGATCAATTTTGTCGGGTCGGAATCGAGATCGATCATGTTTGCGGCCTCTTTCGCGGCCTGGGTGCCGGAGTTCATCGCTACGCCGACATCGGCTTGTGCGAGTGCAGGTGCGTCGTTGGTGCCGTCGCCGGTCATAGCGACGAGCCGCCCGGCCGATTGTTCGCGCTTGATTAAATTCATTTTCGCCTCGGGTGTCGCCTCGGCGAGAAAATCATCGACGCCGGCCTCTTTGGCGATTGCAGCGGCGGTCAACGGATTGTCGCCGGTAATCATTACCGTGCGGATGCCCATGGCGCGCAGACGAGCGAAGCGTTCGCTCATCATCGGTTTGAGGATATCTTTGAGCGCGATCAGGGCCACGATTTCGCCGTCGACGGCGAGCAACAGCGGCGTCTCGCCGCGGCGCGCGATGCGCTCGACATCGGCGGCAAGCGGGTTGTTGCCGCAACCGAATTCTTTGCACCACGTTACGACGGAATCCGGCGCGCCCTTGCGGATCTTGCGACCGTCGGGAAGATCGATGCCGCTCATCCGCGTGTACGCGCTAAACGGCACGAACGTCGATCCTTGCGGCGCGCTCTCGGCGGCGTCGCCGAGCAGACTGCGAGCGAGGGTAATCAACGAGCGCCCTTCCGGCGTTTCGTCGGAGAGCGACGACAGCAACGCCGCTCGCCGGGCCGCCTCGGCGTCGCAGCCCGGCGCAACGAGAATCTCGGAGGCTTGACGATTTCCCAGCGTAATCGTTCCCGTTTTATCGAGCAAGAGCGTATCGACATCGCCCGATGCTTCGACGGCGCGGCCGCTGGTAGCCAGGACGTTGCGTTGCATGACGCGATCCATCCCCGCGATCCCGATAGCGCTCAGGAGGCCGCCGATCGTCGTCGGGATCAAACACACGAGAAGGGCGACGAGCACGACGACGCTTGCATGCGTGCCTGCAAATGACAGAAACGGCGCGAGCGTTGCAACGACGAGAACGAATACGATCGTTAACGCCGAGAGCAGGATCGAGAGTGCGATTTCGTTCGGCGTTTTTTGTCGCTGCGCCCCTTCAACCAACGCGATCATCCGGTCGAGGAAACTCTCGCCGGGGTTCGTTGCGATGCGCACGACGATCGAGTCGGAGAGGACGCGCGTGCCTCCGGTAACCGCGCTGCGGTCGCCCCCGGCTTCGCGCACGACCGGCGCGGATTCTCCGGTGATCGCCGATTCGTCGATCGTCGCCGCGCCTTCGATAATCTCGCCGTCGCCGGGCACGATCTCGCCCGCATCGACGATGACGATATCGCCCCGGCGCAACCGGCTCGCGGATATCGATTCGCTTTCGCCATCGGCGGTGCGACGGCGCGCGATCGTATCGCTCTTGGTGCGCCGTAAGTGCTCGGCTTGCGCTTTGCCGCGCCCTTCGGCGACCGCCTCGGCGAAATTCGCGAACAGCACGGTGAACCAGAGCCAGGCGGCGATCGCGAAATCAAAACCGACTGCGCCGCCGCGCGTGAAGAGATCGCGGATCCAAAACGCACTGGTTAGGAGCGCGCCGACCGCAACGACGAACATCACCGGATTCCGTAGTTGAACGCGCGGATCGAGCTTTGCAAGAGCGTCAACCAAGGCGCGCCGAACGATCGCGCGCTCGAAGAGCGGGCGCGCGTTCGCGTGCGGGGCGTGCGGATGGCGGTGCGGCATTAAAACGTTCTCCCGGAATGGAGCAAATAATGATCGGCGATCGGCCCGAGCGCATCGACGGGCAAAAACGTGAGCGCCCCGACGATGAGAATCGTGCCGATCAACAACAGGACGAACGTCGTCGAACTCGTCGAGAACGTTCCTCCGCCTGCAGCCGCCGCTTTTTTCTCGGCGAGCGAGCCCGCCAGCGCGAGGAGCGGGATCGCCATAAAGAAGCGTCCGAAGAACATCGCGACGCCCGTCGCGATGTTATAGAAACGGTTATCGCCGAGCCCTGCAAATGCGCTGCCGTTATTGGCATTCGACGACGTGAAGGCATAGAGAATCTCCGAGAACCCGTGTGGGCCGCTATTGCCGAGCGTCGCCGTTCCCGCGGGAATCAAGACCGCGATCGCCGTCGGCAAAAGCACCATCAGCGGCGTCACCAGAAAGGCTAAGAGCGCGAGCTGGACTTCGCGCCGTTCGATTTTTTTGCCGAGCAACTCCGGCGTGCGGCCGACCATGAGCCCGGCGATGAATACCGTGAGCACCACGAATTCGAGCATGCCGTAGAGCCCGCTCCCGACGCCGCCGAAGACCACTTCGCCGAGTTGCAGGTTCACCATCGCGACCAAACCACCGAGCGGCATGAACGAATCGAGCATCGCATTCACGGCACCGCAAGACGTCGCCGTGGAGGATTCGTCGAAGAGCGCGGAGCCGGCGATGCCGAAGCGGCTCTCCTTCCCCTCCATATTGCCGCCGCCGACGCCGAGATGATGCATGAGTGGATTCCCTGCAGCCTCCGCATGGTACATGACGGCGAACCCGACGATAAAAAGCACCGACATCGCGGCAAAGAGCGCCCACCCTTGCCCGACGTCACCCGCCATCTTTCCGTACGTATAGGTCAGGCCTGCTCCGATGAGAAGAATCGAAAGAATTTCGAGCACGTTGGTAAGCGGGGTCGGGTTCTCGTTCGGCGATGCACTATTTGCGTTGACGAATCCGCCCCCGTTCGTACCCACGTTCTTAATCGCTTCCTGCGATGCCATCGGACCGCCCGTGATGCGCTGTTTCGTGCCGCTGATGGTCGTTATCGTGCGATAGGGAGTGAAGTTCTGCGGGACGCCCTGCCAGATATAGACGACCGCGAGCAACGTCGAGATCGGTAGGAGAATATACAGGCACGCGCGCGTGAGATCGACCCAAAAGTTCCCTATCGTCGAAACGCCTTTTGCGGTAATTCCCCGCACGATTGCAATGGCGATGGCGATACCGACACCGGCCGAAACGAAATTATGCCATGCAAGCCCGGCCATTTGTGAGAGATAGCTCAGCGTGCTCTCCCCGGAATAGAACTGCCAGTTGGTGTTGGTGAGGAAACTGACCGCGGTATTCCAGGCGAGGCCCGGCGATAGGTTTGGAAAGTGCTGTGGATTCAGCGGCAGCCACCCCTGAACCAGCAACAAAACGAAGAGATAGAAAAAAGAAACGAGCGAGAAAGCGAGCATGGCGAAGGTGTAACGCTGCCACGACATGTCGTCGTCGGCGCGCACGCCGCCGAGGCGATAGATCGCCCCCTCGACCGGGGCAAGCAACGGCGAGAGCAAGGTGCGTTTGCCCGTAAAAACCGCAAACATATACGAGCCGAGCGGCTTCGTGAGCGCGAGAAGCATCGCGAAAACAAATGCGGCCTGCAGCCAACCGGTTAACGTCATCGCCGACTCCTAAAAGCGCTCGGGGCGCAGCATCGCGTACGTAAGATAGGCGAGAACGGCGACCGTGAGCAGGACGCATACCGCGATATCGATCGTCGAACCCACTACAACCTCCCGGTCGCGCGGATGTAGAGCTCGGCGAGGCCGAAGCACGCGACGGAAAGCGCGACGAGCGCGAGCAGATACAGGATCACGGTTCGACTCCGATTTCTACGCCGATGCGCGTTTGGGTGTGCCCGTTGCCGGCGCTGCCGAAGCCGAGCCCCGGGGCGTTCGCAGCGAGGCTCGCACGGGCGAGCTCGGCGCGCAAGAAAAGCGTGCCGATGCGATAGGTCGGCGTGAGGGTGAAGGTTTGGATCGCACTGCCCGGGCCGTAGCCGAGCAGATCCGCGTTCGCTCCGGAATCGCCGGCGGCGCTTGCATCGCGCGCGTTCTCGTAGCGAAAACCGAGCGAGAATCTCGGCGACGCCGCATAGCTTCCCAGCACGACGGCGGCGACGGCGCGCTCGTCGCGAGCGTAGCCGAGCAACGGTGATGAAGGCGAATTCACGAACAGCAGATAGGGCTGCAGATTCCACTTTCGCAGTTGGGTTGCATACATGAGATCGTATTCGGTTTTATTGGCGATGCTCGTCGTCTCGTTCGGCGCGCTCGACGCGGGAGGAACGAAGGTCGCAAACGAGAGCGAATCGGTCGCAGAAAAAGCATAGCCGAACAGCGCTGCGAGCGTTCCGTAATGCCCCGAATAATAACCGTCGTCGTCCTCGAGTGCGAGACTCCAGCGGCCGTTACTATAATTCGCGCGAACCCCGCGCGAGATCGTCGGCTCGAGCGCCCAGCCGATACCGCGTTCGATATTGAAATTTTGATAGGTAAACACCGATTCTTGGCCGAGGAGCGTCGCGAGCTTCCCGACGGAGAACGAAAGATGCGCGTTCGGGGCGTACGAAATATCGAGCAGCGGTAGCGCGCCGAAGAGTGCGGTATTGCTGCGGGCTTGTAACGTCGGGTCGAGCGCGCTTCCGAGGGTAGGGAAGGCGTACGCGCCCAACGTCGCAGCGAGCGAAAGTTTTTTGCTCGCGGCGCTTACCGTCACGAGCAAGTTCGTGATATCGGCCCGGTTCGCCAAATCGACGCCGTTGTTCGTGTCGAGCGCTCCGGTAGGGTTGACGCCGTCGGTATGAAACGCGGCGATACTATAGACGCCGCCGACGGAGACCGCCGGGGAGGGGCTCGGTGCTGGATCCGCCGCCGCGACACCACGTGCTGGAGGCGCGAGACAAAGCGCACCAACGAACAGTATGCCGGTAATGAGGTGGCGCATCGCCGTCGATCCTAGCGCAAGCGGCCGCACGGCGCCATCCTCCAAGCGGCCTATCCGCTCGGTTATTCGAACGAATCGGGATCGAAGACGCCTTCGACCGGCCGATCGAAGAGTTTTGCGAGTTTGAACGCCAGCGTCAGCGAGGGCGCATACTTTCCGGCTTCGAGCGCCACGATGGTTTGACGCGAGACACCGATGCGATCGGCGAGATCGGCTTGCGTGAGTTCGCGCTCCGCCCGCAACACGCGTAGATGATTCTTCACTCGTAGCGGCGGCGAGCGTATGCCGCACCGATCGGGAAAATCGCCATAAAACAGACGAACCAAGCCCACGATGGCGGGCCGGCGATGCCCGCGTTCTCAACGAATGTCGCGGTGATCGCGAGCATCGCGGTGAGCCCGCCGGCGACCGCCATGCCCTCGAGGAGAATCTGTCGCTGCAGTTCGTCGATGCGGGCGACGTGGCGCGCCAGCGCACAGAAGAGCAGCATGACGCCGGGGATCGGCAGCAAGGCGGCGAGGGTTCGTTCCAGCGAGGTGAGCTCGGGGCGTCCGAGGAGCGCGAGGCTCACGAATAATCCGAGCGTATAGAAGAAGAGCGCTCCGATGAGCTCGAGGGCGTAGCGCCGCCCATTCACACGGTCGATCATGAGGGTAAAGTACTATATAGGCGACGTTATATACTTGACGGAAGTGCCAGTTAGGTATATGATGGAAGCATGGAAACCAAGGTCCCGACCACGCTCCTGGAGGCGGTAAGATACTTCTCCGACCCGGACGTGGCTCACAAGTTCGTCA
>JAJYHP010000192.1 GCA_021784715.1 bacterium
CGCCGGCGACGTTTTGGAAATCCATTACGTCAATCGCGTCGTTACCGTTCGCATTCTCGACGTTCCGCTTCGCGTCACGCCCTCGCTCCTTCCGGCCTCGCTCTACGAAGTTCTCGATACGCGGCGCAAACAACCGGACGAGTGGATATGAGATCGCTCCGATGAACGCATCGCTCTCGACCGACGCGAAGGACGCCCTCGCCCGCGAGATACCGAGTGCCGCTCACTGTCGCACGGCGTTGCTCGAAGCGCTCGTCACCTACGGGGCGGTACGAGGGCGCTTTCACACGCAACGAAACGCCGTCGCGCGCCTCTTTTGGTCGCTACTCCCCGACCGAAAGGCCTACGTGATCGAATCGCAGCCGGTAAAGCGGCTGCGCGGCGGCGTCGATTACAGCATTCGCATTCCCGAAGAGCTGCTTGTCCCGATGCACAAACCGGCGCGGCGTTGCGACCGCATCATGGAAGCGCGTGCGGCTTTTCTCGCCGTCGGTTCGCTCGCGGCGGAGAGCTCCGGGTACCATCTCGAATTGACGCCGCACGATTCGACGCTCGCTACGCGGCTCTCGTCGCTGCTCGGCGCGCTGGGCTATCGGCCTAAGCGCATGAAGCGAAAGACGCGCGACGTACTCTACTACAAGCACTCCGATACCATCGTCGAATTCCTGACGCTCGTGGGAGCGTACCGTACGGTGCTCGCGCTCGAAGATATTCGCGCGATGCGCGAAACGAAAAATCGCATCCACCGCCTCGTCAACACCGAAGCCGCCAACCTCGACCGCAGCGCGGGCGCCGCCGCGAGCCAACGCCGACTCATCTTGGAAATCTCGCGCGAACACGGCCTGAAGGCGCTCTCGCCGGCCTTACGCGAGATCGCCGAGCTTCGGCTGAAATATCCCGAAGCGGCGCTCGCCGAACTCGGGGCCCGCTGCGAGCCGCCGATCTCCAAACCGACGGTCCAGAGCCGATTTTCGGCGCTGGCGCGTCATCTCGGACGCCTGCGCGGCGAGGGCGAGGGCGACTGAGGAGTCTCCTCTCGTGAAGGCCGGCGCGAAAGGAAGGGGCGGCCGCTCGCGACCCGGTAGAAGTACGGGTCAGCGGCTCGCCGCCTTCGCAGCGGGCGCTCTGGACGTGCTTTCTTTTACAACGGAGTAACGCATGCGCATCGGCATTAACGGCTTTGGCCGCATCGGACGGAACTTTACGAAAGCGCTCATCGAGCGCCACCCCGAGATCGAGATCGTTGCGGTCAACGATCTTACCAGCGCCGCCGAATGCGCGCACCTCTTCAAACACGATAGCAATTACGGCACCTTCCCCGGTGATGTCTCCGCGACGGCGAACGAAATGACGATCGACGGACGCAAGATCGCCGTTATCGCCGAACGCGATCCGGCGAAGTTGCCCTGGAAGCAGCACGGCGTCGACGTCGTGATCGAATCGACCGGCCTCTTTACCGACGCCGCGAAAGCGCGGGCGCATATCGACGGCGGCGGCGCGAAGAAAGTCATCATCTCCGCTCCGGCAAAGGGCGAAGACCTCACCGTCGTTCTCGGCGTCAACGAAAAATCGTACGACCCAAGCAAGCACCATATTATCTCCAACGCATCCTGTACCACGAACTGTCTCGCCACGGCGGTCAAACCGATCGTCGACGGGCTCGGATGGGTGAAGGGGTTCATGACCACCATTCACTCGTACACGAACGACCAGAATATTCTCGACGCGCCGCATAAGGATCTTCGGCGCGCGCGAAATGCCGCCACCAATATCGTTCCGACGAGCACCGGCGCCGCGAAGGCGCTCTACCTCACGATTCCCGAAATTCAAGGCACCTTCGACGGTTTTGCCCTGCGCGTCCCCACGCCGACCGTCTCGATGATCTATCTCGTCGCTCAGGTGAAGAAGGCGACGACGAAGGACGAACTCAACGCCATTCTGCGCAAAGCCGCGCAGGGCGAGATGAAAGAGTACGTGCAGTACTGCGAGGAAGAGCTCGTTTCAAGCGACTTCAAGAAATCGCCGTACAGTTCGATTATCGATTCCTCGCTGAACAACGCGAATGGCGACCTCATCCAACTCGCCGCCTGGTACGATAACGAATGGGGCTATTCGTGCCGGCTTGCCGACTTAACGTCGCTGGTGCTGCACAGTCTCAAAGGCTAACGCGATGGCCTTTGCGACGCTCGACGATCTCGATTGTGCCGGTAAGCGCGTCCTCCTTCGCGAGGACTTCAACGTTCCGCTCAAAGATGGAGCGATTCTCGATTACACGCGGATCGATGCGGCATTGCCGACATTGCGGCGGCTGCAAGCGAAGGGCGCGCGCACGATCGTACTCTCGCATCTCGGGCGCCCGAAGGGCAAAGTCGACGAGCGCTATTCGTTGCGCGTCGTCGCCGAGGCGCTGGCGAAGCGAATGGGGTGCCCCGTCGCCTTTGCCACCGACTCCATCGGCGAAGCCGCGCGCTCGACGGTTGCGGCGCTCGAACCCGGCGGCATCGCGCTGCTTGAAAACGTGCGCTTTCATCCCGGCGAAGAGAGCAACGATGCGGAGTTCGCGCGCGCTCTTGCGGAGAACGGCGATTGTTACGTCAACGACGCGTTCGGGACCGCGCATCGCGCGCACGCATCGACCGAGGCGCTCGCCCACCTTTTGCCCTGCGCCGCGGGACCGTTGCTGGAATCGGAGATTCGCGCGCTCTCGGGGCTTCTGGGTTCGCCGGAACGTCCGTTCATCTGCGCGATCGGTGGAGCGAAAGTGCGCGATAAGGTCGCGCTCTTTACCCACCTGATGGATCGCGTCGACGGGTTCTGCGTCGGCGGCGGTATGGCGAACACGTTTCTCGCCGCAAAGGGCGTGCGCGTCGGCAGCTCGCTGCGCGACGAAGATCTCGATCCCGCGCGCGAGATACTCGTGCGGGCCGACGGGAAGAACGTGCAGATTCTTCTCCCGAGCGACGCGGTCGTCGCCCCGGCGTTCGATGCCGACGATCGTTCGCACGTCGTTTCGATCGACGACGTCGGTGACGAAATGATTCTCGATATCGGCCCGGCGACGGCGAAAGCCTACGCCGATGCGCTCTCGCGCGCGAAGACGATCGTGTTCAACGGGCCGATGGGCGTCTACGAAAAAGAAAGCTATCGCGCCGGAACGCGTGCGGTCGGCGATTCCATCGCGCGTGCGACCAAGAAAGGTGGCTATACGGTCGTCGGCGGCGGCGATGCGGCCGCGGCGGCGATGCTGCTCGGTTTTGCCGATCGCGTCTCGCACGTCAGCACCGGCGGTGGAGCGACGTTGGAGTTTCTCGAAGGGCGCACGCTTCCGGGCATCGCGGCATTAGAGCGCGCATGAGTCACGGCGCTCCGCTCTTCGTCGGCAACTGGAAGATGAACAAGAACGCGTCGCAAACGCGTTCCTTCATTGAGGCGTTCGTTCCGCTTGCCGATGCGATACCGCCGCACATTCGCATCGCGATCGCGCCGCCGTTTACCGCGCTCGGAAGTGCTGCCGCCGCTCTCTCCCCGAGTCGTCGCGTCGCGCTCGCCGCGCAAAACGTCAGCGAATTCCCCGAAGGCGCGTATACCGGTGAGATCGCTGTGTCGATGCTCGCCGAGTTCGACGTTGCGTACGTTATTCTCGGCCACTCCGAACGCCGGCTCTATCAGCGCGAGAGCGACGCCGAGATCGGGGCGAAGGTGCGGGCGACGCTTGCAGCGGGAATGACGCCGATCCTCGCGGTCGGCGAGAGTTTAGCGGTGCGCGAAGAGGGGCATGCAGTCGCGCACGTTCTCGCGCAAATCGACGGCGCGGTCGGAGCCCTCGACGACGAGAGCGCCGCGCAACTCGTCATCGCCTACGAACCGGTCTGGGCGATCGGTACCGGTAAGAATTGCGATTGCGAACGTGCGCAAGAGATGGCGCTTGCGATACGGCAGCGTCGGAGTGCATTCGCCGAGATCCCGATACTCTACGGAGGCAGCATGAAGCCCGAGAATGCCGCCGCGTACGTGCGGATGCCCGATATCGACGGCGGCCTCGTCGGTGGAGCCTCGCTCGACCCGAGATCGTTCGCCGATCTTATCGCCGGGGCGGTCGCTGCGTGAAGTTTCGTCCGGTCGTGTTGGCGGTGCTCGACGGTTGGGGCTATCGCCCGGAGCGGCACGGCAACGCTATTGCCGCTTCGCGATTACCACACTACGATGCGCTATTGGAGCGCTATCCCCATACGTTGCTCGAAGCGAGCGGCGAAGCGGTTGGCCTGCCGAAGGGGATCATGGGCAACAGCGAGGTTGGCCACACCAATCTTGGGAGCGGGCGCGTCGTGCCGCAGGGCGTCGTCGTGATCGACGACGAGATCGCGAGCGGCGAATTCACCCAGAACCCCGTGCTCGTCGAAACCTTCGCACATCTCCGGCGCACCGGTGGGCGCCTCCACCTGCTCGGATTGCTCTCCGACGGGCAGGTCCATAGTTCCATCACCCATCTGTTCGCGATCGTCGACGAAGCGGTCGCCGCAGGCGTCCCACTCGCGATTCACGCGTTTCTCGACGGCCGCGATACTCCGCCGCGTTCGGCGCACCGCTACATCGATGCGCTCGAGAGCCGGCTCGCCGCGCTCGGAGCCGAAGGGGCGATCGCGACGCTCTCCGGCCGCTTCTATGCGATGGATCGCGATTCTCGCTGGGAACGCACGCAGGCGGCCTACGATCTGCTCGCGTTCGGAAAGACGCAGCGCCGCTTCGCTACCGCCGCCGATGCATTGGAGTATGCATATGCGCGCGACGAAAGCGATGAGTTCGTCGTTCCATCGGCGATCGGCAAGGAACGCACGGTCGAAGACGGCGACGCTTGCATCTTTTTTAACTTTCGTCCCGACCGCGCGCGCCAGCTGACGACGATGTTCGATAAGGACGAACGCTATCGCAATCTCCGCTTCGTGACGATGACGAAATACGACGAGTCGTTTCCCAATCCGGTCCTCTTCGGGCCGCGGCCGCAACACAACACCTTCGGCGAGGTCCTCGCGCGGGCCGGCTTACGGCAATTGCGACTCGCCGAGACGGAAAAATACGCGCACGTCACCTATTTTTTTAACGGCGGACGCGAAGAGATCTTCGCCGGTGAGGAGCGGAGGCTCGTTCCCTCCGACCGCAGCGTCGCGACCTACGATCTCGAGCCGCGCATGAAGGCGCGCGAGATTACCGACGAGGCGCTCGCCGCGCTCGCGTCGGGTACGTTCGATGCCATCGTGATGAATTACGCGAACGCCGATATGGTGGGGCACACCGGGAAATGGGAGCCGACGATCGAGGCCTGCGAGATCCTCGACGCTTGCATCGCCGACCTCGCGCAGGGCGTGCTCGCAGCGGGCGGCTTGCTCGCCGTCACTGCCGACCACGGAAACGCCGAAGAGAAAATCGACGAAGCCGGCAACCCGCTGACCGCGCACACGACCAACCCGGTTCCGCTCATCTTGGTCGCTGCAGATCTCGACGTGGGGTTGCGCAACGGCGGAAAACTCGGCGATGTTGCGCCGACGCTCTTAACCTTGATGGGCCTACCCGTTCCGGCGGAGATGACCGGAACGATCCTTCTCGAACCCTAACGCACAACCACAAGGAGGTACGACCATGATCGACCGACGCGCCCCATCCGATAAGGTACTCTCGCGCGACGCCGCGACGATCGAACAACTCGCCGGCGGCACGATCGACGTGGCGATCGTTCTCGGAACCGGGCTCTCGACGGCGTTGCACCAACACTGGAGCTTTACCGCGCTGCCCTATGACCGGTTGCTCGGCATCCCCATCGCGCCGCTGCTCGGGCACGCTGGCGAAGTGATGGTCGGCGTCTGGCGTGGAAAGCGCGTCGCGGCGTTCGCGGGGCGCGTCCACCTCTATCAGGGATTCTCCGCGCAGCAAGTCACGGCGACCGTACGGCTCGCTGCCGAAGCGGGCGCAGGAACGATTCTGCTTACCAACGCCGCCGGTGCGATCAACGAAAGTTACGCCGCCGGCGATCTCATGTTGATCTCGGACCAGATCAATCTGACCGGCCACAATCCGCTCGTCGCCTTGCCGCAGCAGAATCTCTTTCTCGATTGCAGCGAGCTCTACAGCGAACGGTTGCGCGCACACATGCGCGCTGCTGCGGGTTCGCAGACGCTCCACGAAGGCGTCTATGCCGGATTGCTCGGGCCGACCTACGAGACCCCTGCCGAAGCGCGTTGGCTCCGCACCATCGGCGCCGATGCGGTCGGCATGTCGACGGTGCTCGAAGCGATCGTCGCCAAGTATCGTGGGCTCAATACCTTGGGCGTCAGCGTCATCACCAATCACGCCGGAGCGCCGGCGACCGGGCACGACGCCGTGAACGCAGCGGCGGTGAAAGCCGGAGATCGGCTCGCGGAGCTGATCGACGGCTTCTTGATGCACGTCTAACGCTCGTTCGCGTCACCGCGCGATGCGGTAGCTTCCGCTCGCATCGATCGAGAGGCGAGCGCCGTCGACGGCGATACTGCGCGTAACGTGGTCCCAGAAGGTCAGCACCTTCAGCGCGATCGGGCGTAAGCGCGCGATATACTCGCGCGCGCGTCGCGAGAGCGTGAGCGCATCGCGCGCCCACTCCGGACGCTCCGGCGAGAAGGGCGGCGCCTCTAATTCGATCTCGGCGAGGTGCGGAGCGATCGCGGCGAGCGGATCGTTATAGGCGATCTCCGGGGCGCGTTGCAGCGCTTCGCGTTCAATGCGGCGCATGGAGCTTCGGGTGCGTGCGCAGCTCGCGCAGCGCGCTGATGTGCAGTTGCGAGACGCGTTGTCGCGTGATCCCCAGCGAGGAGCCGACGGTGGCGAGCGTCTGCCCGTGCACGTAGTGGTCGAGGAGCACGGTGCGCTTGCGCCGCGGGAGCTGCGCGATTCCCGCTTCGATAGCGGCGTGGCGTTCGTTACGCAGCACTTCGAGCAGCGGGTCGCCGCTCCAATCGACCGGAACGCGGACGTACTTGGGGAGCGGTGAATCGAGCGAGAGCGGGTTGCGTTCGGCGACCTCGGCGGCGCTCGCGCGATACTGCGGAAATTGTTCCTCGAGCCTCCGCTCGCTCGGCATCGCCCCTTCTCGCGCGGCGAGCGCGAAACGTTCGCGTTCGACGGCGCGCAGTACGCGGCGCGCGCGTTCGCCGACCGGATCGCGCCGACGCAAGGCGTTGATCATCGAACCGAAAACGATCTTCGCCGCATAGCCTTCGAGCGGTATGCCGAGCGCGGTATCGTAGCGATCGACCGCGCGCACGATCGCGAGATATCCCTCGCCGAGCAGTTCTTCGTGCTCGGCCTGACGCACCACGCGCTTCACGCGGCGCGCGAGCCTGCGCACCAGCGGAACGAGCGAGAGAATCGTCGCGTCGCGCTTCGTCATCGCGCGCCGCCCATCTGCCGCGCAACTTCGTCGGCGAAAGGCTGCAAGATCGCCGAACCCAACGGACCGAGCGTTTTTGCCAACGGCGCGAGCGTCTCTTCGAGCAGCAGGCTCTCCATCGTTGCGAGCACCGGTGCGCTCATCTCGCTAGCCACGATTGAGATTATCCGCGATGCGCAGCATTTCGTCGGCGGCTTGGACGCCCTTCGCATTCGCTTCGTACGCCCGTTGCGCGCCGAGAATCGCCATCATCTCTCGCACCACCGAGACGTTCGATGCTTCGAGCATCCCGAAGCGAATCTGCGGCTTTC
>JAJYHP010000095.1 GCA_021784715.1 bacterium
GTGCGCTCGCCTTCGTCGCGGTCATTCCCGCCTCCGGAAAAGCGCTCGATCGCATCGGGAGCCGCAGCGTCCTGCTGCTCGGAAGCGCGTTTACCGCCGTGGGCTTGGCGATCTTCGCGTTCGGCTTCACCTCGCTGCTCTGGAGCATCGTCGCCATGCTCGTCGCCGGGCTTGGCTTCGGCGCGCTTCTGGGCGCACCGACGCGGTACATTATTACCAACGCCACCGATGCCGCCCATCGTTCGACGGCGTTGGGTTTCCTGAGCCAAGCGCTGATCGTCGGGCAACTCGTGGGCGGTTCGCTCGCCGGCGGACTCTTCGATTTACGGCACAACCACGACGCGGGGTTCCGCGCGGCGTACCTCGCATTCGTCCTCGTGGCCATCCTCGCGTTTCTCCTCGCCGGCCGGCTCGATTCGCGGGAACGCGAACGGATGAGCGCCGCGAGCGAGAGCGTCGAGGGAAGCGTGGCGTAGCCGGCGAGCCCTCGCGAGGCCCCGATGCGAGGCCGCCGAACGATGAACGGATGGAGACCCATCGCGTTTTCAACCAAGTCCCTCCCTTGGAGGGCTACGATCTCTTCTCTACCGATCGCGCGCTGAGCGAGCTGCTGGCGCAACTCGCACCCGGAGCCGATTTCGAGGATGCACGCGCGCTCGGGCAGCTCGCCGGTGACGCGGAGTGGATCGAGCGCGGTCGATTGGCAAACGAGTTCCCGCCCGAATTGCAGGCTTTTACTGCGCGCGGCGAGCGGATCGACGAAGTTCGTTATCATCAGGCTTGGCACGATCTCATGCGCACGGCAACCGAACGCGGGCTGCACGCCGCAGCGTGGGTCGATCCTCGTCCGCACCCGCACCTGCGCCGCGCCGTCGGCTTCTATCTCTGGAGCCAAGTTGAGGCCGGGCACGTCTGCCCGATCTCGATGACCGCTGCGGCGATACCGGCGATCCGTCATCAACCCGAACTTGCCGCGCAATGGGAACCGCACATCACCGCCCGCACCTACGACCCGGTGCTGGCGCCGTTCGCCGAAAAGAACTCCGCTCTCTGCGGCATGGCGATGACGGAGAAGCAAGGCGGCTCCGACGTGCGCGCCAACACGACGACGGCAACCCCGCAGGGAGCCTCCGGCGGCGGTCATCTCTACACGCTGGTCGGGCACAAATGGTTCTGCTCCGCGCCGATGTGCGACATCTTCTTCGTGCTCGCGCAGGCGCCGGGTGGCCTAACCTGTTTTCTGTTGCCTCGCGTACTCCCCGACGGGACGCGAAACACGTTTATGATCCAACGCCTGAAATCGAAGCTCGGCAATCGCAGCAATGCCTCGGCCGAGATCGAATTCGACGGAACGCAAGCGTGGGCGGTCGGTGAGGAAGGGCGCGGCGTCGCGACGATCGCGGCGATGATCAACCAAACGCGGCTCGACTGCGCGCTCGGCTCGGCCGCGCTGATGCGCCAAGCGCTCGCGCAAGCGATCCATCACGCACGCCATCGCATGAGTTTCGGGCGCACGCTCGCCGAGCATCCGTCGATGTCGAACGTGCTCGCCGACCTCGCGTTGGAATCCGAGGCGGCTACGTTGCTCGCTCTGCGGCTCGCCGATGTCGCCGACGCAGCGGAGGGCGATCGCAACGCCGCGATCCTCAAACGCATCGGCACCGGTATCGGCAAGTTTTGGGTCTGCAAACGCGCGGTCGCGCACGTCGGCGAGGCGATCGAAGCGCTCGGCGGCAATGGTTATGTCGAGGAGTCGATGATGCCGCGACTCTATCGCGAAGTTCCGGTCAATTCGGTCTGGGAGGGCTCCGGCAACATCAACGCACTCGATATCCTGCGCGTGCTGCGCAAGGAACCCGAGAGCATCGAGGCGTTGCGCGCGGAGTACGAACCGATCCGCGATGACCGCCGCATGCGCGATGCGCTCGCGATGGTCGAGCGCTACCTCTCCGCCCCTCCCGAGGAGATCGAAGGAAGCGTCCGCGTGCTCGTCGAGCGATTGGCGTTGCTGTGGCAGGCGGCGCTGATGCGCCGCTACTCGCCGCAAGATATCGCCGATGCGTTTATCGAGACGCGCTTCGGCGAACGGAGCAGCATCTTCGGGGCGATTTCGGCAAAACTTCCGTTCGGGCGCATCGTCGAGCGAGCCGCGCCGGTTTCATAAAGTGTCTATGTCACAGATGCGCGCGCCGCGATTCGTCCGTAACTCCCGCCACTTGGCTCACCGTGCCTGGACCGAGCGCGAACGGCGGATCGTCTGGCGTGGCTTAAGCGGGCGCTTGGCGATCGCGATCGAGCCGTTCTTGGGGATGTTCTTCATGGGTTTTCTCACGTGGGGAATCATCTGGCGCTCCGAGCACGTCGCGTCGGATCGCGATCTCATCAAGATCGCCTGGATCTTCGGCATTGGAGCGATTGCCTTCGCCGCCTATTTCGTCGCCGTGCTGATAGCGCCGTTTATCGCCTATCTCCAAACCTTCAAGCCGATCTTCATCCTCGACGGCTACGTTCGCTATCGCGGCCCCGACGAGCGCTCCAGCGAGGAGGCCTCGGGATACGTCGCCGCACTTTTTGAGGACCGTAGCGTCGCCTGCGAGTGGGAGTTTCTCGGCAGCAAAGATCTCGAGCCGATTATGATACCGGCGCACCTCGAGTTCTCGAGGTACGCCGGTATTCATCGCATCGACGGCGTGGCGACCGGCGTCCTCCCCGACGGCGAGCTGCCGCTGCTGGCAATCGGTATCGCGCCTCGACGCGGCCCGAATTAGAACGCTTTCGAGAGGTCGATCCGCAACGATTCCAGCGAGGGCCACACGTGCCCGAAGCCGGCGTTGAATATGACGCCCGCGCCGATTGAAAAGACGGCGATCACGCCGAACACCACCAACACGATGACGGCTTTGGGTATGCCGCCGGATTGCGGAACGGTGGAGAAATCGATCCCTTCTGGTTTGTCGTGCATGCTCTATGCCGCCTTTCCGAAGTTCCCGAGAACGTGCGCCCCGGCCAAGAGCGCGATCAACGCGCCGAACGCGAGAAGCGCCAACATAATTTTAAAGAATTGATTGTCGAGCCCGGGCGTCTTCCAATCGTTTTTTAGCGCGACGACAGAGACGAAGAACACAACGATACCGCCGGCGATGGCGCCGACCCGTTCGATATTGGCAATCATTGGACCAGTCACGTACGCAACTCCTTAAATGAGATAGAAGATCGAGAAAAGCACGACCCAGATAATATCGACGAAGTGCCAATACAACGTGCCTGCGGTCAGACCGAAATACTTCTCTTTGGTATAGACGCCGTGGATCGATTGGAGAAGCAATACGGTGAGATAGACTACGCCGACGGCAACGTGAAAGCCGTGCATCCCGGTAAGCGTAAAGAACGATGCGCCGAAGATGCCGCTACCCGCCCACGAAATTTTATCGACGAAATAGAGATGGGTGTACTCGTATGCTTGCCCGCCGAGGAAGGCGATGCCGAGCACGATCGTCGCAATGAGGAAGCCGGCATATTTATTGAAATTCCCGTGCTTCCAATTCTCCAGCGCGTAATGCATCGTCGCGCCGGAACCGAAGAGCACCACCGAG
Organism: bacterium; assembly: GCA_021784715.1. The sequence goes on from JAJYHP010000095.1 coordinate 3,594, forward strand.
TTCCAGGCCGCAAAGGCGACGTTGAGGCGAGCGATCCCCGGCGGCGGCCACGACTGGCCGCTATTGCGAAGATAGAGATAGGCGAAGATGAACGCCGAGAACAGCACGACGTCGCTGAAGAGAAAGAACAGGAATCCGGTCAGCCGAAGGTCGCGCGTTTCCTCGTAGAAACGATCGACGCCGCCCTCGGCGTGTTCGGCGTGCTGATGGGGAAGTGAGGCGACTGCCACCGTTACTACCTTTCCTCGAAAACGCGATCAGTGAGCGCCGGCCGGAACCGGAGCGGGGGCATCGTTCAATTCGTCCTCGAGCCCTCGGTATGGGAGCGGCTCGCTGAAGTCATACGGCAAGCCGTAGACGGTCGGCACGTGCTTGAAGTTGTAATAGTGCGGCGGCGACGGAATCTGCCACTCGAGCGTGCGTGCCTTCCACGGGTTCGGGCCCGCTTTCTTTCCGCGCCGCAAGCTCACGAGAATATTCACGAAGAAGAGCAGAATCGCAATCGTCATCACGTACGAGGATACCGATTCCACGCGATTCCAGAACTGGAATTGCGGATCGTAGACGGCGACGCGGCGCGGCATCCCTTCGAAGCCGAGCCAATGCATCGGCAAGAACGTGCCGTTAAAGCCGGCGACGAAAAGCCAGAAATGCCACTTGCCCAGCGTCTCGTTCATCATGCGCCCCGACATCTTCGGGAACCAGTAATAGAAACCGGCGAAGATGCCCATGAGGCTTCCCCCGACCAGCACGTAATGGAAGTGCGCGACGACGAAGTAGGTGCCGTGAAGATGCAGATCGGTCGGAACCGAAGCGAGGAAGATACCGGTGATACCGCCGAGCGCGAAGAGCACGACGAAGCCGATTGCGAAGAGCATCGCACTGGTGAAGTGAATCTTCCCTCCCCACAGCGTCGTGATCCACGAGAAGATCTTCACGCCGGTCGGCACCGCGATCACGAACGTCAGCAACATAAATGGAAGCTGCATGAACGGCGCGAGCCCCGAGGTAAACATGTGATGCGCCCAGACCATGAAGCCTGCAAGGGCGATGGTTACCGACGAAAACGCGATCATCTTGTACCCGAAGATCGGCTTGCGCGCAAAGGTCGGGAGAATCTCGGAGATCATACCGAACGCCGGTAGGATCATGATATAGACGGCGGGGTGGGAGTAGAACCAGAACATATGCTGCCAGAGCAGCGGGCTGCCGCCCTTGGTCGGGTCGAAGAACGGGACGCCGAACTGGCGCTCCATGAAGAGCGCGGCAAGCGCTCCGGCGAGCGCCGTGGTTGCGACCATCGAAAGCGGTGCGGTCGCCAACTGCGCCCAAACGAAGAGCGGCATCCGCGTGAGCGTCATGCCCGGCGCGCGCATCTTCAAGATCGTTACCATGAAATTCATGCCGGTCAACGTCGAGCTGATGCCGACTAAGAAGATCGCCGCGCACCACATCGAGGTTCCGGCCTCGCCCTGCAGCGACATCGGCGGATACTCGGTCCAACCGGCGACCGGCGCGCCCATCAAGAACGAACTAAAGAGCATCAACCCCGCGACCGGAAACATCCAAAAGCTGATCATATTCAGCCACGGGAAGGCGACATCGCGCGCCCCGAGTTGTAAAGGCATCACGAAGTTTCCGAAGGCGCCGGTCATCAAGGGGATGACGACCAGCCACACCATCGCGCTTCCGTGGATCGAGTACACCTCGTTATAGGTATTGTTACTGACGAAGCCGCCGTTCGCGTTCATCAGCTGCGTGCGAATGACTTCGGCGAGAAGACCGGCGAGCACGAGAAAGATAAAGCCGGTGATGAGGTACTGAATGCCGATGATCTTGTGATCGATCGAAAACACGTACCGCCGGATGAAGCCTTGCGGCTCGGGGTGAACGTGGTCGGCGATACCGCCGCCGACGTGAGTTGCTGCTACTGCCATAATCTTTCTCCCGCTACTTCAACGAGTTGAGGTAGGCTACGAGGTTTGCGATGTCTTTATCGGTGAGTGCATTTTGCACCTGAGTGGGCATCTGGCCGTACGAGCCTTGGAGCCCATGTTGAAGAATATCGGCGACGTTTGCCGGGGTCGCCGGCTTGCCGCTGAGGAGGTTGGGATGCGCGGGATCGTGCAGGACGCCCTTGAGCCCCGGGCCGACGATGCGATGCGAGAAGGGCGCAATCGCGTGGCAAGCCGAACACTTCTGCGAGAAGAGTACCTGGCCGGCGGCGGCGGAGCCGTCGCTCAGATCGATCGGTGCCGAAGAGATTTGCGGCAGCGCGTTGCTCGCCGACGCATTCTTCACTTGCCACTGATGGTACCAGGCGTCGTACGCGGCCTTCGGTTGTATTACGAGGTATTGTTTGTCCATCACCGCGTGGTTCACACCGCAGAATTCGGTGCAGATAATCCGATACCGACCGACACGATCGGTGGTGAAGCGCATCACGTTCACGAGCCCCGGCACCATATCTTGTTTCAATCGCATCGCCGGCACCCAGAACGAATGAATGACATCTTCGGAACTGACGTTGAGCGTGACCGGTTCGCCGACGGGAAGATGCATGTTGCCGGTAACCTCGCCGTTGATACCGGGATAGCGGAACGTGTAGAACCACTGGTGCCCGATCGATTCGACGACGAGCCCGGCCGGCGTCGCCGCCGACGCGATCTGAATCGGGAACCACACGCGAACGCTCGCCCAAGAGATGAGAATAACGGCGATGGTGGGGAGGACCGTCCACCACAGTTCGAGTTTGTGGTTATCGTGAATCTGAACGCCGAGCGCGTCGGGCGCATCGTCCTTGCGCGCGCGAAAAACGATCGAGAAAAAGACCGCATAACCGAGGATAAAAATGAAGAGCGCGATGCCGACTGCAAGAAAGACGCGGAAGAGCTCGTCGATCTGCGTGGCGACGGTTACCGCCGTGGGCATCCAACGCGAGAGCGGCGTCACCGCCCAAAAATACATATTCGCGACGGCAAGCAATGAAAGAAAGGCCGTGAACGGCCAAAAGCCCGGGCCGAGCCCCTTCACGCTGGACTGTTTCTCAATCACCGACTATCCTTTCACGATGCATCGTTCGGAGACGCTCTTCTTCGATTGTTCCCGAGTTATTCTCAACTATAGAAAGAGCGAGAGGTGCTCGCACCGACTTTAGAGGTGGTAGCCTTCCCTCACTCTTTACTTCGTCAACGCTGCCGCGAACTCCCCGACGCGCGCGGGAATCCCGGTCAGCGCCGTGCCGACCACGACGGCGTCGGCACCGGCGAGGAGCGCGCTTCGCCCCGCTTCGGGGCTCCCGATTCCGCCTTCGCAGATCGTAAACGCCTGTAGGTCGACGATTCGCGCGACGAGCGCGAGGGCTGGGAGGACGCTCCCCCTCGTCTCGGCGGTATATCCGCAGAGCGTTGTGGCGAGGATCTCAGCACCGAGCGCGTGCGCCGCGCGCGCATCCTCAAATGTTGCGCAATCGGCCATCGCCGTTCGCGAGGATCGGTGAATCTCGGCGACGATCCGTTCGAGCGTCTCCCCTGCAGGACGCGCGCGATGCGTCGCATCGAAGGCAACGATCTCCGCGCCGGCATCGACGATCTCCGCGACCTCGCGCAGCGTCGGCGTGATGTAGGGTTCGAAGCCGTCGTACACGCGTTTCACCAATCCGATCACCGGCAGGTGAGACCTTGCTCTCACCGCGCGAATATGCGCCGCGCTCTGAATCCGCAGGCCGACGGCTCCGCCCTCCTCGGCCGCAAGCGCGAGCGCCGCGATGACGCCGGGGTCGTCGAGCGCGCTCCCCGATTTCGCCTGCACCGAGACGATGAGGCCACCGCGAATGGCGTCGAGCGGGTTCATCGCTCGCTCAACAATTCCGGCGCGGCGATTCCCGCCTCGGCGAAGGCGAGAAGAGCGGCGCCGAGCGCACCGTCGCAGAGCGCTCGCCGAAGACGCGCCCCGGCAAAGTGCGAACGCAATGCGCCGCGCAAAGCCCGCGCAAAACGTGGATCCTCGCCGAGCCCGCCGAGCAACGCCACAAATGGGGCGCGCAAACGCGCGCGCCGCGCGGCCGTGCGAATCTGTTCGGCGAGCGCGCTCGCGTGGGCGAGCACCAGGGTGCGAGCGGGGCGATCGC